>NZ_CCXH01000027.1 GCF_000820725.1 Actinomyces polynesiensis | reverse complement strand
CAGTGTGTCCTCCGCCGCGAGGCCGCTGGCGAAGGAGAAGGCCCGAGTGCCCCCCTCCACGGAGGCGAGCGCCTCCTGCAGGGCGTCGCGGGTGGGGTTCCCGGAACGGGAGTACTCGTACCCCCCGCGCAGCCCGCCCACCCCGTCCTGGGCGAAGGTGGAGGTGAGGTACAGGGGCGTCACGACGGCGCCGGTGTTGGCATCCGGGTCCTGACCGGCGTGGATGGCGCGGGTCGCGAAGGCATCGCCCGTGGGTGTGGGGTTGCCGGTCCGGGCCAGGTCGTCGGTCCCGCCCTCGTCGGCGCCCGTGGCGGGGGTGCCGGGCACGGGGCTGCCTGTGCCGGTGGCGGGGGCGGAGGTCGGGGCGGACGCAGCGACGGGGCGCCCCTCCCCCACGCCGCGGTAGCGTTCGATGACCTCGCCGGCCCCCGCCGTCAGCCACGTCGGGGACGAGGGCGGCTCCGCGAAGCCGTGCTCGGCCATCCACCCGTCGTTGAACACCTTGTCCATGTAGCCGCGTCCGGAGTCGGGCATCAGGACCACGACCACGGCGTCATCGGGCAGGTCGCGCACGACGCGCAGGGCGGCGACCGTCGCCATCCCGGAGGAGCCGCCCACGAGGATGCCCTCCTCGCGCGCCAGACGGCGCGTCATCGCGAAGGACTCCGCGTCGCTGACGCGTTCGAGGTCGTCGGGGACGGAGGGGTCGAAGGCGCCCGGCCAGAAGTCCTCCCCCACCCCCTCCACGAGGTACCCGTGGACGGGCCCGCCGGAGTAGATGGATCCCACGGGGTCCGCGCCGATCACGCGCACCTGCCCCCCGGAGGCCTCCTTGAGGAAGCGGCCCGTGCCCGAGATCGGTCCCACCCGTCCCGACGCCCGCGACGAAGTGGGTGACGCGCCCGGCGGTGTCACGCCAGATCTCGGGGCCGGTCGTGGCGTGGTGGGAGGCCGGGCCGTTGGGGTTGGAGTACTGGTCGGGGCGGAAGGCACCGGGGATGGCCTCCACCAGACGGTCGGCCACGGAGTAGTACGAATCGGGGTCCTCCGGGGCGACGTCGGTGGGGGTGACGACCACCTCGGCACCGAGGGCGCGCAGGACGTCGCGCTTCTCGCGGCTGACCTTGTCGGGCACGACGAAGACCATGTGGTAGCCGCGCTGGATGGCGAACAGGGCCAGCCCGACGCCGGTGTTGCCCGAGGTCGGTTCCACGATGGTCCCACCCGGGTGCAGCTGGCCCGCGGCCTCGGCGGCCTCGATGATGCGTTGGGCGATGCGGTCCTTGGAGGAGCCGCCCGGGTTGAGGTACTCGAGCTTGGCCAAGACGGTCGCCCCGATGCCCTCGGTGACGTGGGTGAGGCGCACGAGCGGGGTGTCCCCGACGAGGTCGGTGACCGAGTCCGCGTAGGTCATCGCGACGGGCGTGGTCCCCGCACCGCCCGAGGGTGCGGTGGGGGTGGTCGGGGCGGAGGGGACGTGGACGGCGGGGAGGGTGTCGACGGACGGGGTACGGGTGCTCATGGCATGGCTCCGGTGGGGGTGGAGGCGGAGGTCCCGTGTCGCGGTGCGACAGGTGGGTGCACGGGTGGTGCGGTGGGGACCGAGGAGATGTGCGTCGACCAGCTCATCAGGGGTGGTCGCACTGTGTGGCGCCGGGAGGACCGCGTCGACACGCCGGGGCGTGGAGCAGTCAGCAGATCAGCGACAGCAACACAGGTTCAGATGCACGTGGTCACCGTAGCAGATCAACGCCCGCACCTGCCCTGCCCCGTCCGCGGTGCGGGCGCCCGGTCGACGCCGCGGGCATCCGCTCGACGCCGCGGGCACCCGGTCACCGCGACGCGGACAGTTCCGCCTCGATCCAGGCCATGACCACGTCGACCAGGTGGTCCAGCTCCTCCGCGGTGAGCTCACGCCCCTGGGGGATGTGGTGCCACTTCGCCACGCATCCCCGGCAGCACGTGGCAGTGGCGTGCTGGGCGACGAAGACCGGGTGCCCCCGCATGGGGGTCTGGCGTCCGTCGTTGCGTGGGTGGGCTGCTGCGATGCGGCCCCCGAGGAGCTCGTGGGCGTGACGGACGATGGTGTCGCGTCCCTTGGACCTGGCGTAGGCACAGTCACGCTCGGTGAGGTGGGGGCGGGAGCGGAACGTCGAGCGGGAGAGCCTCGCGAGCACCCGGCCGGGGGACTCGAAACCCGGTCCCGCCCCGTCGGGCCCGTCCCCCGCTGCCGCGGCGCCACCGGGGACACTCCCGTCTGCCATTGCTCACATCCCCTCCCGCCGCAGCGCGGCAGGGTCAGGCTACGCCGCTCCGCCAGCATCCGGGGCAGGGGACGGTCGACCGACGAGGGCGGGGGCGGCACGCCCCAGAAGGGGACAGTCACGCCTCGGCCGGTCGGGCCAGCTCGGATCGGCGGGGCCATCGACGTGTGAAGTCCGCACCTCTCACCGAGTGGTGGACTTCTCACCGAAAGGTGGTGCTACAGGCCCTCCACTCGCTGGGAAGCCCACCGCTCGACGCGCAGCGACAGGACGGCCACCGTGGCTCCGACGAGCGAACCGGACAGACTCACCGCGCCGTTCCCGATCGCGAGCGGGGGTAGGGCAGATCCACCGCCGCAACGGACCTGACCTCGTATCGCTACGAGGAAGGCCACTCGACCACGTGGTTGCGGGTGATCCCGACCGTCTTCCTGCCCCACTCGCTGGATGTCACGCGCTCCTGATGGGCCCTGAAGGCGGCCTCGCTCCGGAAGCGCTCCTCGACCTGCCAGATCATCGAGTCACCGATCCGGGTCACTTCGAACGACAGGCATCCCGGCTCCGCGGCCGTCAGTGCGATGTGAGCGGGCAGGTGCTCCTCCACCAGTGCCGCCTCTCGCTCGTTGCCGCAGACGAGCTCGCCCGTCAAGTGCACGTCCCCCATTGGTCCCCCACATCCTCACAGACCTCCAACGAGTCATTCGGGGGGGAAATGCCCCCAGACTCCAGGACCCTGCCGCACGAGCGGAGAAGGTTCCCGGCCAGCGCCCGTTCCTCGGCTGCTCCCGGAGTCAGCGCCAACCGAGCGCGGGTGCCAGTTCCCGCACGACGGTCCCGAGCAGGTGGGCGTTGTACTCCACCCCCAACTGGTTGGGAACGGTGAGCATGAGGGTGTCCGCCTCGGCAATCGCCTCGTCCTCGGCGAGCTCGCTCACCAGCTGCTCGGGCTCCCCGATGTAGCTGCGCCCGAAGCGGGCGTTCCCCCCGTCGAGGTACCCGACCTGGTCCTCGTCGGTGCGCTGCCCGCCGAAGTAGGCACGGTCCAGGTCCGACACCACGGGGAAGATGCTGCGCGAGACGGACACGCGCGGCTCCCAGTCCCACCCGGCTTCCTCCCACGCCTCCCGGAACAGGCGGATCTGCTCGGCCTGGAGGACGTGCAGGGGCACGCCGGTGTCCTCGGTCAGCAGCGTCGAACTCATGAGGTTCATGCCCTGGCGCGCCGTCCACTCCGCGGTGGAACGTGACCCGGCCCCCCACCAGATCCGCTTGCGCAGTCCCTCGGAGTGGGGCTCGATGCGCAGGAGACCCGGTGGGTTGGGGAACATGGGACGCGGGTTCGGCTGGGCGAAGCCGCGTCCCTGGATGACCTCCAGGAAGGTCGCCGTGTTCTGGCGTGCCATGTCGGCATCCGTGGCGCCCTCGGGTGGGACGTGGCCGAAGTACCGGTACCCGTCCACGACCTGCTCGGGTGAGCCGCGGCTGATGCCCAGCTGCAGACGGCCCCCGCTGATGAGGTCCGTCGCCCCCGCCTCCTCGGCGGCGTAGAGGGGGTTCTCGTAGCGCATATCGTGGTTGCAACACCCGTTCACGTAAGCTTGGTTGCATGGTTGAACTGGTATCGCTCAGGAAGACGAACGACGTCGCCGCATACGTCCGCGCCTCGATGGACCGTAAGGGCGACCGGTGGACCGTCGAGACCCAGCTGCGGAAGATCAGGGCGCTGGCCGAGGCCAAGGACTGGAACGTGGTCGAGGTCTACGACGACAACGCGGTGTCGGCGACGAAGAAGCGCCGCGCTGGCACCCGGTGGGCCGAGATGCTGGACGACGCCCGCGCGGGCCGTTTCTCGATGGTCGTCGCCGTGGACATGGACCGCCTCCTGCGCAGCACGAAAGACCTGAACACACTGATCGACCTCGGCCTGCGCGTCGTCACAGTGGACGGCGAGATCGACCTCTCTACGGCTGACGGCGAGTTCCGGGCGACGATGCTCGCCGCGCTCGCCCGGTTCGAGGCCCGGCGCAAGGCTGAGCGCCAGATCAGGTCGAACGAGCGCCGCCGCGCCGAGGGCATCCCGGCGTCCACCTGGAAGGCGTTCGGCTGGACGAGGGAGGGCGAGGTGATCGAGGAGGAGGCCGACGCCGTACGGCGGGCCTTCGACGCGTTCCTCGGCGAGCCGTCGCTGTCGATCCGGCGCATCCGCGAGGACCTGAACAAGGCCGGACACCTCACCGCGCGCGGGTCGGAGTTCTCCGTCGATGCCGTGCGGTACCTGCTGGCGAACCCGCTCTACGCTGGCTACATCAAGCACTACGCCTCCGGCGAGCTGTACCCGGTGCATGGCGGGGCGTTCCCGCCCATCGTCGGCGAGCAGACGTGGCGGGCTGCGGTGGCGAAGCTGGAGGACAACGTGCGGAGGTCGGCGAGACAGGGCAACCAGCCGAAGTACCTCCTGTCCACGATCGGGCTGTGCGGGAAGTGCGGCGCGACGCTCGTCTCGGGGACGAACAGCCGCAAGCAGCCGACGTACCGCTGCGGCGAGCAGTTCCACCTCACCCGCCAGCGCGAGCCCGTCGATGCGATGGTCACCGAGGCGGTGCTCACCCGACTGTCCTCGGTGGACGTACACGACCTCGTGATGGCGCAGGAGGACGACGGGCCGGACCGCGAGGAGCTGCTGACCGAGCGGAACGCCCTGGTCGTGCGCGTGAAGGAACTGAGCCCGCTGCTGCGAGACATCCACCAGCCGGTCTTGGAGATCACCGCGGCGATCAACGACGTGAAGGCCCGCATCGACGAGATCGACGCGGAGCTGCTCGACCGCTCGGTGTCGGTGGCGGCGAAGCTGCTCGCGGACGTGGACGAGCCGGTCGGTACCGCGGAGCGCCGAGAGGTCGTCGAGTCGAAGTGGAGGGCGTTGGACGTGGACCGTCGCCGGATGCTCGTGGACGAGCTGGTGACGGTGACCATCGAGCCCATCGCTCCCGGCCACGTGAAGTTCGACCCCGACCTCATTCGAATAGAGCCGCGTCGCGACTGACACGCGAGTCGACTCGTCAGTGGACTGGTGAGTCGAGTCATGGGAGAATGGTTGCAGACAAGAAGATCCCACCGGGGGCCAGACTTTGAAGCTGGCGGTACTACTCCCGGATGAGTCGCCGGTCAAACAGCCCAACTACCGTGGCGGGGAACCGGAAGCACACTCATGTTTGAGGACTTCCGATGTCTGTCGTTATCGACGCTCCCCGCGCATTTGCGCTGGACCATCCTGGGCTCGACCAGGACCCGACCCCCGTTTCGCAGGCTGATGGGTTCGATCCCGTCATCGCCGCCGCCCGTGCCGCCGGTCGCCGGGCCGGTGAGCGCCTGGCACTCACGCCACTGACCCCGCGCCAGCGCGCCGCCGTCGCCGCCGTGATGGGCGGTGATCGCTGATGAGCGCCAACTCCGCTGCTTTCGATCACGTCAACGCGTTCCGCTGGCGTCTGGGCGACCCCTCCCTCACCGACTCCGAGGCCCGTGTCTACGACCTTGGAGTGCTCCGCTCCGTGCTGGAGGAGGCCGTCGAGATCGCCGTCACCGATGCCCGCGCCGATGGGGTGACCTGGGCCAAGATCGGCGATGCCCTCGGCGTCACGCACCAGGCCGCGATCAAGCGCTACCGCAAGGGCGGTGCCCGATGAGCACCGCCGACCGCACCATCACCATCGTCCCCGCCGACCTGACCCCGCCCGGAGGGCCTGACCTGGCACCCGCCGCAGGCGGGCTGCCCGGTGCCGTTCCGAGCGGTGAGAACCCGGTTCTCACCGTCGAGGACGATTTCGCAGGAAACGGCTATACGGCTGCACAGACCGACCCCGACGACTCCGAGGCGACCGTCGATCCCAGCTCTGACCAGGGAATTAACGCCGATCAGCATGCGCGGCCCTCCTTGGGTGGCCGCGCATCCGTTTCGGAAACGGATGCATCGGCGCCTACCTCGGTTGCAAGCGTGGACTTCGCCGAGCTGGACGTGCCGGGAGCCGATCCCAGCGATGACGTCGCGCCGTTCGTCGTAGAGTCCACGCCCGCTCAGATCGCCGAGGCAAAGGCGTTCTTCGCTTCGGTGAAAGCCTCAGAGAGCGCCGATCAGAAGAAGCGTGCTCGCAAGGTTTCGCGGGTGATCAGTGTGATGCAGTATCACCAGCACCCGGAGACGGGCGAGGTGATCTTCACTCAGGAACAGCTCGACGAAGGTCTCGCGGCACTCGCTGATCGTCTGTACAGGTGGGCCTACATCTGGCACGACAGCGATCGTCTCGTGGAGGTCGACGAGGGCACGACCGAGATGGTCTGCTGCGGGCTCAAGGGCTTGCACGTCCACATCGTTCTGTGGTTCAAGGACATTGATGGGCCGCGTCCCACGGTCCGAACGGTGTCCGACGCGCTCACCGTTCCGTCGCCACGGGTGCGGGTGCCTAATGAGGTCGACGAGATCGAGAAGAACGCTGGCCGTGGCGCGGCGGAGAAGGCGTTCTACGACCTCTGCGAGTACCTCTGCCACGAGACGCGGGGCGCATCGGGCATCGTCGGCATTCATCATCCAGATCGCCACTATCTGGTCGACAAGTCGCAGCAGGGGCAGCCTGGAAAGTACCAGTACGGGCGCGGCCGGGTAGTCGCGAACTTCGACTTCAGCGCTTCACTGGACGCCCACATGGCTACCCGACACGACGCCGCCGAAGGCGGTACTGGGGCGAAGCTCAGCAAGCTCTTCCAGGCCGTGGGCCAGGGGACGCTGACGCTCAAGCAGGTCCGCGACCAGGAGCCCGCGATCTACTTCGCGAAGGGCAACCTCGCGCACTTCCAGAAGCTGCGCGGCGACTACCTCGCGTACCAGGACGCGCCGGAGTCGGTCATGAACTTCTACGTGTTCGGCGAGGGCGGCACGGGTAAGGATCTGCTCGCGAAGGCGCTCGCTCGGGCGCTCGCTCCGGACGCCGAACGGCCCTACTTCAAGGTCGGCGGCGACAACGTCTCATGGGAGGGGTACGACGCTGAGCCGGTCGTGATCTGGGAAGACATGCGAGTGGGCGACATGATCCGCACGGCGAAGAGTCGTGGCATGCTCTTCCGCATCTTGGGCCCGTGGCGCGAAGCGGACGAGAAGCCGATCGTCAACATCAAGAACTCGAAGACGCAGTTGCTGAACCGGGTGAATATCGTCACCGGCCCTCAGGACTACGAGGAGTTCCTGCGGGGGTTGGCGGGCGAGTACGAGTCGATGCAAGGCGGCGTGCGGGTCAAGCACGAGGCGGAGAACCTCGGGCAGGGGTTCCGCCGCTTCCCGGTGATCATCCCGGTCGCCGAGCGCGAGTTCTCGATCTTCGTGAACTCCGGCGTGCTCAACGGCACCCGCGAGTACCAGAGCTACGAGCGGTACGAGCACATGCGCCAGGACCTCGAACTGCTGGCCCGCAGGTGCAAGGCGATCAAGGACACCGCGGAGCGGGAGCGCGTGCGCGGTGAGATCGAGGCGCGCACGGTCGCTCCGATCGTCGAGCAGCACGACCGGATCACCCGTCCCGAGCTGGACCCGATCGAGGGGGCCGATCTGTTCGCAGAGTTCGCTGGAGTCGGCCAGCCGATCCAGCCGAGCGCTGAGGAGATCGCCGCCGCAGAGGAGGCGGCGAAGCGTGACCGTGAGGTCGTCGAGGAGCAGCAGCGCAGGCGGCTCGCCGAGCTGGAGGAGCACAACCGTGAGCTGAAGCTCTGCACCTGCGCGACGCCGCAGGCGGGCGTCTACGCGAGGCACGGAGATGAGTGCCCGGCGCTCTCAGAGGACGAGCGCCAGCGCCGCGCCGAGGCGAAGCAGAAGGCGCTGGACGCGAAGATCGCGCGGCTCCGCGCGAACGGCGGTCTGCTGGTCGCGGGAGGTGCGGCATGAGCACCGAACTCGATGGGCAGTTCCAGGGGGTCGAGGGGGCCGGAGGCCCCTCGCAAGCAGCCGGGGAGGACATGAGCGTCAGCGAAATGTCCGACACGGCTACTGCTTGCCACTCTGGCGTACAGGTGGAGCAGCAGACCGACTCCCAGGTGAACACCGGTCGGGCTGATGCGGAGGCTGTGCGTCAGAGTCACGGCGGCGCGAAGCGTCGTCGTGGGGGCCGCGCGAAGCTCGATACCGACTTCGGAGAGGCCACGCTCGCGGCGCTTCGCACTCGTGCGAAGCGGCTCGGGCTGGCTCCGAGCACGTGGGTGCGGACCGTCGTCCGGGATGCCCTCCACGCCTCTCGGAGCGAGGAGCTGGACGCCGCCGTGGCCGCGCACCTGCTCGGCGTCGAGTCGAGCGTGCAGGCGTCGGCGGACGCTCGGGAACTGGCCGCGCAGATCCGCCCGCTGGCGATCAACGTTAATGACCTCGACCGCCGCGCGCGGGCCGGTGAAGCGGTGGCGCTGTCGGCGGACGTGCCCGAGCTGATCGAGCTGCTGCGCGAGGTCCGCGCGCTGCTCGGGGATCGGACGGCCTCGTGAGCACGACGCACTACAGCCCGAGCGCCAGCGCCGCCGACACCGAGCGCTATATCCGTGGCAAGGAGGACGAGCGGGGCGTCGCGATCACGTGCGATGTGCCGGGAGGCCCCGGCGCGTTCTCGGCGCGCGCTCGGGCGCTTACGCAGAACACAACGCGCGAGGTCGAGGCGCTTCATTACCGCCAGTCGTTCAGCGATGAGGAGTTTGACCCGAAGAATCCGGAGGACGTGCAGCGGGTGAACGATCTGGGCTATCAGCTCGCGAAGAAGATGCACCCGGATTCCGACTGCCTCGTCGTCAGTCATGTGGATGGGCGGGGAAAGAAGCCGCACAACCATATTTTGGTTCTCAATCACAACAACCGCACGGGAAAGGCGCTCTCGGACTATCGCACGTTCCACGACCGCAAGGCCGGGAATCAGAAGGGCGTGCAGTCGGCGAACGATGAGCTGATGCGCGAGCACGGGCTCTCGGTCGTGAAGCGGCTGGAGCACGCGCCGAAGGACTGGGAGCTGCGCCGCGAGGACTTCACCGAGGGTGGGCTCGACCGCGAGATGGGCGACCGGATGAGCGCCGCCCTGGCCGATCCCCGCGCGACGGACAAGGCCGGTCTCGAAGCGGTGATCGCGGAGCAGAACCAGCAGCTCGGCGACGACGGGGAGCCGGTGCCGCGGATGCGCCTCCACACCGCCATCAGCAAGCGAGGGAAGAACGTCGGCAAGGAGACGTGGACGCTCTACATCGAGGACCGCCGCGGCGAGTCCGGGCGTGCCGAGCGACGCAAGCGCACGAGTGCGCTCTCGACAGATTTCACCCCGGAGGGCGCGCGGGCGTTCTTCGACTACCACCAGCAGCAGGAGGAGCAGGAACATGAGCGCAGCGCTCGACAGGCTGAAGCAGCAGAACGCGCAGAGCGGATCGCAGCAGCAGCTCGACAGTCCGGAGACGATGGAGGCGTTGACCTCGATCCTCGCCGCCGTCGAGGCGCAGAACGCGAGGCTCGACCGGCTGGCCGAGCAGCAGAAGAAGCTCGCGGGGTTCGTGAAGGTCATGGACGAGGAGACGACGACGCGGCTGGAGCGGATCACGGCCCCGGCGTCGACCTCCTCGCTCTCCAACGACGTGTCCGCGAGGATCGCGAGTATCGAGAGCAGGCAGAACGAGATCGCGAGCACGCTCGGCGAGTTCGCGCAGAGTCTCAACGGCGAGGGCTTGAACGCCGCGTCGCAGAGCTTGGTCGCGGAGGCGCAGAGGAATCACGCGGCTACGGCATCGGCGATTGAGGGGCTCAAGGCGCAGGCCGCGGCGAACCAGAACCTCGTCAGCCAGGTCGGCGGGGCGGTCCAACGGATCGAGAAGCACATCGAGGAGCGGGTCCAGAAGGCCGTCGAGCAGGTCACCGGAGAGGCGTCGACCACGATGCCCGCGAACCTCGACGCGTCGAACGAACGGGCCGAGCGGATCATCGCCGCCACCTCGAAGCTGGAGGCCCGTCAGCTGTGGTCGGCCGCCGCCGCGATGTGCCTCGCCCTCCTGCCGGTGGTGGTCGTCGTCGCCGGGCTCTGGATGGGCATCGCCGGGCTCATCACGGGTGCTCAGTGGGCACTGGACGTGGACGGGAGCGTGTGGCTCGGCATCGGGCGGTGGCTCGTGGTAGGCGCTGGCCTCGCCGGGGCCGGCTACGGGCTCTTCGCGTCCGTCCGGTGGGCCGCCGGTCTTGTGGAGACGTGGAAGGGTCGCGGGATGTCGACGTGGCCGAGCTGGCGCAAGAGGTGACCGTGATTCCCGAGGGCAAGCGCGCGGAGCGCGTGCGGCAGCCCTGCTACTGGACGATAGGTCAGTCCGCGCTGTATAGTTCAGTGTATGCTGACCATTGCTTCGCGCCTCGACGTCATGAACCGGCTGGGTCGGGCCATGGCGGACCCGACGCGCTCCCGGATCCTGATGTCCCTGCTCGACGGCCCGAGCCACCCCGCCGTGCTCTCGCGCGAGCTGGGGCTGACGCGCTCGAACGTGTCGAACCACCTGACCTGCCTGCGCGACTGCGGGATCGTGGTCGCCGAGCCCGAGGGCCGCCAGACCCGCTACGAGATCGCCGACCCGCACCTCGCGGCGGCGCTGACGGCGCTGGTGGACGTCACGCTCGCGGTGGACGAGAGCGCGCCGTGCATCGACCCGCACTGCTCGGTGCCCGGTTGCTGCGCCGCGACCGGCTCGGGGGACGCCTCGTGAGCGCCGCCTGCGGCTGCGACGAGCCGACCACCAGCGCCGCCGAAGAGGCCGAGGAGGCCGAGAGCCCGTGGTGGCGCGACCCGGGACTGGTGGTGCCGATCCTCTCTGGCGTCGCGTTCGGCACCGGCCTGGTGCTGGAGTGGTCGGGGCTGCACCTCGCGGCGCTGGTCGCGTTCTGGGCGGGCCTGCTGCTGGGCGCGTACACGTTCGTGCCCGGCGCGCTGCGGAACCTGATCGTCAGGCGGAAGCTGGGGATCGCGCTGCTGATGACGATCAGCGCCGTCGGCGCGGTGATCCTCGGCTACGTGGAGGAGGCAGCCGCGCTGGCGTTCCTCTACTCGATCGCCGAGGCACTGGAGGACAAGGCGATGGACCGCGCCCGTGGCGGCCTGCGCGCGCTGCTGAAGCTCGTGCCGGAGACTGCGACCGTGCTGCGCGACGGTGCCTCGGTCGAGGTCCCGGCCAAGGAGATCGCCGTCGGCGACGTGCTGCTGGTCCGCCCCGGCGAGCGGGTCGCTACCGACGGGATTGTCCGGTCCGGTCGCTCCAGTCTGGACACCGCGGCGATCACCGGCGAGTCGATCCCGGTCGAGGTCGCCCTCGATGACGCGGTCTCGGCGGGCGCGATCAACACCGCCGGTGTGCTGGAGGTCGAGGCGACCGCGGCGGGCACCGACAACTCGCTGACCACCATCGTGGAGCTGGTCGAGCAGGCCCAGGCCGAGAAGGGCGAACGGGCCCGGATCGCCGACCGGATCGCCCGCCCGCTGGTACCCGGCGTGATGGTCCTCGCCGTCCTGGTCGGCGTGCTCGGCTCGCTGCTCGGGGACCCGGAGACCTGGATCACCCGCGCCCTGGTCGTCCTCGTCGCGGCCAGCCCGTGCGCGCTGGCGATCGCGGTGCCCGTCACCGTGGTCTCCGCGATCGGGGCCGCGACGAAGTTCGGCGTCGTCATCAAGAGCGGGGCCGCCTTCGAACGCCTCGGCGGCATCCGCCACCTCGCCGTGGACAAGACCGGCACCCTGACCCGCAACCGGCCCGAGGTCACCGCCGTCGTCGCCGCCGACGGGTTCGACGACGCCCAGGTGCTCGCCTGGGCGGCCGCCGTCGAGCAGCACTCCACGCACCCGCTGGCCGCCGCCATCGCCGCCGCGGGCAAGGGAGCCCCCGCCGCGCAGGACGTGACGGAGGAGGCCGGGCACGGCATCGGCGGCCTGGTCGACGGCCGCCGGGTGACGGTGGGCAGCCCCCGCTGGATCGATGCGGGGCCGCTCAAGGCCCGGGTCGAGGACCTGGAGGCCGAGGGCCAGACCTGCGTGCTCGTGGTTGTCGACGGCCAGCTGGCCGGGGCGATCGGCGTCCGCGATGAGCTGCGCCCCGAGGTCCCCGAGGTCGTGCGCACGCTGCGGGCCCAGGGCGTCGAGGTGAGCATGCTCACCGGCGATAACGCCCGCACCGCGCACGCGCTCGCGCAGATCGCCGGGATCGGCGACGTGCACGCCGAGCTGCGGCCCGAGGACAAGGCCCGCATCGTCGCCCAGCTCTCCGGGGCCTCGCCCACCGCGATGATCGGCGACGGCATCAACGACGCCCCCGCCCTGGCCGGTGCGACCGTCGGCATCGCGATGGGCGCGACCGGCTCCGACGCCGCGATCGAGTCCGCCGACGTCGCTTTCACCGGCCACGACCTCGGCCTGATCCCGCAGGCGCTGCGGCACGCCCGCCGTGGCCGGGCGATCATGAACCAGAACATCGTGCTGTCCCTGGCGATCATCACCGTGCTGCTGCCGCTGGCCATCACCGGCGTGCTCGGCCTGGCCGCGGTCGTCCTCGTCCACGAGGTCGCCGAGCTCGTCGTCATCGCCAACGGGCTGCGCGCCGCGCGTGCCAAGCGCCCGGCGGCGGCTGTGTCGCCTGAGACGGCGTCACCGGCCACGGTCCGCGCGGACAGAGATTGAGAGGAGTGGATCATGGAGATCACGTTGCAGTACTTCGACGGGTGCCCGAACTGGGAGGTGCTCGACCGGCGGCTCGCCGAGGCCCTCGACGGCCGATCGGACGTCCGCGTCGCGCATCAGCGAGTCGAGACCGCCGAGGACGCCGCCCGCCTCGGGTTCCACGGGTCCCCGACCGTCCTCATTGACGGCTCCGACCCCTTCGCCGACGAGCACACGCCGGTGGGGCTTGCCTGTCGAGTGTTCCGCACTCCTGCCGGGCTGGCTGGTTCGCCCACCGTCGATCAGCTGCGCGAAGTACTCGATGCGCCTCTATGAGGGTGGAGCACGCGATCATCGCACCGACGCTCAGCGCAGGAAGAGCCGCTTTCATCGAAAACCAGCCAGGATTGTCGTCAACGTTGTGCTGTAGAGCGCGCCGACACTGACAACGGGTGCTACAACCCAGGCATGCGCTAGCGCATGTCAATGACGCCGGTGCCCATCTCGATGCGCGAGGTGCGTGCGGCGACGGCGGCCAGCAGGGGGTACGGGGAGGCCAGTTGGCGGGCGAAGTGGTGGACGCGGTAGAACGCGCCGTCCGCCCCCACCTCCTCCGCGGCCTCGGCCAGCTCGACGGACCGCGTCAGGGCATCGGCCGCGGTGCGCACCCGGGATCCGGGGCTGTTGCTCCAGTGCCCGAAGGACAGGAAGGCGATCTTCTTCATGTCCCTCCCAACGCCGCGCACTCCCTCGGCATTCCCTGACCGCCCCGTCGACCGGCGACGAGGGCGACCCCGGCACGCTCCACGGGGTCCGCCGACGAGGGCGACCCAGGCACGCTCCACAGGTCCCCGGTGACGAGGGCGACCAGGGCTCGCCCAACGGGGCCTCCACCCGCCCCTCGAACCACCTCAGTGCATCGTCATCCCACCGGTGACGTTGATCCCCTGCCCGGTCATGTAGGACGCCAGGTCCGAGGCCAGGAACAGGCACACCCCCGCCACGTCCGCCGGTGTCCCGGTGCGCCCCAGGGGGACCTGGGAGTTGTCCTCGGCCTCGACCTCCTGTGCGGTCATCCCGCGCAGGGCCCCGCCCTCGATGCGTTCGCGGTGCTTCATGGGGGTCTCGATGATGCCGGGGCACACCGCGTTGACGGTGATGCCCAGGGGTGCCTCCTCGATGGCCAGCGTGCGGGTCAGGCCGAGCACGGCGTGCTTCGAGGCGACGTAGGCACCCATGCAGCGGTAGCCGTTCTTGGCGGCCTGGGAGGCCACGAGGATGATGCGTCCACCCCGCCCGGCTGCCTCCAGTCTGCGTGCCACGGCGCGGGCGACGAGGAAGGACCCGCGGGCGTTGACCCGCTCGTCGAGGTCCCAGTCCCCCACCGGGGTGTCGACCACCCGGGCCATCGTCGACAGTCCCGCGCAGTTGACCACCACGCCGATCGTGCCCAGTTCCTCCTCGACGGCACCGGCCAGTGCCTCGACGGACTCCTCGTCGGAGACGTCGACATGGGCCCGCCAGTACCCCGCGGGATCAGCCGTGGGACGTGGGTCCGACCAGGCGAGGTCGGCGCCCACGACCCGGGCCCCCACGGCGACGAAGGCGTCGCGCACCCCCTCACCGATGCCCTGTCGGGCCCCGGTGACGAGGACGACCTCGCCCTCCAGCGAGTGGAACGGGTGGGTGAACACAGCGGTCCCGCCGTCCCCGACGGTCACCCTCACGCCTCCAGCAGCACGCGCTCGAAGGCGTCGGTGCTGATGCCCTGGTCCAGGACCGTGCGCGCCCACTCCTTGGCGGAGAAGAGGCTGTGGTCTCGGTAGTTCCCGCAGCTCAGTGCGTCCGTGGCGGGGACCTCGTCCCAGGTGACGTCCTCGGCGATCGCCCGCAGCGACTCGGTGAGGGCGCGCACGACGTCCTCGACCTCGGGG
Source organism: Actinomyces polynesiensis (assembly GCF_000820725.1). GTDB lineage: Bacteria > Actinomycetota > Actinomycetes > Actinomycetales > Actinomycetaceae > Pauljensenia > Pauljensenia polynesiensis. The sequence goes on along the minus strand of NZ_CCXH01000027.1, from coordinate 21,212 downwards.
GCCCCCCAGGTGATGAGGTGGAACCCGGTGCGGCACCCGAAGGGCGAACAGTCGATGACCCCATCGAGGCGGTCGCGCAGCAGGGAGGCCAGCAGGTGCTCGATGGTGTGCAGGCCCGCCGTGGGGACGGCGTTCTGGTTGGGCTGGACCAGTCGGAGGTCGAAGTTGGAGATCGTGTCCCCCCGTGCCCCCTCCTCGCGCGCGATGAGGCGCACGTAGGGCGCCTTCACCCGGGTGTGGTCCAGTGAGAAGCTCTCGACATCAGCCATTGGTGTGTCCTCCTGTGGGGATCGGTGTTCTCCTGCGGCCCCTCCGACGCGCCGCCTCGTGCTCCTCGAGCGCGTCGATGGCGCGTTCGACGTCACGGGCGGTGACGGGGAGGGGAAGGTTGTGGATGGTCTTGCCCGGCAGGGTCGCGACCCGGGCGATGGTCCGCACGGCCCCGTCGCGCGGCTCCGTGACCCCGAGGTCGCCCAGGGTGCAGGGCAGGCCGAGGGCGTCGTGGACGGGATCGAGTTCGTCGACCTCCTGCCACCTGGCCTCCAGGGCCAGTTGGACGAGCGTCCCGTAGGCGACCTTCGTGCCGTGGGGCGTCCCGGCCTGCGAGGGCAGCACCGAGATCCCGTCGTGGACCGCGTGGGCCCCCGTCGCACGGCCGAATGACCCCCCGAAGCTGCCGACCAGGCCCGCGGTCATGACGACCACCTGGACGACCCGGCTCCAGGCCGCGCTCGCGATGCCCGCCTCTGCGTCCGCCAGTGCCTGCGCCCCGTCGCGGAGGAGGACGTCGCGGCACTGCTGCGCGGCGTGGGCGGCCAGACCCACGCACAGGTCCGTGGTCGGCGCGGTGTCGAGGCCGCCGCGGCACTCGTACCACTTGGCGAGGGTGTCGCCGATGCCCGCCCGGAGGGTCTCCAGCGGTGAGTCGAGCAGGATGCGCGGTTCGACCAGGAGCGCCTTGGCCTGCGTGGGGTGTACCTCGTGCCCGATGGGGGTGCCGTCCGCCTCGTACATGACGCTCAGGCACGCCCAGGGTGCGCAGTTCGAGGCGAGGGTCGGCACGAGGACGAGGGGCAGGTCCCCCGCGCGCAACGCCGCGGCCTTGGCGGTGTCCAGGACCTTGCCGCCCCCCACCGCGAGGACCGCGTGGAGGCCACCCCCCACCAACAGGTCCGCGATGCGTTCGGCCTCCGCGAGGGTGCACTCACCGGCGAAGGGGACGTCGAGGACCTCGACACCTGCCCCTCCGAGGTCGGGCAGGTAGGGACGCGCCCTGCCCAGCCCGATGTCCCCGTGGACGAGGGCGAGGCTGCGGTAGCCGCCCTCGTCGAGGATGCGGGGCAGGTCGTCGAGGGCACCCTCCCTGAACGTGTACTGCTGGGGCCCCACCCGGGCCACGACGCCCGTCTCCTGGCCGACCAGGTGCGGGACGGTGCGTTCGCGCAGGTCCCGGCGCGCGGAGGTCCTCGTCGACGTGGTCATGACCGCCCGCCCTCCCGGGCCCGGGCCCACGCGCCCAGACGGCGCACGGCCTCAGCCAGGGTGTCCTCGTCGTGGACGAGGCTCAGGCGGAACCATCCGCTCCCCTGCGCACCGAAGCCCTCCCCCGGTGCGACCGCCACCCGGGACTCCTCCAGGAGGCGCTCGGCGAGATCCCCCGCATCGGGCACCCCGCGTGCCCGGACCCAGACGAAGAAGGTGCCCGCGGTGTCCGCGACGTGCCAACCCTGCGCTCGCAGGGCTGTGACGACCCGCTCGCGCCGATGGCGGTAGGTGGCCGCGATGCGCGTCACGCAGGCCTGGTCGCCGCGCAGCGCCGCCTCCGCCGCGTCCTGCACGGCACCGAAGATCGTGGAGAACGCCACCGACTGGTAGGCCTTCAGCGCGCGGATCGCGTCGGCGTCACCCGCGGCGTAGCCGAAGCGCCACCCGGCCATCGAGTAGGTCTTGGACAGGGTGGAGATCTCCAGCGTGTTCGCCCCGCCCGGCTGGGCGGCGAGCAGGGAGGCCGCCCAGGGGTGGGCGAAGTCGAGCGAGGAGTACGCGAAGTCGTTGACCACGAGCGTCCCGTGCGGGGCGGCGGCGGCCAGGACCGTCTCCCAGGACTCCTGGGTCGCCACGGCCCCGGTCGGGTTGTTCGGGTAGTTGAGCAGGAGCAGGCGTGCGCCCGCCAGTCCCCGCTCGAGGGTGTCGGCGCAGGGCTGGTAGCCCAGGTCCTCCTCCAGCGGGACGCGCGTGACCTCCACGCCCGCCAGACGCGCGGCATCGAGGTAGGGCGGGTAGCAGGGATCGGGGACGACCATCGTCTCCCCCGCCTCGAGCAGCGCCCAGGGCAGTGCCACCAGGGCCTCATGGGCACCGTGGAAGGCGGTCACCTGGGTGTCGGGGTCGAGGTCGACCCCGTGGGAGCGCCGGTAGTCGGCGGTGATGGCCTCGCGCACCGACCTCTTGGCGAGGAAGGGTGGGTAGGCCTGGTTGCCCGGGTCGGCGACGGCCGCCTGGGCGGCACGCACGATGTGGTCGGGAGTCGCCAGGTCGGGATTGCCCTTCGACAGGTCGATGACGTCCCCGTGACGTGCCCGTGCGCGGGCGATCAGTGCGTCGAGGTGGTCGAAGTAGTTGTGCCCGAGCCGGGCCACCCGTCGGGACCCCGGACGCGCGGTCGACAGGTCCCCGGTGGCGGGCAGGTCCCCGGTGCCGGGCAGGTCCCGGGTGGTCACGGTGTCCTGTGGAGCCATGTCAGCGCCTCCTCCAGCGTCGGGCGAGGACATTGCCCAGCCCCTGGATGCCCTGCACCATGACGACCAGCACGATGACCGTCACGATCATGGTGACCGTGTCGAAGCGCTGGTACCCGTAGGAGATCGCGAGGTCGCCCAGGCCGCCGCCCCCGATGGTGCCCGCCATGGCCGTGGCCCCGATCAGGCCGATGGTCGCGGTGGTGAGGGAGAGGACCAGGGAGGAACGCGCCTCGGGCAGGAGGAAGCGCCACACGATCTGCCAGGACGTGGCCCCCATCGAGTCGGCCGCCTCGATGATGCCCTGGGGCACCTCGAGCAGGGAGTTCTCCACCAGCCGGGCGATGTAGGGCCCGACGAAGACGACCAGGGGCACGATGGCCGCGCCCGTTCCGACCGTGGTGCCCACGATGAACCGGGTGAACGGCAGGATCGCGACCATGAGGATGATGAAGGGGATCGACCGCAGGACGTTGATGATGGGGTTGAGGATGCGGAACACCCACCCGTTCTCCAGCACCCCGCCGGGACGGGTGATGACCAGCGCGATGCCCAGCACCGTCCCGAGCACCGACCCGATGGCCAGGGAGATGAAGACCATCTGGAGTGTCTGGAGGATGCTCTCCAGGAACTGGGCGATGGTGACCGACTGACCGATCATGGCCGTCCTCCCGTCTGGTCGACCTGGACACCGTTGGCCCTGAGGTTCTCGGCCCCCCGGCGGAGGTCCTCGGGTGCACCGGAGACGCGCACCACCATGTGTCCCACCGTGTGGTGCCGGATCTCGGTGACGGTGGCGGCCAGGATGTTGACCTCGAGCCCGAAGTCGCGCACCAGGCGGGACAGGAGCGGGCGGCCCGCTCCCTCCCCCACGTAGACGAGGCGCCACACCTGCCCGGGCCCACCGGACTCCATGAGCGAGGGGGGCGGGGTGCTCGGGACGACGCTCTCCACGAACCGCCGCGTGGCGGGGTGGGCGGGACGGTTGAAGATGTCCAGGACGGGACCGGACTCCACGACCTCGCCCGCCTCCATCACCGCCACCGAGTCGCAGAGGTCCTTGATGACGTCCATCTCATGGGTGACGACGATGATCGTCGTGGAGAACTCGGCGTTCACGCGGTCCAGCAGCTCGACGATCTGCGTGGTCGTCGCGGGGTCCAGGGCACTCGTCGCCTCGTCGCACAGCAGGATCGAGGGCTGCCGCACGAGGGCACGTGCGATGCCCACGCGTTGCTTCTGCCCACCGGAGAGCTCCCCGGGGTGGGCGCCGGCCCTGTCGGCGAGCCCGACGAAGTCGAGGACCTCCTCCACCCGCGCCTGACGTTCACGGACGTCCACCCCGTCCAGGACGAGGGGCATGGCGACATTCGCGGCGACGGTGCGCGTCCCGAGCAGGTTGAAGGACTGGAACACCATGGCCGTGTGCTTCTTGAGGTCCCGCAGGCCCGGGCCCCGCAGTTTCTCGACCTCCAGCGACTCCACCCACACCTGGCCCGAGGTCGGTCGCTCCAGACCGTTGACCATCCGCACCAGGGTGGACTTCCCCGCACCCGAGTACCCGATGATCCCCTGGATCGAGGAGGTGGGGACGTCGAGGCTGACGTCGTGCAGGGCCTGGACGTCGTGGGAGGGCGCGGCGAAGGTCTTGGTCACGTGGGAGAACCGCACCGCCACCCCTCGCCCCGGGGCCGCGTTCGCCGTGCCCGGGACGGGACGGGCTCCCTGCGGGACGGTCACTTCACGTCCATGTAGGACGGCAGGTGGTAGCCGGCGTACTCGTCGTGGGAGGCGATGAAGTCGGCGAACTCCTGGGAGTGGTACGCCTCGACGATGGCCTTGGCCCAGGGGGTGGACTCGTTGCCGCCCTTGACGGCCACCACCACGGAGTAGTCGTCCTGGAGGTCCTCCAACGCGAGGGCGTCGGTCAGTTTGAGTCCACTGGCGACCGCGAAATTGCCCTGGACCACCGCGTAGTCGAGGTCCTGGAGCGCGCGCACGGCCTGGGAGTTCTCCAGGAGGCGCAGGTCGAGGTCGTGCGGGTTGGTGGCGATGTCGTTGATGGAGGCGGTGCCCGGCTCGATGCCGTCCTTGACGGTGATCCACCCCGTCTTCTGCAGGAGCAGCAGGGCGCGGTAGAGGTTCGAGGGCTCGTTGGGCAGGGCGACCGTCGCCCCGTCGGCGACGTCGAGGGTGTCCGACTTCCCCGCGTACAGGCCCATCGGCGGTCCGGGGACCTGGACGAGGGCGACGTTGTCGAACCCGCGCTGCTCGTTGACGAAGTCGAGGTAGACGGGGTGCTGCATGATGTTGGCCTGGATGTCGCCCTCGTCGAGCGCGGCGTTGACCTGGATCCCGTCGGTGAAGTTCTGGGACTTCACCGTGTAGCCGTCCTTCTCGAGGATCGGCTGGATGCCCTGTTCGAACATGTCCTCGTAGGGCCCGGAGTTGAAGCCCACCGTGATCGTCGTGGTGGCGTCGGACTGCCCGCCGGCATCGCTCCCGGACGCCGCCTGGGAGCCCCCTCCGCAGGCCGTCAGCACCGTGAGCATGGCTGTCAGTGCTGCTGCAGCGCCGATGGCACGAAGTCGTGTGGACATCTTCTCCTCCTCGGTGTCGACCCCCGTGGGGTCCGGCGGTGTCCCGCCGGCGGGAGGGGTTCCCGCACTCAGGAGTGTTCCCGCACCGGGCTCCGAGGATGAGCCGTCGGCAGGATCTGAGATCATGTGACAACACTGTGACCTGCGAGATCATCTGCGTGCGACCGGTGCGTGACCCTACTGCTGCGCCTCCGAGAAGGCCCGGCGCCTCTGCTCGAGCTTCATGAGTTCGGTGAAGGTGCGCGAGTAGTCCGGGTCATCGGGATCCATGCGTTGGAGAGAGGCACGGACGTCCCCGGTGCGCCGCGTGAGGTCCATGCGCACCAGCGCCCCCATGACGCCGCGGGAGTAGGCGCGCATCCCACCCGGCTTGTCCTGGGGCAGGGGTGCGACCGCCAGTTCGGTGACCACGTCACCGACCACCTCCCCGGCGGACTCGCGCACGGCCTCGTCGAAGTGCCGGGTGGCCGCGGCCTCGGACTCCTCGCCCACGCCGAGGGTGGCCTCGGCCTGCTTGAGCATCTCGGCGAAGGCGTCGAGCCCGCCGATGGCGCGCACCGCGTCGTGGACGGCGCGGTGCGCGGGCACCGTGAAGGAGGCCCCGTCGAGGTCCTCGAATCCCGAGCCGATGAGGTCCATGGGGCGCTGCAGCAGTGCCTCCAGGGCCTGGCGTTCGACCTTGGTGACGGGATCCTCGGGACCACGTCGCACGATGCCTCCCGGCAGACCCGCCCCGGCCATGGGCTCGGGTCCGCCCGCCCGGTCGGGCTGGACGCGTCCGCCCTCGTCCCCGGGACGTCCCCGGTGGGACTCGGCCTGGCGCACCGCGCGGGTGACCTCGCCCTGCTCCATGCCGAGCCAGCCGGCCAGGGAGCGGGTGTACTCGTGGCGCAGCGCGCGGTCCTTGATGCCCGCCACGACGGGGGCGGCGCCGCGCAGTGCCGCCACACGACCCTCGGCGGTGTCGAGGTCCACCTGGGAGAGCACCGAGCGGATGACGAACTCGAAGAGCGGGGTGCGCGAGGCGACCAGGGTGAGCACCGCCTGGTCACCGCGCTGCATGCGCAGGTCGCAGGGGTCCAGGCCCGTGCGCTCCACCGCGACGAAGGTCTGGGAGGCGAAGTTCTGGTCCTCGTGGAAGGCACGCAGCGCCGCCGTGCGCCCCGCCGCGTCGCCGTCGAAGGTGAAGATGACCTCCGCGCCGCGCGCGCGTCCCGAGGAGAGGACCACCCCGGCGGCCGGGTCCGCCGCGTCGCCGAGCAGGCGGCGCACGATGCGGACGTGGTCCGAGCCGAAGGCGGTGCCGCAGGTGGCCACGGCGGTCGTCTCCCCCGCGACGTGGGCGGCCATGACGTCGGTGTAGCCCTCGACGATGACGATGCGTCGCTGGCGGGTGATGTCCCTCTTGGCCAGGTCCAGACCGTAGAGGACCTGGGACTTCTTGTAGATCGCGGTCTCGGGGGTGTTGAGGTACTTCGGTGAGTCCTCGTCCTCGTCCAGCCTGCGCGCGCCGAACCCGACGGTGGCGCCCGTGATGTCGCGGATGGGCCACATCAGGCGCCCGCGGAACCGGTCGTAGACGCCGCGGCTGCCCTGCGATCCCAGTCCCGCGGCCTGGATCTCGGCATCAGTGAAGCCCCTCGAGCGCAGCAGGCGGGTGAGGTGGTCCCAGCCCTTCGGCGAGTACCCCACGCCGAAGTGCCGGCTCATGGCCTCGGTGAACCCCCGCCCCGCCAGGAAGGCGCGGCCGACGTGGGCCTCGGGGCTGGCGAGCTGCTGTTGGTAGTACTCCTCGGCGACGCGGTGGGCGTCGAGGAGGCGCTGGCGCCGGCCGGGCTCCTCGCTGCGGACCTGGCGCCCGCCCTCCTCGTAGTGCAGGGTGACGCCGGCGCGCTGGGCGAGCATCTCCACGGCCTCGGAGAAGGAGAGGTGGTCGATCTTCTGGACGAAGCTGATGACGTCCCCGCCCTCGCCGCACCCGAAGCAGTGCCACAGGCCGACTGCGGGGCGGACGTGGAAGGACGGGGTTCGCTCGTCGTGGAAGGGGCACAGTCCCTTCTGGGAGTCGACACCGGCGGTGCGCAGGGCGACGTGCTCCCCGACGATCTCCTCGATCCGGCAGGCCTCGCGCACGGCCGCGATGTCCTCGCGTCGGATCAGGCCAGCCATGGCGACCAGTCTATGCGCAGCCCACCCCGTCCAGTGGGCGTCCCCAGGCGCCTGCGCCACCGGCGAACAGGCGGGGTCCCTCGGGTGGGTGCTCCTCCCGGGCGGGGCGGGGAGCGAGGCGGGGAGGGGCCATCCCGCCGCGGACGAGGGCGGGACCGGGCGCCCCCCGGTGGGATCTCAGAACTGGGTGGAGAGCATCCCGCACAGCCGGGCGTGCAGCCGCGAGGCCGAGGGATCGGTGAGGGTGGCGACCTGGTCGATGACCGCCCGGACCCTGCCGGCCTCCCCCTCCGCCTGGCGCCAGTCCGTGGCGAAGGGTTCCTCGAGCGCGGCGGGTCCGGCCTCGTGGAGGGCATCGACGAGGTCGGCGAGGAGGGTCCGCTGGTGGAGGTAGACGGGTTCGGTCTCCCGGGGGCTCATGACGTAGTGCACCGCCATCCCCTTGAGGACCTGGATCTCGGCGCGGGTGTCCCCGGGGACCACCAGGTCGGCGCCGTGGCGGCCCAGCGGCCCGTCCCCGAAGGTCCGGCGGGTGGCCATCACGGTGGCGGAGCAGAACCGGCCGATGAGCTGGCTGGTCATGTCCTTGAGGTGGGCCATGTCCGCGTAGGAGCCGGAGTCGGAGTGCAGCCACGCGGGCATCGACACCAGGCGCTCGATCGCCGTCCCGAGTTCGTCGGCCCCCACCGAGGGCCCGTACCACTCGAGGGTGGAGGCGATGACGGCCTCGGTCTCGGTGTCGGTCGTGAGGCGGGAGAGGTCCATCTTGCCGGTCGCCACCGCGTCCTCCACGTCGTGGACGCTGTAGGCGATGTCGTCGGAGAGGTCCATGATCTGGGCCTCCAGGCAGCGCCTGCCGGGCACCGCCCCCTGGCGCATCCACGCGAAGACCTCCGCGTCCTCCGCGTACACGCCGTACTTGTGGGAGGACTTGACTGGATCGGGACCCTGGCCGCGCAGCCAGGGGTACTTCGCGATGGCGTCCAGCGTGGCGCGGGTGAGGTTGAGGCCGGCCGGCGTCCCCTCGGGGGTGAGGACCTTCGGCTCCAGTCGGGTGACGATGCGCAGGGTCTGCGCATTGCCCTCGAAGCCGCCGGCGTCCGCGGCGAGTTCGTCCAGGGCGCGCTCACCGTTGTGCCCGAAGGGGGGATGGCCCAGGTCGTGGGAGAGGCAGGCGGCGTCCACCACGTCGGGGTCGGCCCCGAGTTCCTTGCCGAGCTCGCGACCGACCTGGGCGACCTCCAGGGAGTGCGTCAGGCGGGTGCGCACGAAGTCGTCGGAGGAGGGTCCCAGGACCTGGGTCTTCGCGCCGAGGCGCCGCAGCGCTGAGGAGTGGAGCACGCGGGCGCGGTCGCGCTCGAAGTCGGTGCGGGCCGGGTTCTTGGGGCTCTCGGTGACGAAGCGGGCCCGGTCGTGGGCGCCGTAGTGTCCGCCGTCGTGGTAGTGGCCGGCGGGTCCCGCTTCCCGGTCCGGGCTCGGGCTCGGTGGTCCTGGTCTCACGTGACCACCCTATCCCGGGCTGCCGTGCACACCCTCGGGTGCCGAATGGGTCACAATGGGCACGTGACCGAGACCGCACCCGCCCCCACCGGGGTGACGACCACTCTCATCCACCGGATCCAACGCGGGCGCTTCCCGTGGTGGCGCCGAGCAGTGGTGTGCGACCTCGTGGAGGCACTGGACGACGAGGAGCTGGCCGAGGTCGAGGGCATCGTCCTGGGCATCGCGCGCGCAGGTTTCACCGCGGTGCTGGTGCGACCCGCGCGGTCCGACATCGTCACCGACGGCACCACCCTGGAGCGCTTCATCACCCGCGTCCACAACGCCGGCCTGAAGGTGGTCGTGCGCCTGGCGGGGTCCACCCTCCCGGGAGGGTGCGGAGGCACCTTCATCGACCTCGAGGACGGGGTGACCTCCCTGGTCCTGCGCACGAGGGCGGCCCTCAAGGCAGGGGCCGATGGCATCGACCTGGGCCGCATCGACGACTCCTGCGGGAACGCCGAGACCCCCGACCCGGTGGAGAAGGCCCGGCGGGCCGAGCGCTTCTCCCGTCTGGTGCGCATCCTCCAGGCCGAACTGGCGGACTTCGACACCCTGCCGGTCCTCTCCGCGGAGGCCACCACCTCCGAGCAGGACGCCTTCCACCGCCACCTCGAGGAGGAGTGGTTCCACCACCTGCGCGACGACTCCCTGACCACGTGCCCCTGGCAGTCCGACGCGCTCCGGGACCGGGTGCGTTCGGCCCTCGAGGACCGCGACCGGCTGGGCCAGGTGACCGCCTGGCACGCCTCCAACCGGGCCGGGAACGGGTGCGACGACGCTCCCGAGCCCGGGTCCTGGGAGGAGGGGGCGACGGCCCCTCGACGTGCGGCGATGGCGCTCTACGAGCTCTCGCTCCCCGGCGCCGCCTACATGACCTTCGAACACTTCGCCGGTCGGCTCGAGGTCCTGGGATCCGGCCGCGCCCACCGGACCTGGGGGGACGAGGGACGCCCCGCACGGGAGATGCGCACGCTCACCACGGCGCTCAGGCTGCGCACCGAGAGGGCGATGGGGTCGGGATCCCTGGCCTTCGTGGACGAGCTGTCCTGGACGCACCCCGGTGTGGGGGTGCACGTGTGCGCCGGGACGATGGTGGTCCTCAACACCTCCGACGCGACCGTCGAGGTCCCGGCCGAGCACAGGTTCCTCGTCTCCTCCCAGGCCCCCGCGCCCGAGGCCCTCCCGCCCGCCGGAGCTCCCACCCCGGTGCCGCCGGAGACCTGCGCCTGGTTCGACACCGCACGGATCCTGCCCGCCCCCTTCGAGCACACCGACTGACCCCCCTCGGCGAAGTCCGCTCTGTTCTGGGCTCGAGGTCCGCTCTGTTCCAGGCCCGAAGTACGCTCTGATCTGCAACGCCGGTCGCGCTCCCGGTCACGGGACACACCGTCCCCTTGGAACATCCCGGACTGGACGCCACGACCGGTCACGGGACACACCGTCCCCGTGGAACATCCCGGGCTGGACGCCACGACCGGACACGGGCGCGGGGTCCGACGGACCCGGTCGAGATGTGCGGTGCCGGAGCCGCGAGGAACAGGGAACAGCGAGCCGCCGGGACGGCGATGGGAAGGAGGGCCTCTGTGGGATACGGGACATGTCCGGCGCGGGACCCCATGGATCCCGCCGGGAAGAACTGAGCGGACTTCGACCCCAGAACAGAGCGGACTTCACCGAGGGGGGTCAGGGTTCGCGCATGGTGCGGAGGACCTGCGCGACCTCCTCGGCGCTGAACTGACCGGGCGCACTCCCCCGCCCCACGGTCGCGAAGGTCGCGGCGCTCCCCAGCCGCTCCCCACAGATGCGGGTGACGGCTCCTGCCGCCCCCATCGAGATGGCGATGACCGGGATCCCCAGGTGGTCACGCGCCCACATCTGGGCATTCAGCACCGGGAACATGTCCAGCGGGTCCTGCTCGCGGTAGGCGACCTTGGCCACGTCCGCACCGAGGTCACGCATGGCGACGAGCCGGGCAATGACCTCCTCCTCGGCAGGTGTGCCCGTGAAGTCGTGGTTCGAGGCGATGACCACCGCCCCTGCGCGGTGGGCACGTTCGATGATCGACTCCGCGCCTGCCCGCCGGAACTCGACATCGACGGCATCGGCCCCCGAGGTGGCCAGGAGTCCCACCAGTTCCCGGTACCCCAGGTCCCCGAGATCTGCGGCCCCGCCTTCGTGAACCGTGCGCGCCGTGGCCAGCACCGGGTGTCCCGCACGGTCCCGGACGGTGGCGAGCACCGCCGCGACGTCCTCCTCCCACCCGGGCCGACGTCGGGCCAGGGCCCGGAGGTGGTCCACGCGCCACTCCACGAGGTCCACCGGATGACCGCGCAGGGCCAGGCACTCGGCCTCGAGCTCGCCCACGTCCCCGCCCGTCAGGGGGACGATGATCCGCGTCATCCCACCGAGCTCCACCGCGCCACCGTCCCGACCGACCGTCACGATCCGGCGCGCCGCGCACCGGGAGTTCCCGGCGTCGGCACCGCCGCCGACAACCCCACCACCGGCAGCACCCCCGTCGCCCAGGAGCGGCGGCCAGGGGACCGTGACCACTGCTTCCTCAGCCACCGGAGACACCGTCCTCGGCCAGGTGCAGCTCCGAGCGCTCCGCCTCCGACAGGCACGGCGAGTCGAGCCACCCCTCGGGGAGGTGGGGCACCTTGGGTGTGCCCGCCCGTCCCCGCGCGCCCTCCGCGGACGCCGGGAACGGCTGGTCCAGGTCGAGGGCCCACAGCCGTTCGTGCAGCTCCTCCAGGGAGGACACGAGGTTGAGGTCGCGCCGCGCGGGCCCGCCCACGGCGAAGCCGCGCAGGTACCAGCCCACGTGCTTGCGCATCTCACGCATGGCGCGCGCCTCCTCCCCCTGGTCCTCCACGCACCAACGCGCGTGGGTCTCGATGACGCCCGCCACCTCGCGCAGCGACGGCCCGGCGGGCACCGGCAGCCCGTGGGCCGCGGCCACCAGGTCCCGGAACAGCCAGGGCCTCCCCTGGCACCCGCGCCCGATGACCACGGCGTCGCAACCGGTCCGCTCCATCATCTCCTGCGCGTCGGCTGCTGAGAAGACGTCCCCGTTGCCGAAGACGGGCACGTCCACCTCCTCGCGCAGGCGCGCGATCCGCGTCCAGTCGGCGTGGCCGGAGTAGTACTGCGCCTGGGTGCGGGCGTGCAGGCCGATGCCGGCCACCCCGCAGCGCTGTGCGGTGCGCGCGGCGTCGAGGTAGGTGAGGTGGTCGTCGTCGATGCCCACCCGCATCTTGATGGTCACGGGCACCTCGCGCCCCGCCGCCCGGCCGCTCTCCTCCGCGGCGCCCACCACCGCGCGCAGGAGGTCCTCGAAGAGGTCCCTCTTCCACGGCAGCGCCGCTCCCCCACCCTTGCGGGTCACCTTCGGCACGGGACAGCCGAAGTTCAGGTCGATGTGGTCGGCGAGGTCACGGTCGACCAGCAGCCGCACGGCCGCCGCCATGGTGGCGGGGTCCACCCCGTAGAGCTGGATGGAGCGCACCCGCTCCTCCGGGTCCGTGCGCACCATCCGCAGGGTCTCGGCATTGCCCTCCACGAGCGCCCGGGAGGTCACCATCTCCGTCACGTACAGCCCGGCCGGGGCGTCCACCCCCCGGATCCAGGGCGCTCCCGCGGTGGCAGAGTCCTCCGCCGCGGTCGCGCCGCGGTCCGTGTCCGCATCGACGAGGGCGGGGCCGCCCTCGTGGGCGCTGCCCTCCCCCGTGCGGCCACCGTCGACGGGACGCAGCCCCGGCGGCAGCCCCTCCTCACCGAAGCGGCGGCACAGCCGCCGGAAGGGCGCGTCGGTGACCCCGGCCATCGGCGCGAGGATGACCGGGGACCACAGACGCAGCGGTCCGACCTCCATACGGGGGGCCGGACCGCTGACGACGGGAGTGGGGACCACTCAGCAGCACCCCAGGCGCTCGACGAGCCAGGGACGCACCTCGTCCAGGGGCAGGCGCACCTGCTCCATGGAGTCGCGCTCACGCACGGTGACGGCGTGGTCCTCGACGGACTCGAAGTCATAGGTGATGCAGAAGGGGGTGCCGATCTCGTCCTGGCGACGGTAGCGACGCCCCACCGCGCCGGAGGTGTCGTAGTCGACGTTCCAGGTGGAGCGCAGCTCCTGGGCGAGCTCGGACGCGGGGCCGGTGAGCTCGGGCTTGCGCGAGAGCGGCAGGACCGCGACCTTGACCGGGGACAGGCGCGGGTCCAGGCGCAGCACGGTGCGCTTGTCCACCCCGCCCTTGGCATTGGGGGCCTCGTCCTCGGAGTAGGCCTCCACCAGGAAGGCCATGAGGGAGCGCGTCAGGCCGGCGGAGGGCTCGATGACGTAGGGCGTCCAGCGTTCCTTCTTCTCCGGGTCGAAGTAGTCCAGGTGCTGGCCCGACGCCTCGGAGTGGACCGTGAGGTCGTAGTTCGTGCGGTTCGCGATGCCCTCGAGCTCGCCCCACTCGCTGCCCTGGAAACCGAAGGTGTACTCGATGTCGACGGTGCGCTTGGAGTAGTGGGAGAGCTTCTCCTGGGGGTGCTCGTACATACGCAGGTGGGAAGGGTCGATGCCGAGGTCGGTGTACCAGGAGAAGCGCTCGTCGATCCAGTACTGGTGCCATTCCTCATCGGTGCCGGGCTCGACGAAGTACTCCAGCTCCATCTGCTCGAACTCACGCGTGCGGAAGATGAAGTTCCCGGGCGTGATCTCGTTGCGGAAGGACTTGCCGATCTGGCCGATGCCGAAGGGGGGCTTCATGCGCGAGGTCGACATGACGTTGGCGAACTGGGTGAAGATGCCCTGGGCGGTCTCGGGACGCAGGTAGTGCAGCCCGGCCTCGTCGTCGACGGGGCCGAGGTAGGTCTTGAGCAGGCCGGAGAAGGCCTTCGGCTCGGTCCACTGGCCGCGGGTGCCGCAGTTGGGGCAGGGCAGGTCGGAGAGGCTGACCTGGTCCTCGGTGAGGCCCTTGCGCTCGGCGTAGTTCTCGATGAGCTCGTCCTCACGCAGGCGCTTGTGGCAGCTCAGGCACTCGATGAGCGGGTCGGTGAAGGCCTGGACGTGGCCGGAGGCCTCCCACACCTTGCGCGGCAGGATGACGGAGGAGTCGAGGCCGACGACGTCCTGACGGGAACGCACGACGCGGTTCCACCACTGGCGCTTGATGTTCTCCTTGAGCTCCACGCCCAGCGGGCCGTAGTCCCAGGCGGAGCGGGTGCCGCCGTAGATCTCTCCGGAGGGGAAGACGAAGCCACGGCGCTTGGCCAGGCTGATGACGGAATCGAGGCGGCTGGAACCCTGTGCCACTTGGTGCACTCCTTGTGTCCTGTGGGCCGCACCTGGCTGGCGCGGCTCCTGGCTGTGGAGATTCTAGCCTCAGGTGCACCCCGGGGCCGGTGCCGTCCGGGTGGGCGCGCCCGGGCGGACGGGTGCGCATCGCGCGGGTCCTCCCCCACGAGGGCGGACCGCACCCCCGCGAGAGCGCACCCACAGCCCGACGAGGGCGGGCCCACACCCTGATGCGGGTGGACCCACTCGCCCACGAGGGCGACGCGGGTTCCTGACAGGGGAACCACACACGGCGGTCCGGAGGGACCGGGCACCGGTCCGTGACAGGCACCGGTGGCACAGCCCCTCCCGGCTCCACTCAGCCCTTGACGGACCCCGCCGTCAGACCGGAGACGATGTAGCGCTGCAGGTACAGGAAGATCAGCACCACCGGGACCGCCGCCACGACTGCTCCTGCGGCGAAGAGACCCCACGGGGCGGTGCGGGCATCCGCCGCCCAGTTGTACATGCCCACTGCCAGCGTGTACCTGTCGGGGGTCTGGAGGACCACCCGGGCGATCACGAAGTCACCGAAGCTGGCGATGAAGGACAGCAGTCCGACCACGGCCAGGACCGGCAGGACCAGGGGCAGGATGATCGTCCAGAACACCTGGGCGTGCGAGGCGCCGTCGATCTCGGCGGCCTCGTCCAACTCCTTGGGCACGGTGTTGAAGAACCCGTAGAGGAGGAAGGTGTTCGACCCGAGCGCACCACCCAGGTACACGCAGATGAGCCCCAGCTGGGAGTTCAGGCCCAGGGCCGGGAAGACGTCCTGGAGTGAGAGCAGCAGCAGGAACAGGGCCACGAAGGCCAGCATCTGCGGGAACATCTGGACCAGGAGCAGGAAGGTCAGGGTGCCCCGCCGTCCCCGGAAGCGGAAGCGGGAGAAGGCGTAGGCGGCACTCGCCCCCATGAGCACCGTGCCGACGGCGGTGCTGATGGAGACCACCAGGGAGTTGCGGATCCAGCTCCAGTACTCCGTGCCGGACAGCGCGGAGAAGTTCTGCGTGCTGAAGGTCGCGAACAACCTGTTGGACCCCGTCAACGTCGCATTGGGGACCAGGGAGACCGAGAGCACGTAGAGCAGGGGCACCACGCAGTAGATGATGGCCACCACGCCGACGATGTGACGCCACCCGACCTCTGCCCACCAGCGCAGCCCCTTCAGGGAGGTGTGGAGTTCCTCCGGCGCCCGCCGGGTGGTGCGGCGCGTCCTCCTCCCCGGACCGCCGGTGCTGCGTCCTTCCTCGCGCCCCACCTCCAGGGGGGTCGTACCGGGTGCACTCATCACAGGTCCTCCAGTGCTCGCGTCCGACGGAAACCGGCCCAGGCGATCAGGCCCACCACGATGAAGATGACGATCGACATCGCCGAGGCCAGACCGTAGTCCTGGCCCCCTCTGTCGAAGGCGATCTTGTAGACCATGGAGATCAGGATGTCCGTCTCCCCCACGGGCACCGACAGGCCCGGGTAGTTCGGGCCTCCCCCGGTGAGCATGTAGATCAGGGAGAAGTTGTTGAAGTTGAAGGCGAAGGAGGCGATGAGCAGCGGCACCGTCGACTGGAGCACCAGCGGCAGCTTGACGGACCAGACGGTGCGCAGCGCCCCGGCGCCGTCGATCTTCGCGGCCTCCAGGGCGTCGGAGGGCAACGACTGGAGGCTGCCCATGCACACGAGGAACATGTAGGGGAAGCCCAGCCACAGGTTGACGCCCAGGATGGCGACCTTGGCCAGCAGCCCGTTAGTCAGCCACGGGATCTCCGCACCCCCGAGCAGCACCTGGTTGACGAACCCGAAGCGCTCGTTGAGCATCCCCTTCCACACCAGCGTCGCCAGGAAGGCCGGGAACGCATAGGGCAGGATCAGCAGGGACTGGTAGATCCTGCGCCCCCTCACCCGGGTGTCGGAGAAGACCAGCGCCAGGAACAGGCCGAGCGCGAAGGTCGTGAGCACGGAGCCACCGGCGAACACGAAGGACCACACCAGTGCCCTGAGGAAGGGCCCACCCAGGTCACGGCTGACCACCATGTTCGTGAAGTTGTCCAGCCCCACGAAGACCCGCCACCCGGGGGTGAGCTCCGTCCCGTCCGGGGCGACGAAGGCACCCGCGTCGGTCGCGGTGTAGGTGGTCCCCGTCTCGCTGTCGGTGATGCTGTCGGTGGCCGCGTCGTAGGAGAAGGTGGAGCGGGCGAGGTAGCCCTTGGAGCCGTCGGTGGTGACGTAGTGGCCGTCGGAGGGGTCGTCGGAGACCGGGACGGCCAGACCCGCCACCTCCTGCTGGCGTTGGCTGAGCTGGGCGAAGGTCAGGACGTCGTGCCCGGGGACGGCCGTGATGCCCATCGCTCCGACCTCGGCGCCCTCCACGGGCTCCAGGGGCTGGTCCGGGGTCCCCACGGAGACGACGTCCGTGTCCGGGTCGAGGACGGCCAACCCCAGCGTGCCCCCGTCGTCGATGACGGCGACCGCGACCGTGGGGGATCCCTCGACCCGCTTCTCGTGCTTCTGGAGGATCGCGGAGATCGCGTCCTGCTGGGTGGAGTTGTGTCCCTGCCCGTAGTTGGTCAGCGACACGTAGCCGGTGTAGCCCATGACGAAGACCTGGTAGACGAGGACGAAGACCAGCCCGGGGAGCAGGTACTTCGCGGGCAGCATCCGCGGGGAGAAGTAGACGACGTTGACCGCCACGAGGAGCAGGACGAGGACGGCGACGATCCCCCATGACCCGGCGTTCCAGGCGGTGAGGATGCCGTAGACACCCAGGGCGTCCACGAGCATGACGAGGACGAGCTTGAGGAGGAAGCCGCGACCCCCCACGTCACGGGCGTGGGAGTTGGTGTGACGGGTGGGGGGTGTGGTGGTGCTGGGTGAGGTGCCCGGTGAAGCCATGGGGTGCTCCTGTTGTCGCGTCATGGGACGAGGGCGAGGGTCGGGGCGTCCCCGGGCCCCTCGGGCCCGGGGACTCCCCTGACTGCCGTCAGTCGAGGTGTGTCACTTACTGATGGCACCCTTGATGTTCTCGACCATCGTCGACCAGCCCTCTTCGGGGGCTTCCTTGCCGGTGACGATGTTCGCCTCGGTGACACCCCAGAACTGCCAGACCGAACCCATCTCCGGGATGGCCGGCATCGGGACACCTGCTCCGGCAACCGTCGCGAAGCCCTTGATGTCCTCGTCGTCGATCCCCTCGGCGACCGAGGTCATCGCCGGCACACGTCCGCCGATCTCGTACAGCTGCTGCTGGGCTGCGGCCGTCTCGACGTACTCGAGGAACTTGTTGACCAGCAGCTGGTTCTCGGTCTTGGCGGAGGGGAAGAACACCTGGACCCCGACGAAGGGCTGGGCATCCTGGTCGCCGGCCTTCGGCACGGGGAGGACCGAGACGTCCATCCCCGCCTCACGGAAGGCGGTGACGTTCCACGGGCCGGTCACCGTGTAGGGTGCCTCGCCGTCCAGGAAGGCCTGCTTGGCGACGTCGGAGGTGATGGCCGGGTCCAGGATGCCCGCGTCGCCCTGGGCCTTCAGCCACTCGGCGAAGGCCGTGCCGTTCTCGCCACCCAGGGCCAGGTCGGTCGTGTAGGAGCCGTCAGCGGACTGCTCGAAGACCGGCGCCCCGAAGGAGGTCTGGAAGGGGTAGAAGTGGTAGGGGTCGCCCTCGTCACCCATCTGGATGATGAAGGGGTACTTCACCCCCGTGGCCTCCCCGGAGGAGATCATGTCGTCGAAGGTGGTGGGGGTGTCGGTCGTCAGCGCGTTGTTGCGCACCAGCGCGACCGACTCGATGGCGTAGGGGACCCCGTAGGTCTGGCCGTCATAGGCGACGGCCTGGACGGCGGAGTCGGAGAACTCGTCCTGGACGTCGCTGAGGTCCACGGTTCCCACCACGCCGTTGGTGACCAGGGCGCCGAGCTTGTCGTGGGCCATGACGATCAGGTCGGGGCCCTTGCCCGTGGGGACCTGGGTGATGAACTCCTGGTCCATGTCCGACTCGGACTTCTGGACGACGGAGAGTTCGATCTGGGTCTCGGCGGTGAAGTCCTTCGCGAACTCCTGCATCTCCCCGTAGCGCGTGTCATCGGCCCAGATGGTGAGGGTTCCCACCCCGGCCGCGCCCGACTGGTCCCCGGCGGCGCCGGAGGCGGCGTCACCGGACTGGTCTGCCTCCCCGCCACAGGCCGCGAGGGTCCCCACCAGTGCCAGGGCTCCCAGGGCAGCAATGCCTCTTCGCATGTCAACTCCTCAGTGTTGTCTCCGCCGCACTCATCGGTGGGCACGGTCGCTGAACATGACTGTAATCGTTGCTGCAATCCTCTGCAAGGATTGGGTGATTGATACAGGAAGCGTTGACGAACTGTTACATTCACAGGCAGCGAGGACGCGCCCCACGGAGGAGGACCCATGTCGAGACCCCGTACGCGAATGGCGGACATCGCCGCACTGGCCGGCGTCTCCACGGCCACCGTGTCCAGGGTGGTCAGCGGCTCGGGACAGGTCTCCGGGGAGACCCGGCACAAGGTCCTCGTCGCGCTGGACTCCCTCGGCTACGAACGCCCCAACGCCGAGCGCCCGGGCAACTCCTCCGCCATCGCGGTCATCACCCCGGAGCTCGTGAACCCGATCTTCGCCCTCTACGCCCACTCCATGCAGGCCGAGATCACGCGTGCGGGGTTCCTGCCGTTGGTCTGCACCCAGACACCGGGGGGGACCAGTGAGGAGCAGTACGTCCGAAGTCTGCTGGATCGCGGCGTGGCCGGCATCGTCTTCGTCTCGGGTCGGCATGCCGACTACCGCGCCGACATCAGCCGCTACGCTTCCCTGGCCGCCAGTGGCGTCCCCTTCGTCACCGTCAACGGCGCGCGCGCGGAGGTGCCCGCACCCGACTTCTCCACCGGGGACGCCATGGGCATCGAGGCAGCCGTCCACCACCTCGTCCAGCTCGGCCACCGGCGCATCGCCCTGCTGGGTGGCCACACCCACATCGTGCCCGCGGCCCGCAAGGCCGAGGCGTTCCGGAAGGTGATGGGACGCGAGCTCGGCGACACGGATCCCCTGGTCACCGAGACCTTCTACACCTACGAGGCCGCTGCGAGCGCGGCACGCGGGCTCGTCGAGGCCGGCACGACCGCCATCGTGGCGGGCTCGGACCTGCAGGCCCTGGGAGCGGCACGCACCATCCACGCCATGGGGCTGCGCGTGCCCGAGGACGTCTCACTGGTGGGCTTCGACGACTCGATGCTCATGGCACACCTGGACCCTCCCCTGACCACCGTGCGTCAACCCGTCCAGTCGATCACCACCGCCGCGGTGCGCGCCCTGACCTCGATGGAGCCCGGATCACCTCAGGAGCACCAGGCCTACGTGTACACCCCCGACCTCGTCGTGCGGGGGTCCACGGGCCAGGCCCCGGACCGGGCCGGGTCGGATCCAGCACCCCGCGCCGCCCGCACCCACGCCTGACTGCGCGTCCACGCACCCCGCCGTCCCCGCGCCGCCCCTGCGAGCGGATCCGGGCGGGTCGGGGTCCTCTCCGGGACCCCGCTGTCCGCGCCGTGGTCGGACGTCCGTCCACCCGCGGAAACAAGCGGATTTTCTGACACGGTGTCCCACGTGGAGACCTCGTGCGCGGGGGGCTACCCTACGTGAGTGGGGCGCCGCGCAGCCGTGCGGACCGCCCCGGGAACGAGGGCGCCGCCCTCGTCTGGAACCACCACCGGAGGCACCGTGCAACGCATGACGCGACAGCGCCAGGCCGTCCTCGCCGAGCTCCGGCGCGTCGACGACTTCCGCTCCGCCCAGCAGGTCTTCGAGGACCTGCGCGAGGAGGGCCACCGCGTCGGGCTCGCCACGGTCTACCGCAACCTGCAGGGACTCAGTTCCGAGGGCGATGTCGACGTCCTGCGTTCCGCCGATGGGGAGAGTCTCTACCGACTCTGCGACGACCGCGGTCACCACCACCACCTGGTCTGCCGGCAGTGCGGGCACGCCGAGGAGATCCTGCTCTCCGAGGTGGAGTCCTGGGTCGCCGACGTCGCCCGCCAGCACGGGTACACCGAGGTCGACCACTCCATGGAACTCTTCGGCCTGTGCGCCACCTGCTCGGCGGCGCGTCACGAGGACCCGGCCCCGGCGACACCGGCAGGCAACACCGCGGACGGACCGGACGCCACACCATCCCCCACCACCGTCTGACAAGGAAGAGATCATCATGCCCGTTCCCGACTGGGCCTCCTCCGGAGTACGCCTGATCGTCTTCCTGTTCTTCGTCGTCCTCCTGCGCGCCCAGGGCACGTACTGGCTGGGCAGGCTCGCCGCTGCGGGCGCCCTCAAGGCCTCCGACCGCAATGGCCTGGTGGGCCGGATCGCCCACTGGTTCAACGGACCCACCCCCCGCAAGGGCGCGGCCCTCCTCGAGCGCTGGGGGCTCATCATCATCCCCCTGTGCTTCCTCACCGTCGGCATCCAGACGGCCGTCAATGCGGGCTCGGGCGTGGTGCGCCTGCGCTGGCGGACCTACACCCTGGCCATGGTGCCGGGCTGTGTCGCCTGGGCCCTCATGTACGGCCTCGGGATGCTGGCCGTGTGGCAGGCGGCCCTCGCCGCGATCGCCGGCAGCCCGTGGGCCTGGGCAGCCTTCGCCGGTGTCGCCGCCCTGTTCATCGGGCTGCAGTGGCACCGACGCCACGGCGGCCACCGCATCAGGCACGCCGAGGAGGCGGCACCCGCCGTCGCGCACTCCACCGAGCGGGCCTGAGCGCCACCCCGCCCGGGGCCCTCCGCCCCCGGGTCCGGCGACCCGGACAGGGCACCCGGGGCGGGTCGTCGCGGGAGGGACCCCGGACA
>NZ_CCXH01000026.1 GCF_000820725.1 Actinomyces polynesiensis | reverse complement strand
GGACAGGGCACCCGGGGCGGGTCGTCGCGGGAGGGACCCCGGACAGGTGCGGGGCCGACCTCGTCGGTGACCACCTGTCGACCCGCCGGGCCGCCCTCGTCAGTCCCCACCGGGCAGCCCTCGTCAGGACCCCGGGTGGTCCTCCGCCGCGCCGTAGCGACGCTCCCGCCCCGCGTACCCCAGCAGGCAGTCCCACAGGGACTCGCGGTCGAAGGCGGGCCAGGGCGTGTCCACGAACATCATCTCGGCGTAGGCCAACTGCCACAGGAGGTAGTTGGAGATCCGCTGCTCCCCCGAGGTGCGCACCATGAGGTCGACGTCGGGCACGTCGGGCAGGTAGAGGTGGCGCGCGAAAGTGCGCTCCGTGACTCCCCCGGGCTTCAGGCGCCCCTGGGCGACGTCCTCGGCGATGGAGCGTGCGGCGTCTGCGATCTCCGCGCGGCCCCCGTAGTTCACGCACATCACCAGGTCCAGGGTGTCGTTGTGCCGCGTCGTGGCCTCCGCCTGCCGCAGGGCGTGGATCACCGACTTCCAGAGGCGGGGTTCGCGCCCCGACCAGCGCACGTGCACCCCCCACTCGTCCAGCTGGGCGGTGCGGCGACGCAGGACGTCGGAGGCGTAGGACATGATGAAACGGACCTCGGCGGGGGAACGCTTCCAGTTCTCCGTGGAGAAGGTGTATACGGACAGGTAGCGCACACCGGCGTCGATGGCCCCGGCGACGGTGTCCATGAGCGCGTACTCGCCGGCCCGGTGACCCTCGGTGCGCGTCAAACCGCGCGAGTTCGCCCACCGACCGTTGCCGTCCATCACGAGCGCCACGTGGGCGGGCACCTCGGAGGCCGCCAGGTGGGGGGCCGGACGCGGCCACTCCCCCGGCCCGGCCACGGGTGCGCTGGGGTCCGCGGGCGCGCGGTCCATGGGGGCGGGCCCACTGCCCCGGAGCGCCCCCGGACCTGCGGGGACGACGGGCGTACCCCACGTCCCGGGCCCACCCGTCCTGCGGTCCTCCCCGGACGGTCCGGACCTGTGGTCCTCCATGCTCACCTCGACCTCTCCAGCACCTGCAGGGAACGCAGCCGTCGTTCCAGGTGCCACTGCGTGTACGCCGAGACCAGTCCCACGACCTCGTTGCGGCAGTAGTCCTGCGCGGAGTCCACGGGTCCCCAGTCCCCGCTGAGGAGGTCGCCCAGGAGCGCCATCGCCCCCGCCGAGGGCGCCGCCGATCCCGCTGGACGGCAGTGCTCGCACACGGCACCACCCTCCGGGACGGAGAACGCCGTGTGGGGCCCCTCGACCCCGCACACCGCGCAGTCGAAGCACGAGGGCGCCCACCCTGCGATCGCCAGGGCACGCAGCAGGTAGGAGTCGAGCACCATCATCGGGTCGTGCCGACGGTGGGCGAGGGCGAAGAGAGCGCCGACCAGCAGCAGGTACTGGGCGTGCGACCCCTCGTCCGCGTCGGCCGTGAGACGCTCCGCGGTCTCCACCATGACGGTGGCCGGGGTGAAGAGGTCGTAGTCCTCGGCCAGGGAGCGCCCGTGGGAGGTGATGGTCTCGACCTGGGTGATGATGTCGAGGGAGCGTCCCCGGTGCAGCTGGACGTCGATGACGGAGAACGGCTCGACCCGCGCCCCGAACTTCGACGTCGTGCGGCGCACTCCCTTGGCGACCGCCCGGACCTGGCCATTGTCGCTGGTCAACAGCGTGATGATGCGGTCGGCCTCGCCCAGCTTGTGGGTGCGCAGGACGACGGCCTCATCTCGGTAGGTCCGCATCACGGGCCCATTGTCGCACCCGGTGGGGCACTTTCGCGGTGGCCGCGCAGGTGGCGGGAGCACGTACGAGGGCGGACCCACCTCCCTGGTCAGACGCGCACACGAGGGCGGACCCACCAGCGAGGTCGGACGCACGAGGGAGGGGACGCCCGGTGGGGGACTGCCTCCGTCCCCTGGGGGACACGGTCGGGCCGGGCGCAGCTCGGCCCCCCGCGGACGGGTGCCGAGGGGGGCCGGAGCTCACCGTGGGGGGTCGCCCCGTGGTGGGACCCTGTGCCGTGCCGTCCGTGGATCACACGGAGCTCGCGGCGGTCGGGTCGGTCTGAGTGCGCTGGTCGGGGGAGGTCCTCCCCGAAGCGGCGCGGGTGGGTGGTCAGGAGTGGACGGTGTGCGGCTCCAGCTGCGGTCCGGCAGACGTGCCCGGACCGGGTGGATCGGCCTGGGCCGCACGAGCGGCTGCATCCGGTCGGGGTCGGGAGGAGCGACCGGGGGCCTCGCCCCCTCAGCGCAGCGCGCGGTTGACGGCGGAGATGACCGCCTTGTAGGTCGCCCTCGTGATGGAGGAGTCGATGCCCACGCCCCACACGATCTGACCGTCCACGGCCGCCTCCACGTAGGAGGCCGCACGGGCGTCACGCCCCTGGCTCATGGCGTGCTCGGAGTAGTCCAGCACGCGGACGTCCAGGTCGAACTGGTGCAGCGCCGCGACGAAGGCGTCGATGGGGCCCGACCCACTGGCCTCGATGACCACGGGCTCGCCGTTGTCACGCAGGGAGGCGTGCAGGTCGACCTGCTCCTCGTCGCCGTGGCTGACCACGCGGGAGGAGCCCAGCTCGAAGCGGCCCCAGGGGGCCAGTCCCTCGGCGGAGGAGGTGGGCAGGTACTCGTCGGCGAAGATCCTCCACAGGGAGTCCGCGTCGATCTCCCCACCGTAGGAGTCGGTGTGGCGCTGGACCACGCGGGAGAACTCGATCTGCAGGCGGCGGGGGAGCTCCAGGTTGTGGGAGGTGGACATGAGGTAGGCGACCCCACCCTTGCCGGACTGGGAGTTCACGCGCACGACCGCCTCGTAGGACCGCCCCACGTCGTGGGGGTCGATGGGGAGGTAGGGCAGCTCCCAGATGACGTCCTCCTCGCGGCCACCGGCCTCCGCGACCTTCTTCTTGCGGGCGGAGAAGCCCTTCTTGATGGCGTCCTGGTGGGAGCCGGAGAAGGAGGTGTAGACGAGGTCACCGACGTAGGGGATCCGGGGCGGGGTGGCCATCGACGTGCAGTGCTCCACGGTGCGGCGCACCGCGTCGACGTCGGAGAAGTCGATGCCCGGGTCCACGCCCTGGCTGAAGAGGTTCAGCCCGAGGGTCACCAGGTCCACGTTGCCGGTGCGCTCCCCCTGGCCGAGCAGGCAGCCCTCCACGCGGTCGGCCCCGGCCAGGATCGCCAGCTCGGCGGCCGCCACGCCCGTGCCACGGTCGTTGTGGGGGTGCACGGACAGGGCGATGTGCTCACGGTGGGAGAGGTTGCGGCTCATCCACTCGATCTGGTCGGCATAGACGTTGGGGGTCGCCCGCTCCACGGTGGCGGGCAGGTTGAGGATGATCTCGCGGTCGTCGGAGGGCTCCCAGACCTCCATGACCTTCTCGCAGATCTCCAGCGCGAAGTCCGGCTCGGTGTCGATGAAGATCTCCGGGGAGTACTCGTAGCCGAAGACCGTGTCGTCGTCGAGGAGCTTCTCGGCATTCGCGATCACCTCACGGGTCCCGGAGACGGCCAGCTCCACCGTCTGGTCGCGGTCGGCGTGGAAGACGAGCTGGCGGAACAGCGGTGAGGTCGCGTTGTACAGGTGCACCGTGGCGCGCGGGAACCCGACGACGGACTCGACCGTGCGCTGGATGATCTCGGGCCGGGACTGGGTGAGGACGGAGACCGTGACGTCATCGGGTACGGCCCCGGTGTCGATGAGGGAACGAACGAAGTCGAAGTCCGTCTGGGAGGCGGCGGGGAAACCGATCTCGATCTCCTTGTAGCCCATGCGGACCAGCAGATCGAACATCTCACGCTTGCGCGCGGGGTCCATGGGCTCGATGAGCGCCTGGTTGCCGTCGCGCAGGTCGGTGGACATCCAGCGCGGGGCCTTCGTGATGCGCCGGTCGGGCCACTGGCGGTCCGGCAGCAGGATCGGGTTCGAGTCGAGGAAGGACCGGTACTTCGACACGGGCATCGGTGAGCGTGCGGGAGTGGGGACGTCTGCGGTGGTCTTCATTGCTGGTTGCTGCTTCCTCTGTCGTTGGCTTCGGTGTCACCGTGGCCGGGTACGACGAACGCCGCGACGAGGATCCGGCCTGTCTAGGCCTCGTCGCGGCAGGGAAGCAGCAGCTGACCCGAGCGCATGTCGTCAACCTAGCGCGCGGTGGTCCACATCGCAAAGACGACCGCTCCGTGGACGCCCCCGCGGCGGGTCACACCCACCTGTCCGTCCCACTGCCCGGGCCGGGGCACGCCACTACGCTGTGGACATGATCGACCACATCGGACTCGGCGTCACCGACCTCGCGGCCTCCCGCACCTTCTTCGAGAGATCCCTGGCACCACTCGGGTACACCGTCCTCCACGACTTCGGTGGCGGGCTGGGCCTGGGCGGGCCCGTGCCCGGGATGTCCGCTCCCGTGGCGGACCTCTGGATCTCCGAGGCCGAGGAGGTCACGCCGATCCACCTCGCGTTCTGGGCGACGAGCACCGAGCAGGTCGACGCCTTCCACGCGGCGGGCCTGGCTGCGGGTGGACGGGACAACGGGGCGCCCGGACCCCGTCCGGCCTACGGGCCCGGGTACTACGCGGCCTTCGTCCTCGACCCTGACGGGAACAACGTCGAGGCCGTGTTCCACCGGGCCGACGCCTCCGACTGAGGCACACCCTCCGGGCCGCCTGCGCGGCCCCGCCCTCGTCGGTCCCGCGCGACCCGGCGGACCCGCCCCGGTCGGCTCAGGTCGACCCCGGGAGTACGGGTCGCACTTCCCCGCGCCCCACCTCAGAGACGCACCGGCACCGAGCGCGGACCGAAGCTGCCCGGCTCGGCGTCGAAGCGACCCGGCAGCGCGAGCCCGCAGCGGGGGCAGTCGCCCTCCGGGGTGAGGCGGTACTCCAGGATCGTGTACCAGTCGCGGACGATGAGGACCTCCCCGCACCCTGCGCAGCGCGTCGTGTCCCCCTCGACATCGTGGAGGTTGCCGGTGTACACGAAGTGCAGTCCCTCCTCCAGGGCGATCGCGCGCGCCCGGCGCAGCGTCGCCGGTGGTGTGGGGGGCACGTCGCGCATGCGGTGGTCGGGGTGGAACGCGGAGAAGTGGAGGGGAACGTCGGGTCCGAGCTCGCCGAGGATCCAGCGGCACTCCTCGCGCAGCCGGTCCTCGGAGTCGTTGAGCCCCGGGATGAGGAGGGTCGTGAGCTCGACCCAGGTCGAGCCCTGCGCCACCATCCAGGAGATGGTGTCCAGGACGTCGCGGAGGTGCCCTCCGGTCACGCGGCGGTAGAAGTCCTCGTCGAAGCCCTTGAGGTCGATGTTCGTGGCGTCCATGGGCGCGAAGAAGTCCGCCCGTGCCTCCCGCGAGATGTATCCCGCGGTGACCGCGACCGTGCGGATCCCGGCCTCGTGGCACGCCCTGGCCGTGTCGATCGCGTACTCGGCGTAGATGACGGGGTCGTTGTAGGTGAAGGCCACCTGGGGCACGCCCCAGGCCTGCGCGACGTCCGCGATGTGCTCCGGGGTGGCCTGCTGGCCCAGCCGGTCCCACTCCGTGGCCGCGGAGATCTCCCAGTTCTGGCAGTACCTGCAGCCCAGGTTGCATCCCGCCGTGCCGAAGGACAGGATCGCGGTGCCCGGGTGGAAGTGCGCCAGTGGCTTCTTCTCGATCGGGTCCAGGCAGAACCCCGAGCTCCTCGCCCAGGTCGTCAGGACCACTGCGTCGCCCTCGCGTGCCCGCACGAAGCAGTACCCCCGCTGTCCCTCACGCAGGCGGCAGTGCCGCGGGCACAGGTCGCACTGGAGGCGCCCGTCGGGCAGGGGGTGCCACCAGCGTCCCACCCGGCCACCGAGCGCGGCAGTCGCCGCCGGGGCACCGGGGTGGGTCATGGCTCCGGCTTCCCCTCGACCCACGACTCCACCGTGTAGACCTCCAGCTGGGCGTCGTCGGACCACCAGTCCTCGGGCAGACCCGCCTTGCGCTTGAGGTGCAGCAGGAAGTCACGCGGGTCGGGCAGTTCCTTCCACACCTGCGGGAGGAAGGTCGCCCGGTTGAAGGCACCGGCTTCCAGGACCACGCCGTCCACCCCGGGGCGCAGGGCCTCCAGGACCGACTCCTCGGAGGTGTGGGGCAGCGGCACCCGCTCGGAGAGCACGGAGACCTCGATCCGCGTGTCACGCAGGTCCCCCTGGCTGAGCGGGGGGAAGCGCGGGTCGTGCAGGGCGGCGGCCACGGCGTTGTGCGCGACGTCCTCGTACAGGGAGCGGTGCGGGCTGAGCGTGCCGATGCACCCCCGCAACCTCGAGTCCTCCTCCAGTGTCACGAAGCTGGCCCCCGGCGCCATCAGCCATTCGGGGCGGCTGGCGCGCCTGGAGATCTCCTCCAGGGGGATCTGGGCCGTGGGTGTCCCGGCCAGGCGTACCTCGATGGCACCGCGCGCGATGCCCAGCAGGCGTGGACCGGCCTCAGGTGGCAGATGGCTCATGGTGTTCCTCCTCGATGGCGAAGGCCGCGTAGCCGACGACGCGGTCGCTGTCCCCTCCGGGCGCGTCCCCGGAGTTGTGCGCGCCCAGCAGGTGCGGGTGGAGCCCACGGCGCACGCAGACCTCGAGCAGCCCGTTCAGGGGGAACGCCCCGCAGGCGCGTTCCGGTCCGACGGGACCCGACAGCTCCAGCACCCGACGGATCGTCGCCCTGTCGAGATCCCTCGCGGTGTCCGCGTCGTGGTAGTGGGAGAGGTCGGTGCTCACCGCGACCGCCGTGCGCCGGTCGCCCCACAGGGCCTCGATGACGTCGGCGACCTCGTCGGGGTCTGCCACTCCGACATTGAGGGGCACCAGCTGGACCGCTCCGAGTACCCGCTGGATGAAGGGCACCTGAACCTCGAGGGCGTGCTCCCGGGCGTGGGTGAGCGGATCCACGTGGACCGGGCAGGGGAGGTCGGCGGTGGCCTCCAGGACCTCCTCGGTCGGGATCGGCAGGTCGCCGAGCGGAGTGCGGAAGACGTCGGCGCCGGGCAGGGCGATGCCGCGGATGCCCACGCGGTGCGTGGGACCGAGCAGGACCACCCGTTCGATCGTGCGGCGCCTGGGGGCCAGGCTCTGCCACCCCAGGGCCGCGAGGTCACCCGACCACATCCACCCCGCGTGGGGACGACGATGGCCTTCGGTGTCCGGGCCCGTGCCCCCTGGGCGAGGACCGTGGAGGCGGCCAGCAGGAGCTCATCCGCCTGCGCCGCCACCTCCTGCGGATCGGCGGGGTAGAACGACCCGGCCACGGCGGGCGGGCGCACCGTCACACCGGTGTCCGTCACGACGTCCTCCCTCCCGGGCACGCCACGGTGCCGCCCTCGTGGCGGGGTCTGGCCCCCGTCCCTGCGACGCCTCCCGAACGTGGTGCCCGGGGGTGTCCGACTGCTTCCGAGACTAGCCCCGCGTGACCGATCACACCATGGCTCCGTGGCACCCGCTGATTGACGGGTGCACCGTCCGGTCCCTAGGGTCGGTGGCATGTGGAACTGAGTGGAGACCCTCGCGTGAGCGGCACCCGGGACGGACCGGCGACCCCGCGCGACCCCCCTCGACCGATCCCAGGTGCCATGTCCACGTCCTTCACCCCCTCCCCCTCCCGGGCCCCCTTCCTGCGTGCCGAGGGACTCTCACGGTCCTTCGGGGACCACCGCGTCCTCACCGACGTGACCTTCACCGTCCACGAGGGCGCCCGCGCCGGACT
>NZ_CCXH01000025.1 GCF_000820725.1 Actinomyces polynesiensis | reverse complement strand
CCCGGCGGCGCCCGCGTCGGCCTGCTGTGGCAGGACTTCCCGATGGACCCCGCCCTCCCACTGGTCGAGGTCGCCGACCACGCCCAGGACGGACTGCGCCGCCTCCGTGACCTCGTGACCGAGGCGGGCGACGCCCTCGCCGCCCGTCCCGACGACCCCACCCGCGCGGAGGCCTTCGATGCGGTGCTGCGCGCGGCGGAGGACGCCGACGTGTGGTCCCTGGAGGCACGCCGGGACGAGACCCTGGCAGGGCTCGGACTGGCCTCGGTCGACCCACACCGTGAGGTCAGGGCCCTCTCCGGGGGACAGCGGGCGCGTCTCATGCTGGCCCTCCTCCTGCTCTCGCGGCCCGACGTCCTCCTCCTCGACGAGCCGACCAACCACCTCGACGACGAGGCCGCCGACTTCCTGCGGCGCACGCTCCTGTCCTGGCGCGGGCCGGTGGTCGCCGCGAGCCACGACCGGGCCTTCCTCGACAACGTCGCCACCGAGATCCTCGACCTCGACCCGGTCCCCACCGCCCTGGCCGGCCCCGCGACACCCGGCGCGGACGAGGGCGGCCCCGTCCGCGGTCTGACCCGCACCAGGGGCCGCTACTCGGACCACGTCCTGGCCCGCCTCGACGAGCGTGAGGCCTGGGAGCAGCGCTTCGCCACCGAACAGGACGAGCTCAGGCGCCTGCGGGCCCGGACGCGTTCCGACCAGGAGGTCGGCCACTCCGGACGTGCCCCCCGCACGGAGGGCGGGGCCGCGAAGAAGTTCTACGCGGACCGCAACGCGCGTGTCGTCAGGCGCCGCGTGGGGGACGCCGAACGCCGCCTGGAGGTCCTCGAGGGGGCCCAGGTCCGGCGCCCCCCGCGCGAGATGGTGTTCCGAGGACTCGACGTCGGGGGCTCCCCCGATGCCTCCCGGGCGGGGATCCATGCACGTGGGATCGCCGTGGAGGGACGACTGGCCCCCGTCACGCTGGACGTCGGCGGCGGTGAGCAGGTCCTCGTCGAGGGCGCCAACGGCTCGGGGAAGTCCACGCTGCTGTCGGTCCTGTCGGGCGGTCTCCCCGCGACCTCCGGGACCCTCGACGTGCGCGGTCGTGTGCGCCTGCTCGCCCAGGACCCGACCCCACCCGACCCCGACTCCACGACGGAGGACGCCTACCGCACCGCCGTCGGCGGGGAACGCGCCGAGGAGGTGCCGCTCGGCGCGTTCGGCCTGCTGCACCCGCGTGACCTCGCCCGTCCCGTCGGGGTCCTCTCCACGGGTCAGCTGCGCCGGTTGGAGCTGGCGGAGGTCCTCGCCGACCCACCCGAGGTGCTCGCCCTGGACGAGCCGACGAACCACCTCTCCCTGGACCTCGTCACCGCCATCGAGGCGCTGCTGCCCTCCTATCCCGGGATCGTGCTGGTCGCCAGTCACGACCGGTGGCTGCGCAGGCACTGGTCGGGTCGGGTGCTGCACCTGGAGGCAGCGCCGCCCTCGTCAATCTGACGCGGGCCGCCGGGGGCGGGAGCGCACGTGCCGACGGCGCGCCCTCAGGCGTGGATGAGCGTTCCGGCGCGTCCCGCCAGGGCCTCGGTCGCCCGGGCAGCGGAGCAGATGAGGGCCCTGCGGCCCGGACCCCCGCGGACGAAGTCCACCGCGGCCCGCACCTTGGGCAGCATGGACCCCTCCGCGAACTCCCCCGCCGCGACCATCTCGAGCGCGAGGGAGACGGGCAGGTCCGCCACCTCGCGGTCACGTGGAGTCCCCCAGCCGAGGTGCACGGCGTCGACGGCAGTGAGGACGAGGAGGGTGTCCGCGCCGACGGCCTCGGCCAGGAGGCCCGCGCAGTAGTCCTTGTCGACCACCGCCTCCACGCCCCGCAGGCGGCCGTCGGCCCCGCGGACCACGGGGATCCCGCCCCCGCCACAGGCCACGACGATGAAGTCGGAGTCGAGGAGGTTGAGGATCGACTCCCACTCCACGATGGATCGGGGACGGGGAGAGGCCACCGCGCGGCGCCAACCCCGCCCCGCGTCCTCTCGCACCACCATGCCCGGGTGGGCGGCGGCGAGGGCCTCGGCCTCGCTCCGTGACAGGAAGGCACCGATGGGCTTGGTCGGGTCGGCGAAGGCAGGGTCGTCGGGGTCGACGAGCACCTGGGTCACGACGGTGGCGACGTGCCAGGGCTTGCCCAGTCGTGTGACCTCCGCCTGGAGCTGCTGCTGGAGGTGGTAGCCGATGTAGCCCTGGCTCATGGCGGTGGCCTCGGGGAGTGGCATCCCGGGGACGCCCTCGTCGACGCGCGAGGCCAGTCCGAGCGCCCGGGAGACGGCCCCCACCTGCGGGCCGTTGCCGTGGGTGAGGATGATCTCGTCCTCGGCGGTGATCATGGAGATGATCGCGGGGGCGACGGCACGGATGTGCTCGAGTTGGGAGGCGGGAGTGGTGCCCAGGGCGTTGCCGCCCAGAGCCACGACGATGCGGGACATCCCGTCAGCCTATCCACCCCCACGGTGAGGTCCGTCCCGTTCTGATGCCGAAGTCCGCTCTGTTCTGGGCGTGAGGTCCGCTCAGTTCTCGCCTCGAAGTCCGTCCCGGCGGGCCATTCGACACCTTGGCGGATCTGAGCCCCCGAAGCGGGCGGACCTCAGCATCCGAAGTGGGCGGACCTCACGCCCAGAACAGAGCGGACCTCGACCCTGAAAGTGAGCGGACCTCAGCGGGGGGTGAGGGGGTCAGAAGCCGAGGCGGCCGAGCATCTTGGGGTCGGACTGCCAGTCCTTGGCCGTCCTCACGTGCAGGTCCAGGAAGACCCGGCGCCCCAGGAGGCGCTCGATCTCCGCCCGTGACCGCGTGCCGATCTCCTTGAGGCGCGACCCGCGCTTCCCGATGATGATGGCCTTCTGGGAGTTGCGCTCGACGTAGATGTTGACGTGCACGTCCAGCAGCGGCTTGCCCTTCTGGCCGGGACGGGGCTCACGCTCCACGATCTCCTCGACCTGGACGGCCAGGGAGTGGGGCAGCTCGTCTCGCACGCCTTCCAGCGCGGCCTCACGGATGTACTCCGCGATGAGGGTGTCGCGGGACTCGTCGGTGACGTCACCCTCGGGGTAGAGCGGCGGCGAGAGCGGCATGAGACCCACGAGCACCTCGGTGAGGTCGTCCACCTGGGTGCCCTCCAGGGCCGAGACCGGCACGATCGCCGCCCACTCCCCCAGCTTGTCGATGTCGAGGAGGTGGCGGACGAGGCGCTCCCGGCTCACCAGGTCCGTCTTCGTGGCCACGGCGACCTTGGGGGCGCGCACCTCGCGCAGCTCCCGGGCGATGAACTGGTCTCCGGGCCCGATGCGCTGGTCGGCGGGCAGGCAGAACACGACGCAGTCAACCTGGGCCAGGGCCTCGCGCACCATCTCGTTGAGCCGCTTGCCCAGCAGGGTGCGGGGCCGGTGGTAGCCGGGGGTGTCGACGATGACGATCTGGGCATCGGGACGCTGCACGATCCCGCGCACGTTGTGCCGTGTCGTCTCCGGACGCATGGAGGTGATGGCGACCTTCTGACCGACCAGCGCGTTGGTCAGCGTGGACTTGCCGACATTGGGGCGCCCGACCACGGTGACGAAGCCCGCGCGGAAGTCCTCGGGGTAGTCGGGCATGACGAGCCCCACCCCGGCGTTGGCCTCCTCGCGCAGGGTGCGCAGACCCGCCAGGTCCTCCTCGACGTGGGCCAGCTGCTCGGGATCGGCGTCCTCCAGGTCCGGGTCCTCCCCGCCGGTCCCACCGGACGAGGGCGACGCCCCCTGCGCGTTCCCGGCAGCGGGCGTGGGGGCGCCCTCATGCGCGTCCGCGGGAGTCCCCTCCTCCGGTGCCTCCACCTCGACCGTCCCGCCGTCGAAGGCATTGGGTCCTGCCATCAGTTCGTCATCGCTGGGGAATCGCATGGTCACTCCTGCCCGGGGGCGTGGTCGCTCGTGGTGGGGTGCCGGTCCCCCGCAGTGCTGCCGGCCGTGTCCTTGTCGCCGCCGGACCCGCCGGGCCCCGACGCACCGGGCTCGGGGCTGCGTGAGCAGAGCACCGTGCCCACCTGGCGGCGGCGACCGCGCGCGCCCTCGGCCTCCATGTGGACCCCGAGCAGGTCTCCCTGCGCTCCGGGCAGGGGGACGCGCCCGATGGCCTTGCCGAGCAGCCCGCCCACGGAGTCGACGTCCTCGTCGTCCACCTCCAGGCCGAGGAGCTCACCGAGCTCACCCAGGGGGAACCGCGAGGGGACGCGCCACACCCCGGGGGAGACCTCCTCCGGCTCGACCACGTTGCGGTCGTGCTCGTCGGTGAGCTCCCCCACCAGCTCCTCGATGACGTCCTCGAGGGTGACGAGCCCGGAGATGCCCCCGTACTCGTCGACGACCAGCGCCATGTGGAAGTGCTCCTCCTGCATCTGGCGCAGGAGGTCGTCCGCGGGCTTCGTCTCCACGGTGAACTCCGCGGGACGCATCATCTGCTCGGCGGAGAGCTCGGGCTCGGTGCCCCGTGTCTCCAGACGTTGGACCACGTCCTTGAAGAAGAGGATCCCGCGCACGTCGTCCACGTCGTCGCCGATGACGGGGATCCGGGAGAACCCGGACCGCACGAAGAGCCTCAGCGCCTTGCGCGCGGTGAGGTCCGCGTCGACGGTGACCATGTCCGTGCGCGGCACCATCACCTCACGCACCATGGTGTGACCGAGTTCGAAGACGGACCGCAGCATCTCACGGTCCTCGTCCTCGAAACCCTCGGTCTCCCCCACCTGGTCGACCATCTCGCGCAGGTCGTCGGCCATCTCCTGACGGGCCTCGGCCTCGGTCTGGGTGGGCTGGGGCAGTCGGCTCCGCACGAGCCGGATCAGGGGGTCCGACAGGTGCGAGGCGCGCACCAGCCGGGTCGC
Organism: Actinomyces polynesiensis; assembly: GCF_000820725.1. GTDB lineage: Bacteria > Actinomycetota > Actinomycetes > Actinomycetales > Actinomycetaceae > Pauljensenia > Pauljensenia polynesiensis. The sequence goes on along the minus strand of NZ_CCXH01000025.1, from coordinate 4,650 downwards.
CATGCGCGCACCCCACAGGGCGATGCCCTCGGGGTCACGCGTCGAGAGCCGCAGCGCCACCACGGAGACGGCGAGGAACTGCGCGATCCCGACCACTGCGACGGCGATGAGCGCGATCGCCCACCACGGCAGGTCCGGGTGCACCAACGCGAGGGTGGTCGACACCGCGACCACCACCTGGAGGAGCGTGCGGGTGCCGCGCAGCGAAAGGTTGGCCCGGGCACGCTGGTCGACCAGCGCCAGGAGCTCGCGGGAGTGGTGGCGGTCCTCCTCCACCAGGTCCTCCACCGCGGCGTGCGAGAGCCTCGCCAGGGAGGACTCCACCGCCGCGACGGCACCGGCCAGGACCACCGCGACCAGGGCGATGACGACGAGGGCGGCGACGGGGACGGTGCCGAAGGGGTCCCCGGTCATCGGGTGGCCAGGAAGGTGAGGAGGAGCTTGCGCTGCAGGCCGAACATCTCCTCGCGCTCATCGGGCTCCGCGTGGTCGTACCCCAGCAGGTGGAGCATCCCGTGCGTGGCGAGCATGAGCATCTCCTCCACGGAGGAGTGGCCCGCCTCCGTCGCCTGCTGCTCCGCGACCTGGGGACAGATGCAGATGTCGCCGAGCGTGCCCTCGGTGGTGGGACGGTCGGGGGTCCCGGGACGCAGTTCGTCCATGGGGAAGCTCATCACGTCGGTGGGCCCCTCGAGGTCCAGCCAGCGCACGTGGAGGTCGGCCATGGGCTCGGGGTCGATGAAGAGGATGTTCAGCTCGACGCTGGCGGAGACGTGCATCTGGTCGAGCACGTAGTCCGCGAGCGCCACGAACTCCGATCCGTCGATCTCCCGGTCGGTCTCGTTGATGACCTCGGTCACCGGTGTCCTCCTCCTGTGTGCCGGGTGGTGCGTGGTTCACGTCGGGTGCGACCGGCGCGCTCGGTGCGGGCCCGGCGCTCGTCCCACCGCGAGTACGCGTCGATGATCTCCCCGACGAGGTGGTGGCGCACGACGTCGGCACTGGTGAGGTGGCAGAACTCCACGCCGTCGATGTCGGTGAGGATCTCCTGGACCACCTGCAGGCCCGAGCGCTGCTCGCCGGCGAGGTCGATCTGGGACACGTCACCGGTGACGACGACCTGGGAGTTGAATCCGAGGCGGGTGAGGAACATCTTCATCTGGGAGACGGTCGTGTTCTGGGCCTCGTCGAGGATGATGAAGGAGTCGTTGAGGGTGCGCCCGCGCATGTAGGCCAGCGGCGCGACCTCGATGGTGCCGGCGGCCATGAGTTTGGGCAGGGCGTCGGTGTCGAGCATGTCCTTGAGGGCGTCGTAGAGGGGACGCAGGTACGGGTCGATCTTGTCGGTGAGGGTGCCCGGCAGGAACCCGAGGTTCTCACCGGCCTCGACCGCCGGACGCGTCAGCACGATGCGGCGCACCTGTCCCGACAGGAGCCGGGAGACGGCCTCCGCCATGGCGAGGTAGGTCTTGCCCGTGCCAGCCGGCCCGATGCCGAAGACGACGGTGGACCGCTCGATCGCCTCGACGTACTCCTTCTGGCCGGGCGACTTCGGGCGCACCGAGCGTCCCCTCACGGAGAGGATCTCACTGCCGGCGCGCTCGGCGAGGGCGGCGCTGGTCAGCAGGGAGATGGCGTGCTCGACCGAGGCCACGTCCAGGAGTGTGCCCGATCGGGCCAAGTCGATGAGTTCGAGGATCAACTGTGCGGCGAGGTCGACGTCGACCTCCGCGCCCGTCAGGGTGATCTCGCGTCCCATGACGATCAGGCGGACGGAGGGGAAGCCGCGTTCGATGGCACGGAGCACCTGGTCCGAGGCGCCCAGCAGGCTGAGGGGCTCGACGTCAGCGGGGATCGTGATGCTTCGGGTGGTCGGCTCGGCGCCGACTGCGGTCGGGTCACTCATGCGATGTGCCCACACACTCCTCTGGTCGTCCGTCTCCGGTGCACTGCTGGCCCAAGTCTAGCCGGACCTCGCTGCACCGCTCCGGGACGCCGCAGGGGTCAGACCCACGGTTCGCGGGTGGGGAGCTCCGCGGTCATGTAGCGCTGGAGCGTCGGGGCGACGAGGGCGACCACCTCCTCCACCGGCATGGAGGCCAGGGGTTCCATGCGCAGCACCTTGCGGGCCATGAGCACCCCGATGGTCTGGCTGGCCACGAGGGACAGTCGCGTCGGCGCGGAGCCGGGGGGGTCGTCCACCAGCGGGCGCAGGTGGGCCAGCGCCAGGTCCTGGAGGAAGCCCCGCACCAGCGAGGCGCCCTCGGGCGAGGAGGTGAGGGTGCGCACGACGGAGAGCACGACGGGCTCGGCGTCGGAGTCCCACAGTGTGAGGAGGGTGCGGATGAACACCTCGCCCAGCCGGTCGCGGGGCGCCGCAAGGACCGGTGCGAGGACCTCCCCCGGTTCGGCCGGGAGCTCCAGGGCGGCCAGGAACAGCTGCTGCTTGGTCCCGAAGTAGCGGTGGACGAGTGCCTGGTCGACCCCGGCCTCCGCCGCGATGGAGCGCACGGAGGTCGCCTCGTAGCCTCCGCGGGCGAAGGCCCCGCGCGCGGAGGCGAGGATGCGACCCCGGGTCCGCTCGGCACTCACCGTGTGCTCCTGGGCATGGTGAGTGCCGCCAGGACCAACGCACCGAGTCCGAAGGCGGCCAGCACCGCGAGGTCCCCCAACAGCGCACCGCCCACCCCCGCCTCGTCCCGGACCAGGCCCAGCGCGTCCACCGCGTAGCTCATGGGCAGGACGTCGGACACCCACCGCAGGACGTCGGGGAGCTGGTCGCGCGACACGAGGAGCCCGCACAGGAAGATCTGGGGTCCGACGATGACGGGCATGAACTGCACGGCCTGGAACTCGGTCCTGGCGAACGCGCTCGTCATCAGGCCCAGGGCCACCCCGACCACGGCGTCGAGGGCGGCGATGAGGAGGACCCAGGCCGGTGCGCCCTCGGTCTCGACCCCCAGGAACCAGTAGGCGACCGCCCCCAGGAGCACGCCCTGGACGAGGGCCGCCAGCGCGAAGGCGCTCGCGTACCCGGCCAGGAGGTCGGCACGGTGGATGGGCGTGGTCCACAGCCGCTCCAGGGTGCCCGAGGCCCGTTCGCGCTGCATGGCCACCGAGGTCACGAGGAACATGACGAGCATGGGCAGGATCCCCAGCAGGGTCAGCGCGATCCGGGGGAACAGGTCGACCCCCGAAGGCGGGGTCGGCACGTCGAGGTAGACGAAGTACAGGAGGACGAGGAGACCCGTCGGCACCCCGAGGATCAGGGCGACGGTGCGTCGGTCGGCCGCCAGCTGGCGCAGCACGCGCACGGTGGTGGCGGAGTAGGTGCGGGGGTTCATCGTCCACTGCCCTCCTCGGGGGTCGCGGTGTCGTCCGGGGCAGGGGCCGGTCCAGGTGCGCCGACTGCGTGCCCGGCGCCGCCGTCCCGTCGCCCGTCGGGCGTCCCGTCCGTGCCCGTGGCCCCTTCGCGCACGAGGGCGAGGAATGCCTGGTCGGGGGTGTCGGCCCCCGTGCGGCGCAGGAGTTTCCCGGGGGTCCACACACCGAGCAACCTGCCCCCGCGCATGAGCGCCAGGAGGTCGCAACGCGTCGCCTCGTCCATCACGTGGCTGGACACGACGAGCGTCCGGCCGGAGGCGGCGAGCTCACGGAAGCGCTCCCAGAGGCCCTCCCGGGTGACGGGGTCGAGGCCGACGGTGGGCTCGTCGAGCACGAGCAGTTCAGGGTCGCCCACGAGGGCGCAGGCCAGGGAGGCGCGACTCGCCTGCCCACCGGAGAGCGTGGCGACGGGGCGACGCGAGAGATCACCGAGGTCCACCGCCGCGATCGCCTCCTCCACGGCGTCGGCCCCGGCCCCCTGGAGGGCGCCGAAGTAGGCGACGTTGTCGTGCACGGACAGGTCGGTGTAGGCGGAGACCTGCTGCGTGACGTAGCCGATGTGCCCGCGCAGGCGGCGGTCCCCGGCGGGCAGGCCCAGGACGGTGACACGCCCCGAGGCGGGTCGCTGGACACCGACGATGGTGCGCATCAGGGTGGTCTTGCCGCCGCCCGAGGGCCCCAGCAGGCCGAGGACCGCGCCCCGGGGGACCTCGAGTGTGAGGTCGTGGAGGACGGGGGTGCGTCCCCTGGAGACGTCGAGGTGGTCGACCACGACGGCCGCGTTCCCGGGGGGCGTGACGTCCATGTCATCACGTGATGATTTCATCATGTGATGACACTAGGCGGTCCGGGCGTCGTGGCACAAGCCCCTCCCCGACCGCCTGCGGCCAGGGTGGTCAGTCCGTGCCGGGTTGGAGCGCCTGGACGGAGATGAGCTCGATGTCGGTGGACGTGCAGGCCGTGAAGTCCGACGTCCTCACGAAGAGGGCCTCCTCCTGGTCGGGCGGGTAGACGCGCAGCCCGTCCGCGGCCTTCGGTGAGCACTGGGCGGCGTCATAGTTGCCGGCCTCGGTGATCCTCAGTGCCGAGTGCGCGGACCCACCGGGGGCGAGGGTCACGGTCACCACCGCGGCGCCCTCGTCGCGGGTCGCGGGCGCACCCAGTTGGGTCCCGTTGTCGTCGCCCACGAGCGACACGCCGGGGAACCCCCGCAACGTGCACGCCGTGGAACCGGTGTTCGTCAGCACCAGGTCGGGGTAGGTCGAG
>NZ_CCXH01000024.1 GCF_000820725.1 Actinomyces polynesiensis | reverse complement strand
CCCCTCCTCCGTCCCCCTGGGTGAGGTCGGCGCTGAGGTCGGAGGTCGTGCAGGCTCAGCTGCTCCCGGCCGAGCCCGCAGCCGAGCCCGCGGTGGAGTCCGCCGACGGTGACCGGTCACCGGAGGTGGTTCCCCCGGCCGATTTGGATTCGGCCGGGGCCGACGTGCCCGTGGCACCCGAGGCCGCGGACTGGCCGGACTCCGACTGACCGGAGCCCGCCGAGGTGCATCCGCCCAGGATCAGGGCTGCCACAGCTGCGACAGCCAATGTCAGTGGTGGTTTCCCCGTTGTGGTGAACATCCGTCGAGGCTAGACCCGCTCCGGCCGGACCGCAGATCGGGGGTACTTCCCCACCCTGCCCGGCCCGTGCGGCGCGGCACCACCTACCAGCGCGACACGGCGGCGCTGACCAGCACCAGCGCGCACGGCCCGGCCGTCGAGGAGCGCAGGACGTGCGGCCCCAGGAGCACCACCTACGCCCCGGCGCCGCGCAGCGCGGCGAGTTCCTCCGGTGAGATCCCGCCCTCGGGACCCACCACCACCAGGACCTCGGTCACGAGGGCGAGGTCGTCCGCACGCCCGCGCAGGAGTCGCGTCAGGTGCTCGCTCCCCTCCTCGTGGCACACCAGGCACAGTCCCCCGGTGTCGACGACCTCCTGGACGCGCCCCACCAGGCCGTGGGTGTCCACCGGCTGTGCGACGGAGGGGACGCGGGCGCGGCGGGACTGCTTCGCGGCCGCCCTCGTGACGTCCTCCCACTTCGCCCGTCCCCGTGCGGCCCGCGAGGAGGACCAGCGCACGATCGAACGGTCCGCCTGCCAGGGGAGGACCTCGTCGACCCCGACCTCGGTGGCCGTCTCCACCGCCTGCTCGTCGCGTCCACCCTTCGCCAGCGCCTGGACGAGCACGAGACGCGGGGTGAGGGCCGGCTCCACCTGCCGGGACTCCACGACAAGGTCCAGTCCGGACTTCGAGGCCGCCTCGACCCGGCACCCCAGGCGCAGTCCACGCCCGTCGACGATGTCGAGGTGTTCGCCCGTGGTGAGCCGTCGGACGACGGCGGCATGGCGCCCCTCGGCACCCCCGAGGTGTCCCCGCTCCCCCGGGGTGAGGTCCGCGGCGTGGGGCTCCAGGTCGTCGGCCAGGAAGACGGGGAGGGTCATCGACTCACTGACCGGTGAACTTGTCGCGGAGGCGTTCGAACATCGACTGGTCGCCGCGGCGCGGCTCCACGCGGTCCTCGCCACGGATGGCGGCGAGCTCCTCCAGGAGCTCGCGCGAGCGGTCGTCGAGCTTGCGCGGCACCTCGATGTCGACGTGGACGTGGAGGTCACCACGCCCGGACCGCTGGAGGTGTCCGACCCCGAGGTCGTCGAGGACGACCTCCTCACGGGGTTGCGTGCCGGGGTGGATGCTGACCTCCCGGATCCCGTCGAGGGTCTGGAGGGTGAAGACCGTGCCGAGCGCCGCGGTGGTCATGGGGACGGTGATCCACGTGTGCAGGTCGTCTCCCTGGCGGGTGAAGATCGGGTGCTTCTTCTCGCGGACCTCGAGGTAGAGGTCGCCGTTGGGACCACCGGCCGGACCGACCTCGCCCTGGCCGCTCAGGCGGATCCTGGTGCCGTCGTCGACCCCGACGGGGATGTCGACGGTGAGCGTTCGGCGCGTGCGCACACGTCCGTTGCCGGCGCACTCGTGGCAGGGGTTCGGGATGGTCGTGCCGTGCCCCTGGCAGGCGGGGCAGGGGCTCTGGGTGCGCATGTTGCCCAGGAGGGAGCGCTGGACCCGCGTGACGGAGCCCGTCCCACCACAGGTGGAGCAGGTGACCGGGTGCGTGCCCGGCTCGCAGCACGAGCCGTCGCAGGTGGCGCACCTGACGTAGGTGTCGAGGGTGATCTCCTTCTTCGCCCCGAAGGTCTCCTCCTCGAGGGTCACCTGGACCGCGATGAGCTGGTCCTGTCCGCGCCGGGCCCTGGGGACCGGACCTGCGGAGGAGGCGAAGCCGGAGCCACCGAACATCGTCTCGAAGATGTCGGCGAAGCCGAAGCCTGCGCCCCCACCCATCCCACTCATGGCATCGGGACCACCGATGTCGTACATCTGTCGCTTCTGGGGGTCCGAGAGGGTCTCGTAGGCCACCGAGAGATCCTTGAAGGCCTCCTCGGAGTCGGGTCCCGCGTAGTCGGGGTGCAGCTGACGGGCCTTCTTGCGGTAGGCCTTCTTGATGTCCTCGGGTGTCGCGTCACGCGACACGCCCAGTATCTCGTAGTAGTCATTCACTCGGTGGAGTCCTCGATCGTCCTGTGGGAGGCGGGTTGGTGGTCAGTTGTTGAGGTAGCGCGAGAGGTAGGCGGCGAGCGCCCGAACCGTCGACATCGTGCGCGGGTAGTCCATGCGTGTGGGGCCCACGACGCCGATGTGCGCCGCCGGGCCGCCCCCGCGCCCGTAGGACCCCGAGACGACGGAGGTCCGCGCGAAGGCGTCATGGGGGTTCTCGGCACCGATCGTCACGTGCACGGGACGGTCGTCGGGGTCCACCTCGGAGAAGAGGCGCAGGAGTGCCACCTGTTCCTCCAGCGCGTCCAGGACCGGGGCGATGTCGTGGATGTCGATGCCCGCGCGCGCCAGGTTGGAGGCCCCGGCCATGACGAAGCGTGCCTCGGAGGTCGGCCGGAGCATGTTCAGCAGGCCCTCGCACACCGCGTCCACGAGGGCGCTGTCGCCGGTGGAGGCCGACGCGCGCAGGTCGTCGAGGACCGGGCTGATCTGGTCGGCCGCCAGGTTCTCGCACTCCTCGTTCAGGCGGACCCGGAGCGAGCGCACGGTCTCGGCGTCCACGGGATCGGGGAAGTCGAGCATCCGCTCCTCCACCCGGCCGGAGTTGGTGATGACGACCAGGAGCACCCGGTGGGGGCCCAGGTCCACGAGTTCGAGCCTGCGCAGGGTGGCGGTGGCCAATGACGGGTACTGCACGACGGCCACCTGGTGGGTCACCTGGGCGAGGAGCCTCACCGTCCGGTTGACGACGTCGTCCAGGTCGACCGACTCGGACAGGAAGGACTCGACCGCACGACGCTCAGGTGCACTCATGGGCTTGAGGCTGGCGAGACGGTCGACGAAGACCCGGTAACCCGAGTCCGTGGGCACGCGTCCCGCCGAGGTGTGGGGCTGGAAGATCAGTCCCTGCTCCTCGAGTGCCGCCATGTCGTTGCGGATCGTCGCCGGGGAGACGCCGAGGTCGTGCGAGGCCGCGATCGCCTTCGAGCCGACGGGCTCCCGCGTGTGCACGTACTCCGAGACGATGGCACGCAGCACGTCGAGCCTGCGTGAATCCGCCATCGGTCCGTCCCCCCTCCCGCTCGACGCCCTCGGGCGTCCTCTGGCACTCACTCCGTTCGAGTGCCAATCCTACCCCGTCGGAGCGGAAGTTCAGCGGCTGCGCCCTGTGACCTCCGCCCCCGCCCGTGCCGGACGGCACCTTCCGGGGGTCGTCGGGGGCGGTCGGCGGTCGGGGGGTCCTCAGCGTGTCCCGGGTTCGGTGACGAAGTCGATGAGCTGCTCGACCCGCCCCAGGAGCGCCGGCTCGAGGTCACGGTAGTCGCGCACCGTCGAGAGGATCCTCTTCCACCCCTGCGCGATGTCCGCCTGGTCGGCGTGGGGCCACCCCAGGGCCTCCAGCGTGCCGTGCTTGATGTCCGTGCCCCGGGGTACGTGCGGCCACTCGCGCAGTCCGACACGGGCCGGCCTCACCGCCTGCCAGATGTCGACGAAGGGATGTCCCACGACGAGCACTCCCCCACCCCAGCGTTCCTCCACGGCGTGGGCGATCCGGGACTCCTTCGACCCCCCGACGAGGTGGTCCACCAGGACCCCGGCGCGTTCGGTGTCGGTGGGGCCGAAGACCTCCAGCACCTCCGCGAGGTGGTCGACGCCCTCCAGCAGCTGGACGGTCACCCCGGCCTCGGCGAGGTCGTCACCCCACACGTGCTCCACGAGTTCCGCGTCATGGCGTCCCTCCACCCAGATCCGGCTCGCGCGGGCCACCCGCGCCGGACCACGCGGGGCCGCGATCGACCCGGAGTTCGTGACCCTGCGCCCACCCGGAGTGGTGAGGACCCCGGGTGGTGGGGTGGTCGGTGTGGGAAGCGGGGGCAGGGCGACGACCGGGGCGCCCTCGAGCCAGAACCCGCCGCCCAGCGGGAAGGTGCGCGTGCGACCGCGCCGGTCCTCCAGCTCGACGACGTGCATGCCCCCGGACTTCTCGACCCTCACGACGGCACCGACGAAGCCCGTCGTCACGTCCTCCAGGACCATGCCGGCCTCGACGTGCACCTCCCGCGAGCGCGGACGCCGCGCCCCCGGGCCGTCGCGGTGGGGGTCGTGGGAGAAGATGTCGGTGCCGTACGGGTCGATCACGCGGGACAGCCTAGGGCCCACCG
>NZ_CCXH01000023.1 GCF_000820725.1 Actinomyces polynesiensis | reverse complement strand
CCACCGGTCACCCGTCCCGGCTGATCGCGGTCGTGTCGTCCCGGCCTGTGCCGGCACGCGGCCACCACCGCCCCGGTGCCGCCGGGTGACCGGGCAGGGACGGGTCGGAGCCGCGCCGGTCACCCGGCCGGACAGGGGCGGGCCGGCGTCCGCCTCATCCGGTCAGGGTGCGGGTGACGTGGTCGGCCAGCAGTCGGCCGTGCAGGGTGAGCACGATGTGTCCCCGGGCGGCCGGTCCCGGCTCGACCAGTCCGTCCTCGACGAGCCCCGCCACCCCGGACCGGTCGTCCAGCGGGCCCAGGCGCACGCCCTCGGCGGTCCGCACCGCCAGGAGCACCCGCTCCAGCTCCCGGGTCCGCGGATCCAGCACCTCACCCGCCGCTGCAGGGGAGAGCCCCGCCCGCAGCCGACCGGCGTGTGCGCGCGGGTGCTTGACGTTCCACCAGCGCAGGCGCCCCACGTGGGAGTGCGCCCCGGGCCCCAGGCCCCACCAGTCCCAGTCGCGCCAGTAGGCGAGGTTGTGGCGCGAGGCGTGACGCAGCTGGGTGCCCACCACGTCCTCCTCCCCCGCCTCGACCCGGGCGAAGTTCGAGATCTCGTACCAGCGGTAGCCCGCGGCGGAGAGCAGCCCGTCGGCCAGCTCGTACTTGTCCGCCTCGTCGTCGGGATCGGGGGTCGGCAACTCCCCCCGGGCCACCTGGGCACCCATCCGCGTCCCCTCCTCCACGACCAGGGCGTAGGCGCTGATGTGGTCGGGGGACATGGCCACGGCCGCCTCGACGGAACGTCGCCAGTCCTCCAGGGTCTCGCCCGGCGTGCCGTAGATGAGGTCGACCGACACGTCGAGGCCGACCTCGCGTGCCCAGGCGACCACCCGGGGCACGCGTCCGGGCCGGTGCTGGCGGTCGAGGGTGTCGAGCACGTGGGGCACGGCGGACTGCATGCCGACCGACACACGGGTGAAACCCGCCGCGGCCAGCTCGTGGAGCGAGGACTCGGTGACGGTCTCGGGGTTCGCCTCGGTGGTGACCTCCGCCCCGGGGGCGATCCCGAACCTCCCGCGCAGACCGGACAGGATGGCGCCCAGTTCCCCCGGGTCGAGCATGGTGGGCGTCCCCCCGCCGAAGAAGACCGTGGAGGCCGGGCGCGGGTCGATCCCCGAGTCCGCCAGGGCCCCCACCGCCAGGTCGGCCTCCTGCAGGACCGTCGCGGCGTAGGAGCCGGGCTCGGCCCCCTCCCCGAACCCGGTGGTGTAGGTGTTGAAGTCGCAGTACCCGCAGCGCACCCGGCAGAAGGGGACGTGGACGTAGAGGCTCAGTGGTCGGCCCGCATCGGGTTCGACGAGGTCCCTGGGGAGGTGGCCGTCCGCCGGCCAGGCGATCCCCTCGGGGAGCGAGGGACTCATCGGGAGTCCTCCTCACGGGTGGGCGCCGTCGGACCCGCACCCCCACCGGTGCCCGTCGTCGGCCCGGCACCGCCACGGGGTCCCCGCACCGCACCGTCCGCTGCCCGCGGCGGTTCCGAACGGTCGACGGCGACCACCAGGGAGCACACCAGGGAGACGACCAACGCGCCCGCGACGACCGTGAAGGGGATGGTCCATCCCGTGACCGCCTCGTGGAGCGCGCCCATCGCGACGGGCCCGAGGGCGGCCACGCAGTACCCGACGGTCTGCACGAGTGCGGAGAGCTGCCGGTTCTCGTCCACGTCGCGCGTGCGCTGGATGACGATCGTGAACAGCGCGGTGAAGAACGCCCCCTGTGCCACACCCGAGACCACGCACCACACGAGCCACGCCCCCGGGGCCACCACCAGGCCGAGGGGCAGCACCAGCCAGCACACCCCGATGACGGCCATCGTGCGCCGTGTGGGCCACCGCAGGGCGTTGAACATGACCGGGACCATCATCGGGCCCACGATGCCCGTGAGTTGGAAGACACTGGCTGCCACCCCTGCGGCGGACTCGTCCATGCCCCGCATCTCACCCAGGGCCGTCGGCAGCCAGGAGGAGAGGGCGTAGTAGGAGAAGGTGTGTCCGGCGAAGGCCACCGCCATCACCCAGGCGATGGGCCAGCGCAGGACGGAGGCGCCGGCCGAGGGGGTGTCCATGCGCAGGTCGGACTCCTCGCCCGTGCGCATCCCCCCGCGTTCGAGGATGCTCGGACGGGCGGTGCGCACCCCCGGTGGGAACACCCACGCCCACACCACCCCCGTCAGCACCGCGGGCACGAGCCCCCAGGCCGCGGCGGAGCCCTGCCACCCCACGGACAGGGCCAGGGGGACGGCCAGGGCGGTGGACGCGGTGACCACCACGTTGATCGTGGCGGAGTAGAGGCCCGTCATCAGCGCCGCCCGGCGGCGGAAGTCCCGCCCGATGACCATCGGGGCCACGAGGTTGCCGATGGTGATGCCGACCCCGATCAGCGCGGTCCCCGCGAAGGCGGTCCACACCTCACCCGCGGACCGCAGCACGGAGCCCACGGCCACGAGCACCAGCGCGTGGAGCGCCCCCGAGTTGACGCCGACGCGGCGCAGCCACGCCGACGCCACGGGGGTGAACAACCCGAAGCACAGGACCGGGATGGAGGTGAGCAGGCCGAGCACCGCGGCCCCCAGGTGGAGGTCCGCCCCGATCCGTGCCACCAGTGGCGGGACAGCCGTGATGGGGGCGCGCAGGGTCATGCTGAAGAGCAGGAACACCACGGCCGGGAGCAGTGCCCAGGCGCGCACGGCCCCGCGGGGGCGCTCCTCGGACATCAGTCGCCCCCGGACGTGCGTGCGCCGTCCTGCGCCCGTGGTTCCCCGCCACGCACGAGGGCGGCGCCGCCCTCGTCGACCGTACGGGCAGCGGTGCGGATGCCGTCGGTGGCCGAGGGGACGCGGGGCAGGCGGACGGCGAGGACGTCGTGCGGACGCCGTCCGGCGTCACGCCCGCGCGTCTCGAAGTGGGTGGGGACCCTCCCCTCCCAGCGGGGGGCGAAACCCCCGCGCGCCGGTTCGGGGTCCGCGGGATCGGGGCGTTCCCCGAGGTGGGGGTTGGCGAGGTC
>NZ_CCXH01000022.1 GCF_000820725.1 Actinomyces polynesiensis | reverse complement strand
GAGGTCGGGGCAGGCCTCGACGACGTCACGCATCTGCCAGGCGTAGTCGTCCCAGTCGGTGGCGAGCCTCCAGGCACCCCCGTCCACGAGGACACGCGCGACCTCCTCGGCGAATGCCGCGTTGACGAGGCGCCGCTTGTGGTGGCGGGCCTTGCGCCAGGGGTCGGGGAAGAAGGTCCACACCTCGTCCACGGTGGCCTCCCCGAGGAGGACCGGGAGTGCCTGTGCGGCGTCGGCCTCGACGACGCGGATGTTGTCCACCCCTGCCGCCACGGCACGCGAGACGAGTTTCGCGATGCCCGGCTGCCAGACCTCGAGGCCGAGGAAGTCCCGGTCGGGCCAGCGTCGGGCGGCGGCCACGAGCTGCTCGCCCACGCCCGGGCCGATCTCGACGACCAGGGGCGCGCGCCGTCCGAAGGTGTGCTCGGGATCCAGTCGGTGCCCGGGGGCGACGGTGGTCCACCCCTCGGAGCGGGGGACCTCCACGACGTAGTCGGCCCCGTGGGCCTCCATCGTGCGGCGCAGGGAGTCGTGGAGGGGACGGTTGCGCCGCGTGAAGGACTTCGTGCGCGCCATGAACGGTTCGGGGTCACCGGTGGGCCGGGGTCGGTGGCCGCGTCGTCCGTGGTGGTCGCCGTGCCCGCGTGGGGCATCCTCCGCGGCGTCGCCGCCGGCCTCCCCCGTGGTCCCCTCCAGGTCGTCCATGGGGAGGGTCACTTCTTGCCCGTGGGGACGTCCGAGGTGAGTGCCGCGATGAAGGCCTCCTGGGGGACGTCGACGCGCCCGATGGACTTCATGCGCTTCTTGCCCTCCTTCTGCTTCTCCAGCAGCTTGCGCTTGCGGGTGATGTCACCCCCGTAGCACTTGGCGAGCATGTCCTTGCGCAGGGCCTTGATGGTCTCGCGTGCGATGACGCGGGCCCCGACGGCCGCCTGGACGGGGATCTCGAACTGCTGGCGCGGGATGAGTTCCTTGAGGCGCTTGGTCATGCGCAGCCCGTAGGCGTAGGCGGCGTCCTTGTGGACGATGGCGGAGAAGGCATCGACCTTCTCCCCGTTGAGGAGGATGTCCACCTTGACCAGGTCGGCGGCCTGTTCACCGGCGTCCTGGTAGTCCAGGGAGGCGTAGCCGCGGGTGCGTGACTTCAGCTGGTCGAAGAAGTCGAAGACGATCTCGGCCAGGGGCATGAGGTAGTGGATCTCGACGCGGTCCTCGGAGAGGTAGTCCATCCCCTTCATGGCGCCGCGGCGCTCCTGGCACAGCTCCATCACGGGGCCGACGAACTCCGTGGGTGTCAGCACGGTGGCATCGACGACGGGCTCGCGGACCTCGGAGATCTTGCCCTCGGGGAACTCCGAGGGGTTGTCGACGCGGATCTCCGTGCCGTCCTCGGCCACCACGTGGTAGACGACGTTGGGGGCGGTGGCGATGAGGTCCAGGTCGAACTCGCGCTCGAGGCGCTCGCGCACGATCTCCAGGTGCAGGAGCCCCAGGAAGCCGCAGCGGAACCCGAATCCCAGGGCCGCCGAGGACTCCGGTTCGTAGGTGAGCGCCGCATCGTTGAGCTGGAGGCGCTCCAGCGCGTCTCGCAGGTCCGGGAAGTCCGAGCCGTCAACGGGGTAGATCCCCGAGAAGACCATGGGCTTGGGGTCGCGGTACCCGGCCAGGGGGGTGGTCGCCCCGCGCACCGCCGTGGTCACGGTGTCGCCGACCCTGGACTGGCGCACGTCCTTCACCCCGGTGATGAGGTAGCCGACCTCCCCGGCCGCGAGACCGTCGGAGGGGGTGGGCTCGGGGGAGATCACGCCGATCTCGAGGAGCTCGTGGGTGGAGCCCGTGGACATCATCCGCACCTTGGCGCGGGTGGACAGCGAGCCGTCGACCACACGCACGTAGGTGACGACACCCCGGTAGGTGTCGTAGACGGAGTCGAAGATCATCGCCCGGGTGGGGGCCTGCGGGTCCCCGGAGGGGGCCGGGACGAGGTCGACGATGCGGTCGAGGAGCTCGGGGACGCCCTCGCCGGTCTTGCCGGAGACGCGCAGGACCTCCGACTCCTCCACGCCGATGAGCTGGGCGAGCTCGTGGGCGTACTTGTCCGGCTGGGCGCCGGGCAGGTCGATCTTGTTGAGGACGGGGATGACGACCAGGTCGTTCTCCATGGCCAGGTAGAGGTTGGCCAGGGTCTGGGCCTCGATGCCCTGGGCGGCGTCGACGAGCAGCACGGCGCCCTCGCACGCGGCCAGGGAGCGTGAGACCTCGTAGGTGAAGTCCACGTGCCCGGGGGTGTCGATCATGTTGAGCGCGTAGGCGGTGCCACCCGCCTCCCAGGGCATGCGCACGGCCTGGGACTTGATGGTGATGCCGCGCTCGCGCTCGATGTCCATGCGGTCGAGGTACTGGGCGCGCATGTCACGGGACTCGACGACGCCGGTGAGCTGGAGCATCCGGTCCGCCAGGGTCGACTTGCCGTGGTCGATGTGCGCGATGATGCAGAAGTTGCGGATGCGCTCCTGCTGGGTGTGCGCGGGACGGATCGACGCGAGCTGGTCGGACGGGGGGATGGGAGCCAACGAGGACCTCCGGTGGACGGGGCTGAATGCCCCCATCGTCCCATCACCGGCCCCGGGGGCGCCAACCGCCCCGCTGCGCGGTCGGGCACACCCGCGCCCGTCCGCCCCCGGCCAGGACGGCGGGTCGGCCTCGCGGCGGTGTGCACGCCGGGCCTGGGGCGACCCCGGACCGGGATCGCAGGTGCCCGCAGCGCCGATCGCCGCGTGCCTCGCAGCGGGGACCGACCCGGACGGGGGCGTTTCCCCCACGGGTGGGACGCGGGCCACTCACGAGGTGCCGTCGTCGTCCTCCGCGACCCCGTCCCGGTCCCCGCCCCCGTCCGCAGCGCCGGGGTGCTCCTCCTCCGAGTACTCCTCCATGAGCCGCCGGAAGCCCTCCGCGTCCTCGCGCCCGAAGTCCTCGGGGAGGTTGTCCAGGAGACGACGGCACCAGAGCACGACCCCGGCCCGGTCCCCCTGCTCGACAGCGAGGAGGACCTGCAGGGTGCGTTGGCGCGCGGTCTCGGGATCGCACTCCCCCAGGTGTCGTCGGCAGTCCTCGGCGAGGACCCCCCACAGCTCCCGGGCCCGCTCGGTGTCGCCCGCGCAGAAGGTGTTGGCCGCGATCTCGTCGCGCAGGCGCAGCACACGGCGGTCCCCCGCCCTCGTCCTCGCGAGCATGTCACCGAGGAGCCCCTCGTAGAGGCGGGTCGACTCCTCGTAGCGTCCGTCGCAGGCGAGGACCTCGGCGAGGTTGTCCCGGGTGGTGAGGACGAGCATGTCGGAGGGTTCCAGGACCCCCTCCATGTCCTCCAGGAGCCGTCGGTACACCCGCGCGGCACCCGCGAAGTCCCCGTCCCTCTTGAGGGGCATCGCGGAGTTGGTCCGCACGGCCCAGGCGAGCGGGTCACGCGGACCCAGTGTCCTCTCGACGTCGCGGACCAGGTCCGGGAAGCGTTTGCGTGCGACGTCGTCGTACCCGCTCATGCACATCCAGTAGAGCTCGGAGTGACGCATCACCAGGGTGAGTTCGTGGCGGGGGCCGAGGTGGACCCGCGCCTCCTCCGCACCCGCCGTCGCGATTCGTCTGGACTCACCGGGCGCGCCCAGGGTGCCGTACCACTCGATGAGGTTCTTGCGCAGACGCAGGGAGACCTCGAACCCGAGGTCGCCCCGGTCCAGGATCTCCTCGACCTTGACCACGGCGGTGGCCAGGTCCCCCAGGTCGGCACTGCGCAGGGCCTCCGCCAACCCCGTGACGTGCTCCCCGAGTGGTCCCGGGCCCGGTGCCAGGTGCCGTGTGAGCGGCCCCTCCTGCAGCTTCTTCGCTTTCATTCCCATTTCCTCCTGGTCCATTCCGGTCCGTTCACGTCCTTCCCATGTGAGGATGGCACGACCCTGCGGCGACGAGGGCGGTCGGGGGCAACCTGTGGACGGAGACCCGGGGCACCCCTGTGGAAGGCGCGCGGGGCCGACGTGGGGGTGCTCGGACGGACGGGGTCGCGCCACCCCGGCCGGCGCCCACCGTGCGCGACGAGGCGGCCCTCCCCGCTGTGCGGGTCACCCCCGCAGCGGGGACAATGGTCGGGAGATCTCAGGGGAAGTCGGGGGAGGGAGCGACCATGACGACGACGGATGCCAGCGGGCCCCGACGGCTGTCGCGCGTCCTCGCCCAGCTCACGAGCGCCGGCGGTGCCCTGCTCGTCACGGTCGCCGGACTGACCACGTTCGCCTGCGCCGTGCTGGGCGCCCTGGTGGTGCGCGCACGCGACGGGGTGGGCTCGTGGATCCCCCTCGCGATCGCGATCCTCGCCGCCGCTGTGGTGTGCGCCCTGGCCATCGACCGGCACCGCCTGGTCACGGAACTGCGGCGACAGCCCCTCCCGGGTGGCCCCACGGTCCTGGTCTCCACCGACCCCGTGACGGGTGACGTCCTGGACACCGACACCGTCGGCCCCGAGGCGGTCGGCCCCGAGGTCGTCGGATCCGAGGTGGTCGGCTCCGCGGCGGTCGGCCCCCGGACGGGCACCGGTGGCGGGTGGCGGGCCGCGCGGGCGGAGTTCGACCTGCGACGCCCCACCCGTCTCCCGCGCGTCGAGGCCGCCCAACGAGCCCTGCGCGCGGGTGTGGGGACGCCTGCGTCCTCCCCCTGGCTCGAGCGCGACCTGCGTCCCACGCTGGTGCTGTTCGTCGCCACGGCCCTTGCGGTCCCGGTGACCGCCACCACGGCGATCATCGCCGCCCTCGTCCTGCTCACCAGCTAGGGTCGCTCGCGTGACCGACACCTTCACACGGATCCTCCGCGCCGCTGGAGCCGCCCTGCTCGGCTCACTGGCGTCCTCCACACGGGAGTCCTCGCGCACCGGGGCGACACCGGCGCGACGTCGCGGCGCCGCGGG
>NZ_CCXH01000021.1 GCF_000820725.1 Actinomyces polynesiensis | reverse complement strand
GGAGCCATTCCCAGGCGACCCGGGGCCCCTCCGGCCACCGGCACCTTCGCCATGCCCCGCAGCTTCATGGCCAGTGCCGCCACGAGCGGAACGGGGTCCGTGCCCGTGTCGAAGGCGTGGCGCAGGAGGGTGAGGGCACGTGCGGTCTGCCCCCCGATGGCGGCGTCGGCGACCTCGAAGCCCGTGGCCTCCACCCTGCCGGAGTGGTAGCGGTGCACGTCGGCGAGGGTGATGCGCCCCTCGACGTCCCCGATGAGTTGGGCGACACCTGCGGCCAGTGACCGCACGTCGTTGCCCAGGGCGTCGACCAGTGCCTGGGCGGCGTCCTGGTCGATGGTCCGTCGCGCGGCGCGGACGTCGGAGTTGACCAGGTCCAGCTTGTCGCGCGCGCTCTTGATGGGGTCCGCTGGGATGACGGGGAAACCCGCCCTGGCGATGGCGTCGAGCAGCTTCTTCCCCCGGGTGCCACCGTTGTGGCGCAGGAACAGCCACACGTCGGGGGCGGGCGCCGCCACGTAGGCCAACAGGTCGTTGAGGAGTGAGTCCGACATGGTCTCCAGGTCAGGGACCACCAGGAGGCGGGACTCCCCGAAGAGGGAGGGCGAGGTGTAGACGTCGAGCTGTCCGGGTTGGTAGGTGGCCGCGGGGATGTCCGTGCGCTCGGTGGCGGGGTCGGCCTCCAGGGCGAGGTGGCGCAGACGGTCCATCGCGCGGTCGGCGAGCAGGCCCTCCGATCCCCTGACGAGGACGACCGGGGCGAGCTCGATGCGGCTGGGGGCCGCGCCCCTGCCTCGCTGGGCCATCTGTGTCCTCCCCCGCGCGGGTACCGGGTCCGCGCGCCTCCCGCCGGACCTTCCCCACAGTCTCCCACGACCCACCCCCACCTGGATCGTCACGGGCGCCCTCGTCGCGGTGGTCGCCTTCGGCGGGACCGACCGCGCGGGAGGGCCCTCCGGCGTCGACCGTCGGGACTCCGCGGCGGTCGACCGGCCCGGAGAGGGGCGATGCCACCTGTCACAGCTCTGCCGTACCCCTGTGGCGGCTCCCGGAGGATGCTCCGTCGCCTCCCCACCTCCCGTCGGCCCCCCGCACGTCGGACCACGCGCACACCCAGCAGCCCCGTGGCAGCGAGCAGGAGCAGGCCAGCGATCCCCGGGGAGCCGCCGGGCCAGGGCAGTCGCGCGAGGGGCCATCCGGCGACCGTCCCGCCGACCGCGGCGATCCACCCGGTGAAGAACTCCGCCCCGCCCGCAAGCCGTTCGGCCCCGCGCGGCCACCAGGGTGCCACGCAGGCCGCCGCGATCCCCAGGAGCGAGGCCGGGGCCACCGCGGGTGCGGCCAGGACATTGGCCACCACCCCCCAGGTCGGCAGCCACGGGTTGAGCAGCAGCAGGACGGGGGCCACCATCAGCTGGGCCGCCACCGGAACGGCACCCACCGCCACGGCACCCGTCAGCGCCCGACCGGCCGGGGTGTCCTCCCGCGCGAGTCGGCGGACCCTCCGCGTCCAGGTGGCTGCGGGCCCCACCACACCCCATGTCGCGAGCACGGACAGGGCGAAGCCGAAGGAGCGCGCGGACCAGGGATCCACCAGCAGGACGGCCACCACCACCGCGCACAGCGCCGCATGGGCCTGGCCGGGTCGACGCAGGAGCAGCCCGCACACCCCGACCCCGGCGGTCGACACCGACCTCACCACGGAGGGCTCCGGCCCGACCACCGCCACGAGGGCGCTCATCGTCACCACTGCCGCTGCTGCCCGTGCCCACCCACGACCCGGCACCACCGCGACCACGACGCCCAGGAGGATCGCGACATGGGAGCCCGACACGGCGGTGAGGTGGGTCAGGGAGGAGGTGAGCATCGCCTGGCGCAGGGTCTCCTCCATCCGCCTGTCGTCGCCGATCGCCATGCCCGGGACGAGGGCCCGCCCCTGGTCGGACAGGCCGGCGCAGGCCCGGACGAGTGCCGCCCGCACCTCCCTGACCGCCCCGACCCATCCGCCCGGGCGGAGGAGCAGCTCGGGGTCGTCCGCGCGCAGGGTGCCCGCGAAGGGCGGGTCCGCCCGGAAGCCCGCATCGACACGCCCTGACAGGCTCACCACGTCACCGCGGGCCAGGTGGCCCCATCCCGTTCCCGTGGCGTACATGCGTGCAGAACTGGGTCGGGCCTCCCTCGCGCCCATCATTGCAGTCCCCGCGGTCGGACGGCCCGTGACCTCGGTGACCCGCACCGTGGCCGCGTGGGCACCGGTCTCCCACCGGGACCTGGTGGGCGTGGGGTCCTCCAGGAGGACGGCCGTCACCCACAGTCGCTCCGCTCCCCCGGCCACGAGTCCGACGGTGGGGTCCCGGGAGTGCGCCGACTGGGCGCCCGCCCCGCTGACCAGGCCGCAGGTACCCGCGCAGGCGAGGAGCGCCAGCCCCAGGCGCAGTGATCCACCCGGGGTCAGGGCGTGCGCGCCCGGGGTGCGCGGACGGGACCGCGTGTCCCTCCACCACCACAGTGCCAGGGCGAGCGCCCCCGCGGCCGCCGCGCCGGCCAGTGGAACCGCGACCCGGGGTGCGCCCGGCCCGGAGGTCCCCACGAGGACGCCCACCCAGGCTGCGAGCGCGGCGGGGAGGAGCCGCAGGTCCACCATGGTGGGAGCCCTCACCACAGCTGGCCCGGTCACTGGCACGTCCCCTGCGAGATCCGCTGGACCAGTGTCGGGCCGATGCCGCTGACGTCGTCGAGTTCCTCCACGGAGGTGAAGGAGCCGACCTGTTCACGGTGGGCGACGATGCGGGCCGCGAGCGCCGGACCGATGCCGTCGAGGGCCTGGAGCGCCTGCTCGTCGGCCGTGTTGAGGTCCACGCAGGTGCTGCCCGCAGCGGGTGCCGGGCCGCCAGAACCCGCTGGTCCTGCGGAAGGTGCGGGCCCCTCCCCCGGGCGGTGGAGGACGATGTGCTCTCCGTCCACGAGGATCCGGGCCATGTTGACGCTCTCGAGGTCCGCATCCGGGAGCGGACCGCCCACGGCGTTGACAGCGTCGAGGACCCGTGAACCGGTGTCGAGCTCGACCACTCCGGGACTGACCACCCGACCCGTCACGTAGACGACGACACGGGGGCCACCTGGCGGGGAGGTCGTGGTCCCGGACGTCTGCGGGGTGGGGCCGGGGGTGCCCGTCGGGGCCCCCGCCCCACCGCCAACCCTCCCCTCCTGCTCCGCCGGGTCTCCCCCGGACTCCCCTGAGGTGCCCACGCTGGCCGGGACTGCGCCTCCCGACTCCACGGTCGCACCGTCGCCGCCCGGTGGTGACAGGTGACGCCACACCGAGGCGGAGGTGATGAGCACGACCACCACTGCGACCACCACCAGCGCGCCGGGACCCGGGAGGACCCGTCGGCGCACGGGCTCGACGTGGTCACCGCGCCGCAGGGCCGCACCGTCGTAGACGGCCTCGGTCAGTCGGCGCATCCGGCGCCTGCGCAGCGGCTCCATCCACCACAAGCTAGCGGCGGGCGCCCGGGGGGACTCCTCCCACTGGGGGACCTGTGCACGGAGGGCGACCGGGTCGGTGCGCCTGTGGACGGTGGGCGACCGCGGTCCCGCGCGTGGGCGACCACGGGAGTGTGGGCGGGCGGATACCATCGCGACCATGAGCGACAACGTGGAGGAACTGCGCGCCCAGCTGG
>NZ_CCXH01000020.1 GCF_000820725.1 Actinomyces polynesiensis | reverse complement strand
GCACCCTCCAGCTCCTCACCGAGGGGCTCTCCGCGGCGGGGACGCCCGTCCTGCTCTGCGACGTCAAGGGCGACCTCACCGGGCTCGCGGAGCCCGGGGTGGCCTCGGAGAAACTCGGCGCACGCACCCGGGCCAACGGGCAGGCGTGGGAGGCGGCCTCGTTCCCGGTCGAGCTGCTGAGCCTGGGCGGGGTGCAGACGCAGTTCCCGGGGACCACGGTGCGCACGAGCGTGTCCGACTTCGGTCCGATCCTGCTGGCGCGCGCCCTCAGCCTCAACACCACCCAGGAGCAGTCCCTCCAGCTCGTCTTCCAGTGGGCCGACCAGCGGGGCCTGGAACTGGTGGACCTGGCGGACCTGCGTGCCGTCATCGCCTTCCTCACCTCCCCCGACGGGAAACCGGAGCTGGCGACGATCGGCGGGGTGTCCTCCGCGACCGCCGGCGTCGTCCTGCGGGCCCTCACCACCCTGGAGGCCCAGGGCGGCGACCAGTTCTTCGGGGAGCCCGCCTTCGACACGGCCGACCTGCTGCGCCAGGTGGAGGGGCGGGGCGTCGTCTCCCTGCTGGGTGTCGGCGACATGGCCCAGCGGCCCGCCCTCGTGTCCACGGTCATCATGTGGTTGCTCGCCGACCTGTTCTCGGGACTGCCCGAGGTCGGGGACCCGGAGCGTCCGGAGCTGGTGTTCTTCTTCGACGAGGCCCACCTGCTCTTCGCCGACGCGACCAAGGAGTTCCGACGCCAGGTCGTCCAGACGGTGCGCCTGATCCGCTCCAAGGGCGTCGGCATCGTCTTCGTCACCCAGACCCCCAAGGACATCCCCGCAGACGTCCTGGCGCAGTTGGGCTCGCGCGTCCAGCACGCGCTGCGTGCCGTCACGCCGGAGGACCAGAAGAAGCTGCGCCAGACGGTGGAGACCTTCCCCCGCACCGAGTTGGAGCTGGACGAGGTGCTCACCACCCTGGGCACCGGCGAGGCCGTCGTGACGGTGCTCGCCCCCGACGGGCGCCCGACGCCGGTCGCCCCCACGCGGGTGTGGGCCCCCGCCTCCGTCATGGGACCTGCGCAGCCCGGCACCGTGGTAGCCCTGGTGGCGGCCTCCCCCCTGGGCGCGAAGTACGCGACCGCCGTCAACCCGGACTCCGCCGAGGAGAAGCTCGCCCGGCAGGCCCAGGAGGCACGGGAGGCGAAGGCCCGGGCCGCCCAGGAGGCCGCTGAGCAGGCGGCCGCGGAGAAGAAGGCCAAGGCCGATGCCGCAGCGGCGGCCAAGGAGGAGAAGGCACGCCGGGCGGAGGCCGACCGGGCGGCGCGCGCGGCGCAGAAGCAGCGTGAGAAGGAGGAGGAGGCCGCCCGACGCGCGGCGCAGCGTCGCACCGATGCCTTCGAGAAGGCGCTGGGCAACGCGGTGCGCTCGGCGGGCACCCAGTTGGGACGCGAGATCACACGGTCGATCTTCGGGACGCGCAAGCGCTGAAGGGAGCAGCGGAGCGCTGTGAGCCTGCAGGTTGCGGGCTGTGGGTTGCGCGCTGCGGGGCCCGGCGTGCCCGGCCCCGCCCTCGTCCTCGCGAGCGTGCATCCCTTCCGGGGCACCGCGCGGCCCCCGACACGACACGTCCTGCCCGCCCGACCGACCCGGACAGGACCCGACCGCACCCACCCGGGCGACCTGGCACGCCCGATCCGGCCCCGCCCCACCGCGCCACCCGCCGGGTCCCCGCGCCCACCCGATGGGCCCAGCGGGGCACTTGGCCTAGATTGGGGCCAGTGCCCCGCACCGACCCGTGCGGACGACTCAGGACACCACCAGGAGGCACCCACATGCGCATCGGTTTCATCGGATCGGGCTCCATGGCCGCGGCCATCGCCAGGGGCGCCGTCGCCGCCGGCTTCGCCGGCTCCGACCTGTTCTTCTCCGACTCGCACGGGATCCACGCCCCCGCCCTCGCTGCCGAACTGGTCGGCACCGCCACCGACAACCGCACCCTGGCCGGCGAGGTCGACCACATCGTGCTCGCCGTCAAGCCCCACGTCCAGCAGCGCGTCATCGCCGACATCCGCGACATCGTGGCGGAACACCCCGACACCTGCGTGGTGTCCATCGCCGCGGGCAGGACGCTGGCCTCCATGGAGGAGGATTTCCGCACGCCCGTCGCCCTGGTGCGCGCCATGCCCAATGTCAACGCCCAGATCGGGGAGTCGATGACGGCGATGTGCCCCAACGACTCCGTCACGGAGGAGCAACGCGCGGAGGTCCGTTCCCTGCTCGACGCCATCGGGCGCACGGTGACCATCGAGGAGCGGGACTTCGCGGTGTTCTCCGCACTGGCGGGCTGCTCCCCCGCCTGGGTGTTCCAGATCATCGACGCCCTGGCGCGCGCGGGCGTCAAGCACGGCCTCCCCAAGCAGCGCGCAGTGGCGATCGTCGCCCAGGCCCTGGCGGGTTCGGCGACCCTGGTCCTCTCCGCGGCGGAGGAGGACACCACACCGGGACAGCTCATCGACCAGGTGACCTCACCGGGTGGCACCACGATCGCCGGGCTCCTGGCGGCCGAGGACGCCGGGCTCTCCCCCGCCCTCGTCCGTGCGGTGGACGCGGCCGTCGCCCGGGACCGCCAGCTCGGCTGACCCCGCGCGCAGTTCCGGGCGCGGGACCGTGCGCGGGACCGGTCCCGCTCCGGGACGGGCAGGGGGCGTGGAGGGGGACGAGGGCGGACCCACAGCCTGCGCCACCGGGAGCAGCAGACCGCACTCCTCTGCCTGCGCCGCCCGGCGGGAACGAGGGCGGACCTCGACCGTGGAACTGAGTGGACCTCACGGGGAGAACTGAGCGGACCTCAGCGGGTGGGGGTGCTGCGCGGCGGCATTGGTACGCGGCGCGCCCACCTCGTAGTCTTGGGGACGCATGCCCGACGACAAGATGGAGCACAACGACCATGCGTGACCAGTTCACCCCCAGCCCGACGTCGGTCCCCGCACCCACGGTGCCGGACCGCGTAGGTGCCGACGGGCTGGAGGAGAAGTGGGGCGCACGCTGGGACGAGCAGGGCACCTACGCCTTCGACCGCACCGCCACCCGTGAGCAGGTCTACTCCATCGACACCCCGCCCCCCACGGTCTCGGGGTCCCTCCACGTCGGCCACGTGTTCTCCTACACGCACACCGACATCGTCGCGCGCTACCAGCGGATGAGCGGCAAGGAGGTCTTCTACCCGATGGGCTGGGACGACAACGGCCTGCCCACCGAGCGCCGCGTGCAGAACTACTACGGCGTGCGCGTCGACCCGACGCTGCCCTACCAGCCGGACTTCGTCCCCCCGCACGACGGCGGTGACGGCAGGTCCATCAAGGCCGCCGACCAGCTGCCCATCTCGCGACCCAACTTCATCGAGCTGTGCCAGCGCCTCACGAAGGAGGACGAGGTCCAGTTCGAGGCCCTGTGGCGCAGGCTCGGCCTCTCCGTGGACTGGGACCACCACTACCAGACCATCGGCGCCGACGCCCAGAAGGTCGCCCAGGCGGCGTTCCTGCGCAACCTGGGACGCGGGGAGGCCTACCAGGCCGAGGCCCCGGGGCTCTGGGACGTCACCTTCCAGACGGCCGTCGCCCAGGCGGAGCTCGAGGCACGCGAGTACCCCGGCTTCTACCACTCCCTGGCCTTCCACCGCACCGACGGCTCCGGCGACGTGGTCATCGAGACGACGCGTCCCGAACTGCTGGCCGCCTGCTGCGCCCTCGTCGCCCACCCCGACGACCCCCGCTACCAGCCCCTCTTCGGCACCACGGTCACCTCCCCCGGCTTCGGCGTCGAGGTCCCCGTCCTGCCCCACCCCGCCGCTGAGATGGACAAGGGCGCCGGCATCGCCATGTGCTGCACCTTCGGTGACCTCACCGACGTCCAGTGGTGGCGCGAACTGCACCTCCCGCTGCGCTCCATCCTCGCCAAGGACGGACGCATCGTGGCGACCACCCCCGACTGGATCACGAGCCCCGAGGGGCGTCGCCTCTACGCCGAGATGGCCGGCAAGACGACGTTCTCCGCCCGCAAGGTCGTCGACGAGGCGCTGACCGCGTCGGGTGAGGAGATCGGCGCCCCGGTCCCCACCAAGCGCATGACCAACTTCTTCGAGAAGGGCGACAAGCCCCTGGAGATCGTCACCTCGCGCCAGTGGTACATCCGCAACGGCGGGCGCCCCTACACGCGTCCGGGCGCCTCCCAGGACCTGCGCGAGGAACTGCTCGAGCGCGGTCGTGAACTGGACTTCCACCCCGACTTCATGCGCGTGCGCTACGACAACTGGGTGAAGGGACTCAACACCGACTGGCTGGTCTCCCGCCAGCGCTTCTTCGGGGTGCCCCTGCCGCTGTGGTACCGCATCGGCGAGGACGGCACCGTCGACCACGACGCCGTCATCACCCCCTCTCCCGAGCAGCTGCCCGTCGACCCCACGGTGGACGTGCCCGCGGGCTACACCGAGGACCAGCGCAACCGGCCCGGGGGTTTCGCCCCCGAGGTCGACATCATGGACACCTGGGCCACCTCCTCCCTGTCCCCGCAGGTCGCCGGCAAGTGGCTGGAGGACCCGGACCTGTTCTCCCGCGTCTACCCGATGGACCTGCGCCCCCAGGGCCAGGACATCATCCGCACCTGGCTCTTCTCCACGGTGGTGCGCGCCCACCTCGAGTTCGACGCCCTGCCCTGGGCACACGCCGCGATCTCCGGGTGGATCCTGGACCCCGACCACAAGAAGATGTCGAAGTCCAAGGGCAACGTCGTCACCCCCATGGGCCTGCTGGAGAAGCACGGCTCCGACGCGGTGCGCTACTGGGCGGCCTCGGCCCGCCTGGGCACGGACGCCGCCTTCGACGAGTCCCAGATGAAGATCGGGCGCCGCCTGGCCATCAAGGTCCTCAACGCCTCCAAGTTCGCCCTCACCATGGGTGGGGAGGACACGGAACTGGACCTCGACCCCGCCCACGTCACGGAGGCGCTGGACCGCTCGGTGCTGGCCGAGCTGCGCGACGTGGTCGCCGCCGCCGGTCAGGCCCTGGCCGCCTACGACCACACCCGCGCCCTGGAGGTCACCGAGACCTTCTTCTGGACCTTCTGCGACGACTACCTGGAGCTGGTCAAGGAACGCGCCTACAACCGCGAGGGTGCCTGGAGCGAGCAGGCCGCCCACTCCGCCCGCACGGCCCTGGCCGTCGTGGTCGACACCGTGGTGCGCCTCCTGGCCCCCTACCTGCCCTACGCGACGGAGGAGGTGTGGTCCTGGTACCGCACCGGGTCCGTGCACCGCGCCCCCTGGCCGCTCGTCGACGCCCTCGCGGGTGTCGAGGGCGATCCGGAGGTCCTGCGCACGGCCTCCGCCGCGCTGGTGGTCCTGCGTCGCGTGAAGTCGGAGGCCAAGGTCTCCCCGCGCACGCCGTTCCTCGCGGTCACCGTCTCGGCGCCCGGGGCCGCACTGCCCGTCCTGGAGGAGGTCTCCGCGGACCTGAGGGCCGCCACGAAGATCGAGGGGGAACTGACGCTCGTCGCCGTCGCCGCCTCCGCCTCCGTGACCGACGAGGGCGGGACCACGGAGACCGTCTCCTCGGAGTCCCAGACCTCGGTCACGTCCTTCGAGCTCGGTGAGGCACCCGCCCGCCGCGCGAAGAACTGAGGGACACGGGCCGTCGGCACCAGCCGGCGGCCCGACCCGTGACACGCTCCCCCGCAGCACCCCGACACCACCCCGACCCCGACACCACCCCGACTCCCGAGGAGCTCACATGGCAGGGCAGGACCAGCACCCCGAACCCGAGGACACCGTCCACCCCGACGTCGAGGTGGAGGACAGCGCGGAGGCCCGCGAGATCGCCGAGCGTTCGGGTGCGACTGTCCCGGCCCCGGTGAGGGAGTCCACGGCCGGGGCGTTCGCCGGTCCGCCCTCGTCGGAGGTGCACTCCTCCGACCCCGGCGACGGCGCGGCCGTCCCCTCGACGGAGGAGGCGCCCGAGAACGGCGCCCTGGAGTGGCACGCCCCGGTGCTGGTGCGCATCGACGACACGATGACGATCCCCCGCCTGCTCCAGCAGCGCGTCGCACGTTCGGCGCGGCGCCCGATCATCGAGCGCAAGCAGCACATGGGCGACATGTGGACGCCCATCACCGCCACCCAGTTCCACGACCAGATCCAGGCCACCGCCGCGGGCCTGGTGGGACTGGGCCTGGAGCTCGGGGACTCGGTGGCCATCATGGCGCACACCCGCTACGAGTGGACCCTCCTCGACTTCGCCTGCTGGTTCGCGGGTCTCGTGCCCGTGCCGATCTACGAGACCTCCTCCATCGACCAGATCGAGCACATCCTCTCCGACACCGGGTCACGTCTCGTGGTCACCGAGAACATCAACATGGCCGAGCTGGTCAGGGCGGCCGCGGAGAAGGCCGGACGCGACGACGTCCAGGTGCTCTCGCTGGACTCCGAGGCCATCCAGACCATCGTCGAGGCCGGGGCCACCGTGCCCCGCAACGACGTGGCCGCACGCACCGCACAGCTGACCACGGACTCCGTCGCGACCATCGTCTACACCTCGGGCACCACGGGCACCCCCAAGGGCACCGTCCTCACGCACGGCAACTTCACGGACCTCGCCCTCAACGCCCACCAGTGGATGCCCGAGATCGCCATGGGGCAGGACTCGCGCCTCCTGCTCTTCCTGCCGCTGGCCCACGTCTTCGCCCGTTTCCTGCAGCTGTTCCAGCTCAGTGGTGAGGGCGTCCTGGGGTACACCTCCGACATCAAGAACCTCCTGCCGGACCTGGCCACCTTCCGCCCCAGCTACCTGCTCGTGGTGCCGCGCGTGCTGGAGAAGATCTACAACTCCGCCGACGCCCAGGCGGGCGCAGGCGGCAAGCAGCGCATCTTCCGATGGGCGGCGAAGGTCGCCATCGAGTACTCCAAGGCCCAGGACACGCAGGAGGGACCCTCCGCCGGCCTGAAGGCCCAGCACGCGGTGGCCGACCGTCTCGTCTACCAGAGGATCCTGCGCCTGGTGGGGGGCAATGCGGACTACATCGTCTCCGGTGGCGCCCCCTTGTCGGAGCGCCTGGCGCACTTCTACCGCGGGGTGGGCATCCCCGTCCTGGAGGGCTACGGCCTCACCGAGACGGTCGGTCCGATCTCCGTGAACACCCCGCGCC
Source organism: Actinomyces polynesiensis (assembly GCF_000820725.1). Lineage (GTDB taxonomy): Bacteria > Actinomycetota > Actinomycetes > Actinomycetales > Actinomycetaceae > Pauljensenia > Pauljensenia polynesiensis. The sequence goes on along the minus strand of NZ_CCXH01000020.1, from coordinate 6,692 downwards.
TGTCGAAGATCGGCACGGTGGGCCCGCCGCTGCCGCCCCTGTCGGTGCGCATCTCGGATGCGGGCGAGGTGCTGCTCAAGGGGCCCTCGATCTTCAAGGGCTACCGCGGCAACCCCGAGGCCACCGCCGAGGCGTTCACGGAGGACGGGTGGTTCCGCACCGGTGACCTCGGGTCCCTGGACCGCGACGGCTACCTGCGCATCACCGGGCGCGCCAAGGAGATCATCGTCACCGCCGGCGGGAAGAACGTCGCCCCCGCCGCCCTGGAGGACGACCTGCGCGGTCACCCCTTGATCTCCCAGGTCGTGGTGGTCGGTGACAAGCGGCCGTTCATCTCGGCGCTGATCACCCTGGACGCGGAGATGCTGCCCCTGTGGTTGAGGAACCACGGCCTGCCCGAGATGTCCGTGTCCGAGGCGGCCAACGACCTCGAGGTCCAGGCCAGCCTCGAGCGGGCGATCGCCCGGGCCAACGAACACGTCTCGCGGGCGGAGTCGATCCGCAAGATCAAGATCCTCACCACCGACTTCACCGAGGCCAACGGGCTGATCACGCCGTCGCTGAAGGTCAAGCGCGGGGTCGTGCTGCAGCGTTTCGCCCCCGTCACCGACGACATCTACGGGGGCCCCGTCCAGGACGTGTGAGGCGCTGCGGTCGGTGCCGAGGGGGTTGGTTCCGCCGGGGGCCACCTGGGGTGCCGGGGGTGGTGCAACCTCGGGTGCCGGGGCTCGCCACGGGGGTGCCACGCCGCACACCTCCCCCGGCCCGCCGATCCCGGCGCCCGCGGCGGCACCGGGTGTGTCTACTCTGGTGTCGGGGATGCGGTCCCGTCCTGGTGACGGGAGTGCGCCCGGCACCGATCCAGGAGGCAACCCATGACGACACCCGCCGACGACCAGCAGCCCACGCAGGACACCCCGTCCCCGGGCGAGGACACCGGCACCCCGGGCAGCGACCCTGTCGCGGGTGCCCCGCAGGGGGCCGGGTCCGCGGGCTCCCCGGATCAGCCGGAGCTGCCGGAGCCGCCGGCGCCCCTCAACGTCCAGGAGGCCACCGCCGGTGCACCCGTGCCCGTGACGGACAAGGTCTTCCTGCGCGACCGGGTCGTCGCCGAGCGCGACGGCTCACCGGTGTGGAGGGGTCCCGACCTGGTGGACATCGAGCCCTCCACGACGATCCCCTACCTGCTCCAGCGGCGCGTCCAGAGATCCGCGGGCCGTCCCCTCATCGAGGTCAAGTCCCTCATCGGTGACTCGTGGACCCCTGTCTCGGCACGTTCCTTCCACGAGCAGGTCCTCGAGGTGGCCGCAGGCCTCATCGGCATGGGCCTGGAGTTCGGGGACTCCGTGGCCATCATGTCCCACACCCGCTACGAGTGGACCCTGCTCGACTTCGCCTGCTGGTTCGCCGGACTGGTCCCCGTCCCGATCTACGAGACCTCCTCCCTGGAGCAGGTGCGCCACATCCTCACCGACTCCGGTGCCGTGCTCGCGATCGCCGAGACCGTCACCCTGGCGGAGCTGGTCCGGGCCGCGGCGGCCGCCGCCGACAAGCCCGACCTGAAGGTGCTCTCCCTCGACCAGGAGGCCATCCACACCATCCGGGATGCCGGGGTCGGCATCACCCACGACCAGGTGACGGCACGCACCGACCGCCTGGACACCTCCTCCATCGCGACCATCGTCTACACCTCGGGGACCACGGGCCGCCCGAAGGGCACCGTCATCACCCACGGGAACTTCACCGACGGGATCGTGAACTCCGAGCGCTGGATGCCCGAGGTCAATGCCTCTCCGACCTCCCGCTTCCTGCTCTTCCTGCCCCTGGCACACGTCTTCGCCCGCTTCATCGAGGTCTACCAGATCGCCGGCGAGGGCGTCCTCGGCCACGTGGGCGACATGAAGAACCTGCTCACGGACCTGCGCGCCTTCAGACCCACCTACGTCTTCGTCGTGCCGCGCGTGCTGGAGAAGGTCTACAACTCCGCCGACGCCCAGGCCACCGGGTCGGCGCAGAAGGTCTTCCGTTGGGCGGTGAAGGTCGCGATCGACCAGTCGCTCGCCCAGGACACGCCCGAGGGCCCCTCCAAGCGGCAGAAGCTGCTCCACGCCGTGGCCGACCGGTTGGTCTACGGCAAGATCCGCGCCCTGGTCGGGGGCAACCTCGACTTCTTCATCTGCGGCGGCGCGCCCCTGTCGGAGCACCTGGCCCGCTTCTACACGGGCATGGGCCTGACCGTGCTGGAGGGCTACGGGCTCACCGAGACGGTCGGCCCGATCTCCGTGAGCACCCCCAGCCTCAACAAGATCGGCACCGTGGGCTCCCTCCTGCCCAAGGCCTCCGTCACGATCTCCGAGGAGGGCGAGCTGCTCGTCCGGGGCCCCTCCGTCTTCACCTCCTACAACAACGACCCGGAGGCGACGAAGGCCGCTTTCACCGAGGACGGGTGGTTCCGCACCGGTGACCTCGGTTCGGTCGACGAGGACGGCTACATCACCATCACCGGGCGCCTCAAGGAGCTCATCGTCACCGCCGGGGGCAAGAACGTCTCCCCCGCCATGGTGGAGGACGACCTCACGAGCCACCCGCTGATCAGCCAGATCGTGGTCGTCGGCGACAAGCGCCCCTTCATCGCGGCCCTCATCACGCTGGACGCGGAGATGCTGCCGGTGTGGTTGAAGAAGCACAACCTGCCCCCGATGTCGGTGGCCGAGGCCGCCAACAACCTCGAGGTCCACGCCGCGCTCGAACGCGCCGTCGACCGGGCCAACCAGCACGTGTCCCGGGCGGAGTCGATCCGCAAGATCAAGGTGCTCTCCACCGACTTCACCGAGGCGAACGGGCTGCTGACGCCTTCCCTGAAGGTCCGTCGTGACGCCGTGCTGCGCAGGTACGCCGACGTCATCGACGACATCTACGGGGGGCCGGTCCAGGACGTGGAGTGAGGCAGTGTGCGGACCCCACCGCTCCGGCCCCTCCCGTGGGACGGGGCCGGTGGGGTCCCGCAACCGGCAGGGACCCGGCGGGAGGGGACGGTGGGGTCGGCTGCGCCCCTCGTCGCAGACCTCAGCGGCGCTCGTAGTCGCGCTTGATGTCCTCGTGGTGGCGGATGACCTCACGCACCATGAACGTCAGGAACTTCTCCGCGAAGTCCGGGTCCAGTCCTGACTCCTCGGCGAGTCGACGCATGCGGGCGACCTGACGGGCCTCGCGGGCCGGGTCCTCCGGGGGGAGGTCGTGCTCGGCCTTGATGTGGCCGACCTTCTGGGTGCAGCGGAACCTCTCGGCGAGGATGTGGATGAGGGCCGCATCGATGTTGTCGATCGTCGCGCGCGCCTCGACGAGCTCGGGGGGCACCGCGCCGCCCTCGTCGGCCCTGCCGACGGACGGGCCCGTCGCCCCGGCACCGCCACCCGTCGGGCGCGCCCCCGGAGTGTGTCCCGTCTGCGGCTCGGACGCCGCGCTCCCCTGCGACATGGTGGTCCCTTCCCCCGGTCGGACGCCCTCGGTCCGCCGGGCCCCATTGTGACGCACCGGGACCCGCCCTCGTGGGCGGGCGCCCCGGTGTGGACGGCCCCCGGTCAGGACTCCCCGGGCGGCGTCCTCAGGCGGTGAGGGCGTCGCCCTCGCGCTCGGCGAAGAGCTCGGCCTCGCCGGTGCCCGCCACGGCGTCGGCGGTGATGAGGACGCGGGCGACGTCGGTGCGGCTGGGCATCTCGAACATGAGGTCCGACAGCGTCTTCTCCATGATGGAGGAGAGCCCGCGGGCCCCGGTCCCCCGCGAGTTGGCCTGGGCGGCCACGGCCAGCAGCGCGTCCTGGGTGAAGTCCAGCTCGATGCCGTCCAGTTCGAAGAGGTGCTGGTACTGGCGCACCAGGCAGTTCTTCGGCTCGGTGAGCACGCGCACGAGGTCGTGCTCGGTGAGCAGCTTGGTGGAGGTGAGGATCGGCAGGCGTCCGATGAACTCGGGGATCATGCCGAACTTGTGGAGGTCCTCCGGCGTGACGGACTCGTAGAGGTCGCCGTACTCGGCCGCCGACTTCAGGTTGGAGCCGAAGCCCGTGGAGCGCTGCCCCAGGCGGGACTTGACGATCTCCTCGATGCCGGCGAAGGCGCCGGCCGCGATGAAGAGGATCCCGGAGGTGTCGATCTCCAGGAACTGCTGGTGGGGGTGCTTGCGCCCGCCCTGGGGCGGCACGGAGGCGGTGGTCCCCTCGATGATCTTCAGCAGTGCCTGCTGCACGCCCTCACCGGAGACGTCGCGGGTGATGGAGGCGTTCTCGCCCTTGCGCCCGATCTTGTCGATCTCGTCGATGTAGATGATGCCGCGTTCGGCGCGCTTGATGTCGCCGTCGGCCTCCTGGATGAGCTTGAGGAGGATGTTCTCCACGTCCTCGCCCACGTACCCGGCCTCGGTCAGCGCCGTGGCGTCGACGATGGCGAAGGGGACCTGCAGGAGTCGGGCGAGGGAGCGGGCGAGGTGCGTCTTGCCGGTGCCGGTGGGGCCGAGGAGGAGGATGTTGGACTTGGTGCCCTCCATGTCCTCGTCGTGGCCGGCCTCACGGGAGCGGACCCGCTTGTAGTGGTTGTAGACGGCCACGGAGAGTGCGCGCTTGGCGCGGTCCTGGCCGATGACCCAGGAGTCGAGGAAGTCGTAGACCTCACGCGGCTTGGGCAGGGGTTCGTCGGAGCTCTCGGTCTGGGGACCGAACTCCTCGTCGAGGATCTCGTTGCACAGCTCGATGCACTCGTTGCAGATGTAGACGCCCGAGCCGCCGATGAGCTTGCGGACCTGCTTCTGACTCTTGCCGCAGAAGGAACACTTGAGCAGCTCTGCACCGTCGGTCAGTCGGCTCATGCCGATCCCTCCCCCCACCTGTCCCGCCGTGGCCCCACGGGGCCCCGACGACCGTCCCCCGCGACCCCGACCGATGGCCGACGTCCCGGATGGGCGGCGATTTCCTTGGTGTTCAGCCTATTCCAGCCCCACAGGCTCCGCGAGGCAACACACGGTGCCAGACCTGGGGTGGCCGGGCTCTGCGGTCCGTTCCGGGGGTCTCGGCCCGTCCGGACACTGCGGACCGCCCGGACACTGCGGACCGCCTGGACAGCCGGACAGGCGGACAGTGCAGCCCGGCGGGGCCTGCGAGGAGATGTGCGACGAGGGCGGCGCCCCCGCTCCCGTGGGCCCTCCCGACCCGCGACCGCAGCCGCCGACCGGACCGGACCCGAGGGGCACCCGTGCGCCGCCCTCGTCGATGTCACTGCCCTCAGGCGTCACCCTTGCGGGAGGCGAGCACCTGGTCGATCAGGCCGTACTCCTTGGCCTGCTCGGCGGTGAGGATCTTGTCGCGCTCGATGTCGCGGCGCACCTGCTCCACCGGGGTGTTCGAGTGCTTGGAGAGGGTCTCCTCCAACCACACGCGCATCCGGTCGATCTCGTCGGCGACGATCTGGATGTCCGAGGCCTGGCCCTGGATGCCTCCATCGCCGGCTGGTGGATGAGGACACGTGCATTGGGCAGTGCCAGGCGCTTGCCGGGCGAGCCCGCAGCCAGCAGGACCGCTGCCGCGGAGGCGGCCTGGCCCAGGCACACGGTCTGGATCTGCGGCTTGATGTAGAGCATCGTGTCGTAGATGGCCGTGAGCGCGGTGAAGGACCCGCCGGGGCTGTTGATGTACATGGTGATCAGCGAGTCGGGGTCCTGGGACTCCAGGACCAGCAGCTGGGCCATGACGTCGTCGGCCGAGGCGTCGTCGACCTGCACGCCCATGAAGACGATGCGGTCCTCGAAGAGCTTCGCGTAGGGGTCCTGGCGCTTGAAGCCGTAGGCCGTGCGCTCCTCGAAGGTGGGGAGGACGTAGCGCGCCTCGGGCATCTGGCGGGCGATGGCCTCGAAGTATGGGGTGGTGCTCATGTCAGTTGGCTCCGTTCTGGCCGTCGGCGGCACGGCGCCCGATCTCCTGGGGCGAGCTCACGACCCGGTCGACGAACCCGTACTCCAGGGCCTCCTGAGCGGAGAACCAGTGGTCGCGGTCCGCGTCCGCCTCGATCTGCTCGACCGTCTTGCCGGTGCGCTCCGCGGTGATCTCCGCGAGTTCCTTCTTCATCTTGAGGATGAGGTCGGCATTGATGCGGATGTCGGTGGCGGAGCCGCCCGCACCGCCCAGCGGCTGGTGGAGCAGCACGCGGGTGTGGGGGGTGACGTAGCGCTTGCCGATCGCCCCGGCCGTGAGCAGGAACTGACCCATGGAGGCGGCCAGGCCCATGGCGACGGTGGAGACGTCGGGCTTGATGTACTGCATGGTGTCGTAGATGGCCATGCCGGCCGTCACCGAACCACCGGGGCTGTTGATGTACAGCGAGATGTCGGCGTCGGGATCCTCCGCCGCCAGGAGGAGCAGCTGCGCGCAGATCGCGTTGGCGTTGTCGTCACGCACCTCCCCGCCCAGCCAGATGATGCGCTCCTTGAGGAGCCTCTGGTAGACCGCATCCCCCAGTGCCATCGGGGAATCGGGCCCGGGCCCCGCGGCCGTCGTGCGCATGTCGCTCACGTGTCGTCCCTCCGTCCAGTGGCCCTGCGTGTGCGGGCCGTTGCTGTGCTCCAACCTAGCGGGTCGGGAACGCCACCGACATGACGGGCGCCGCCTTTTTCGCTGACGGCGCAGGCTCACCCCCCCTGCGGCGAAGTC
>NZ_CCXH01000019.1 GCF_000820725.1 Actinomyces polynesiensis | reverse complement strand
TAGGCGTCCTCACCGGTGTGGTCCTCGAACTCCTCGGTCTCCTCCTCGGTGGCGACCTCGGTCGCGTCCACGGGGGACTCGGAAGTGCCCTCGCCGGCCTCCTCCTCCGCCTCCTCGTCGGCGTCGGCATCACCGAAGAACACGGACAGGTCCACGTCGTTGCCCTCGGTGTCCTTGACGCTCACCTTGCGCAGGGCCTCGATGAGGGCCTTGGTGCGGGCGAGCTGGGCGACCATCGACTGGACCTGGGAGGAGTCCTGGAACAGCTGGTTGACGTCCATGTTGTAGGTCTGGGCCATCTGGAGCATGTAGTCGATGAGCTCCTGCTGGGAGACCTGGACGCCGAGCTTCTGGGCGAGCGTCTCGGAGAGCAACTCCTGGCGGAGATCCTTCTCGACCTCGGCGCGCGCCTCCTTCTTCTCCTTGGCGGAGGCGTCCTCCTGGACGCGGTGGCCGAGCTCGTGCTCGACGACGGCCTCGGGCAGGAGGATCTCGGTGTCCCCGAGGAGCTTGTCGAGGAGACGGTCGCGGGCCTGGAGGGCCTGGCCGGAACGCTTGCTCTGACCTGCCTGCTCGCGCAGGTCGGTCATCAGCTCGTCGATGGTGTCGAACTCGGAGACCATCTGGGCGAAGTCGTCGTCGGCCTTGGGCAGCTCGCGCGCCTTGACCGCCTTGACGGTGAGGGTGACCTCGGCCTCCTCGCCTGCGTGGTCACCACCCTTGAGGGTGGAGGTGAAGGTCACGACGTCACCGGCGTGGGTGCCGCGCAGGGCCTTGTCCTGGCCCTCCAGCATGGTGCCGGAGCCGATCTCGTAGGAGACGTCGGAGACGGAGTCGACCTCTTCGCCGTCCACCGTCGCAGTGAGGTCCAGGGTGACGAAGTCGCCGGTCTTGGCCTGGCGCTTGACGGACTTGAGGGAGGCGAAGCGACCGCGCAGCTCGTCGAGCTCGGCCTGGACGTCCTCGTCGGTGACCGTGGTGGGCTCGACCTCGATGACCGTCTCCTCGTCGAGCTCGGGGAGCTCGAAGGCGGGGACGATGTCGACGTCGGCGGTGAAGACCATTTGACCGCCCTGCTCGCCGGTGGTGTTGGGGATCTCGGTGACCTCGACCTCGGGCTGGGCCATCGGACGCAGCTCGTTCTCGGAGACGGCCTGGGAGTACATGCGGGGCAGGACGTCGTTGATGGCCTGCTCGATGACGGCGGCGCGACCGAAGCGCTGGTCGATGATCCGCGGGGGCACGTGACCCTTCCGGAAGCCGGGGACCTGGACCTGGGACGCGATGTCCTTGTAGGCCTTCTCCATCTGCGGCTTCAGTTCCTCGTAGCCGACCTCGACGGTCAGGCGCACCTTGGTGGGCTCGAGGGTCTCAACAGTGCTCTTCACGTGTGTGCACTCCAACGTCTTCTGTTCCGGGGCGCCGATTCCGGGCGCATGACAACCACCCAATCCTACGACAGGGGCATGACGATGTCTCGTGCCGGCCCCGTCCACCAGCACGGACCGGGCCGGCGTGTGGTCAACCGCACGCGTTGGCGGTCCTCGACGTGCGTCCAGGAGTGGGGCCCGGCGGCCAGCGGGCCCACCATTCGGCTCCCCGACCGCGGCACCGGCGGTGGGGCGGACCCCCGACCGGCCCCGCGACGGACACCGGCACCGGGCGCGCCCCACTCCCCCGGGACAGGGGGACGGCCCGTGCCCCTCGGCGGAGACCCGGATCGGGGACCCAATCCGCCACCGCGCGGGTCGAGGAACGGGCACAGTGGGGGCATGGCATCGACGACGCTGTCCTTCCTCGGGGCCTCCGGCACCGTGACCGGTTCGAAGTTCCTGGTCACGACGGACGAGGGCGGGCCCGGCGAGCGCCGGATCCTCGTGGACGCCGGTCTGTTCTAAGGGGAGAAGCGCCTGCGGCTGATGAACTGGTCGGACTTCCCCGTCCCGCCCTCGTCCATCTCCGACGTCCTGGTCACCCACGCCCACCTCGACCACTGCGGGTACCTCCCCCGCCTGGTGCGCCACGGTTTCACCGGCAGGATCTGGGCGACGCGCGCCACGGCCGAGCTGTGCGGGATCGTCCTGCGCGACTCCGCGTTCCTCCAGGAGCGCGACGCCGACGATGCCCGCTCCCACGGCTACTCCCGCCACCGCAACGCCGAACCGCTCTACCGGGTCAGCGACGTCGAGCGCACCCTGCCGCTCCTCCGCGAGGTGCCCTTCGACCGGGACGTGGACCTGGGGGTCGGGGTCTCGGCACGCTGGACCCGCGCCGGGCGACATCCTGGGCTCGGCCAGCATCCGCCTGCACACCGCGGACGGCCCGGTGCTCTTCTCGGGGGACCTCGGCCGCGCCACGCACCCAGTCCTGCGCCCGCGGGAGGTGCCTCCCGGCGCCGCGACCGTCCTGGTGGAGTCGACCTACGGGGACCGCGAGCACCCCGAGCCGGGCGCGGAACCCCACCGGGTGCTCGCCGAGGCGATCCGGCGCACGGTCGCTCGCGGCGGGTCGGTCCTCGTCCCCGCCTTCGCGGTCGACCGCACCGAGGTGGTCCTCACCGCCCTGGCCGACATGCAGCGCGAGGGTCGCATCCCTCCCCTGCCGATCTTCGTCGACTCCCCGATGGCCCTGGCCAGCCTGCGCATCTACCAGTCCCCCTCCGCCGCCGGGGAGCTGCGTCCCGAGGCGCGGGGGTTCCGCCTCCCCGGTCTCGACCTGCGCGAGGTCCACACGGTCGAGGAGTCCAAGCAGCTCAACCGTCCCCACCGCCCCTGCGTCATCATCTCCGCCTCGGGCATGGCGACCGGCGGGCGGGTCCTGCACCACCTCGAGCACATGCTGCCCGACCCCCGGCACACCGTGGTCCTCACCGGGTACCAGGCGGTGGAACCAGGGGCGGGCGTTGGCCGACGGTGCCACCCAGCTGAAGATGCACGGGGCCCACGTGGCGGTGGCCGCGGAGGTCGTGCGCGAGGAGGAGTTCTCCGTGCACGCCGACGCCTCCGACCTCCTGGCCTGGCTGGGCGCCCTGCGCCCCCGTCCGCGACGCGTGTTCTGCGTCCACGGTGAGCCGGACTCGGCCCTGGCCCTGGCACGTCGCATCACCGAGGAGCTGGGGATCGAGGCGACGGTGCCCGGGCACCTGGACTCCGTGCGGGTCGGCTGACCGGTCCGGGTCGGGGGTGCGCCCGCGTGTGCCGGGTGGTGGGCAGCGGGTGGTGGGCAGCGGGTGGAAGGTGGAGGGCCCCGGGTGGTGGGCAGGAGACGCAGGGCAACGGACGGCGGACCGGGACCGCCCCGGCCGGAGAATTGGACGATGCCCACCCTCACGCGGAAAAACGTGGGACGGGCATCTGGACGCTGCCGGGATCGATCATCGGCGTCACGCCCTTGGCCTCAGGGTACACAAGACCCTGTCGCCGCCCGGCTCTCCCCCTGTGGGGTCACGGACATGGGACGGGGCACCAGCGGGCCGAGGCGCAGGACCCGACGGGCCAGGGCGCGGGCCCGGGCGGGGACGGGAGCGCGACCGGACGCACCTGCGCCTGCGCGCCTCGGTTCCGGGCGGTCCGGGCAGGCGTCCGATCTCGAGGAGGACGCCCTGTTCATCTCCTTCGGGATGCCCCACTGGGTGATGTCACGACGACGCTACCTGCAGATGGGACGGGCGGGACGCCGGTGGACTCTGCTCGCCCTCGCCCTGTGGGTGTCCTTCTGGGCCCTCGTCACCACCGCAGTGGCCCTCTGCCTGGTCGCACTCGCCATCCCCGGGTTCGGCACCCTCTCCTGGGGTGGTCGGGTGGTGCTGGCCCTGGTGTGCCTGTTCTGCGGGGGCATCGCCGTGTGGGTCCTGCGCACGGACACCGCGTACTGGCCGTGGTTGTGGGGGCACCGGGACAGTCCGCGACTCCCCCGCGACGCGATGGGCTCCGCGCAGGGGTGACGCCGCTGGAGGAGTTCCGGTCGTTGAGATGCCGGGCCGGCATCTCGTCGTGCATGCCTTGAGGGTGGGCAGGAGCGTCTGCACACGGACGGTGCACATGGCTAAACGAGTGGCCAAGAGGTGGACGGAAGAGCCCTCTCACGCCGAAGGCCCGACGCCAACCTTTCGTCGGAACGCCGGGCCCGGGCCGTGCGGAGCGGGCGACGGGAATCGAACCCGCGTGATCTGCTTGGAAGGCAGAGGCTCTACCATTGAGCTACGCCCGCGTCTCGCCGCCCTCGCGGGGCAACAGGGGAATGGTAGCGTGCCCCGGCGGTCGATGCGAACTCCGCCCGCGGACCACTGCCGGTCCGTCTCCCCCGAGTGCTCCACCCCAGGGCGCGTCGCCCGGTCCGGGCACCGCTCACCCGGGGCCACGACCGACGAGGGCGGCGCCGCCCTCGTCCGCGGGGAGGGAACGGGGCGGGCTGCCCGCCACAGGGGGTACCCCGATGTGACCGCCGGGCCGCGGGGAACGTATCATCGTCTGGTCGCCCCCGGGCGGCATCGGGGCGTGGCGCAGCTTGGTAGCGCGCTTGCTTTGGGAGCAAGATGTCGTGGGTTCAAATCCCGCCGCCCCGACCACTACCGGCTTATTCAAACCTTTGGACTGAATAGGCGGGTTACGGTTGTCCGATTGGCTCCCCACAGTTGTGCGGGGAGCCTTTTCGTTTCCCTCTGCGTCAGGTGCGCCGGCCAAGTCGTGCTGCGCCTGCCACTGGTGGAACGTGGCGTTGATCTCTGTGCGTTCGCTAGTGAGCTGGAGCCCGTCTTCGGTGACGAGGACGTCCAGGCGGTCGAAGAACGCGCCCAGAAGGTTGCGGCGGGCGCTGTCGGGTAGGCTCTCGTAGAGTTCGCGAGGCTTGTCGAGCAGATCGACGGAGGTGTAGACGCGGTCAACGCCGCGCTGGATGCTTTCACCCGTGCGGGCCAGCTGCTCGGCTACCGCTCCCTTGCGGAGTGTGACTGCTTCGAGGCGTTCGCGGAGCTTGGTGCTGGGCAGCTTGCCATCTGCGGCCAGGTCGATGAGCCGGTCCTCTTGGGCTTCGAGCTTCGCAAGTTGTTTGCGGAGAGCGTCCTTCTCCTCCTGCTCGTGGGATTGCATTTCTTCGAGGGCGTGACGTACCTCGTCGCGGATGTCGGCCAGTTCGTCGGTGTGGAACTCTTCGGCGGCGACGGCGTGGGCGACGGCGTCTTCCACGTCATCGAGGCGGACGCTGGGCATCGTACAGAGGCCGCGCTGTTTCGCGGTGCAGATGTAGTACTCGTAGGTGCCGCCGTGGCCGGTGTTCTGACTGTAAACGAGACGGCTGTCACGTCCTGCCCTGCGGCATTCTTCGCAGTAGAGCAGTCCTCGCAGGAAGTGGAAGTGGATGCGGTCACGGTCGCCTTTGCGGTTGCGCCCATCGAGGACCTTCTGCACGGCGAGGAAGAGTTCCTTGCTGACGATCGGTTCGTGACGGCCTGGGTGGAGGGCCCCTTTGTAGCGGATGACGCCGGTGTAGTACGGGTCGCGCAGAATCACCGCGAGCTGGCTGGAAGATAGTGGCGTGGCTGCGCGCTTGGCGGAGGGGCGGGTGGTCAGTCCTTGGTCTTCGAGCATCACCTGCAGCTGCACGATCGAGTGCTGACCGGTGGAGTATTGCTCGAATGCCCAGCGGATCAGCGGCGCGCGGACGGGATCGACGTCGATGGTGTTGACGAGGCGTCCATCGAAGTCCTTGCGGGTGTTGAGGTAGCCGAGCTTGGCGCGGCCGACCGTCCCGCCCCGTTCGACCTTGTGAGCCATCTTGATCTTGATGTCTTCCCCGCTCATGCGGACTTGGAGTTCGTTGACGACGTCGGTGATCGCCTCCATCGCGTCGCCCATATACCCGTCGCCGAAGTTCTCTTTGGCCGAGATCAGCTCGACCCCCTTATCGCGCAGGCTGCGTTTGATGATGGCCGCGTCGAGGTGGTTGCGGAAGACGCGGGAGCGCATGTAGATGACGACGTACTTCACGTCGGGGGTTCTGTCGATGAAGCGCAGCAGCTTCTTGAACTCTGGACGCTTCTCGATCGTCTGCGCCGACTGCCCGGGTTCGACGAACTCGCGCAGCACCGGCGCGCGTAGCTCCTTCGCCTTCTTTAGCGCCCACTCGCGCTGGGTAGCGATGCTGTTCCCATCTTCGTCGAGGTCAGCAGCGGTGTTCATCTGCCTGGTCGTTGAGACCCGAAGGTAGAGCACTGCGCCGCCGGTGCGCACCGCGGGGCCGTCGGGGTCGTTCTTCTTCAGTAGGTGCTCCAGCCCGGTGATGGATGTGAGCGTTGGCTCCCGGGCCTTTGTTGATTGTTCAAATGTTCCGTTCATGGTGGTCCCTCCTGTTAGGTCCTCCGAATTGACGCTCTCTTTGCCTGGGGAGTCAAGCTCATTTCGGCTGGTCAGAGCATGTTCGGCGACTTCGGACGGGGGTCGCGGTGCGTTTTGGTTTTCACCTCGTTCATCCGGCTTCGTCACGGGGTATCGCCTCTCCTTCGTTCCGGCGTCTGGCGTTGGCTTGGGCTTGGTCGCGCGCGTAGATGCCGTGAAGCACCAGCGCCAGTCTTCCGATGTCGAGTCGGTCACGCGGCTCGAACGTCACGTGAACTCGCTTGGGCGTGCGAGGACGTCCGCGAGGCCGCTTGGGGAACTCATCGGCCGGCACTGCGTCCGAGGGGCTACTTGTAGAAGACATAGACCCGCCCCTTCCACTCGACGAGGTCGAAGACGTCGGAGGCGTGCTCGCGCAGCGCCTCGTAGTCCGGGGTCATGTCCTCGATGATGAGTTGTCGTTGGGCGGCGTATTGGCTCACGTCGCGTTCGCGTTCACCCATCTCCGCCAGCTCATCGAGCGCGTCTTCGACGTTGAGGTAGATGCCGGCGTAGTTCTCATGGAAGTCCTCCATGATGTCCCCGCTCATGGCGTTGACGTCGGGCAGGGACAGGAACGCCTGGAGGGTTGCGTCCTTGTCGAGCTGCAGCTCGTGGAGCGTTGCGGTGAGCCCCTCGATGGCGGTTCGGTCGTAGCTTGCAGGGACATGGACGGTGAAATACTCCTCGCCCACATGCACGTCGGTCGGCACGAAGAGCTGCTCGAGTTTCGGCGGGAGGTCGTCCTCCCCGGCGTGGCGCAGGGTGCCGTCGTCTTCTCGCCGGACGAGGTAGGTGCCGAGCCAGTCGATCAGCTGCTTGGTCGAGGCGGGTGCTTCGGCGCTGCCGTAGATGGTCAGGTATTCGTCGCGCAGCGCTTCGTAGTCGCCCTCGCCGGTTTGGCCGAATCCTGCCAAGGCGCTCTGGCGGCCAAAGGCGCGTCCCAGGACGTGAGCGATGAGGCGGGCCGTGGCGTCATCGATCTCGCGGTGTTCATCCATCGCTGTGGAGATGCCCGCGGCGATCAGTTCCCCCAGACGGCGCGAGGCCACCTCGAGGCGTCGCCAGTTCGGCATGTCGCGATCCGGTGCCGGGTAGGCCCCGAACTGCAGCTCGTTCTCGTGTGGCGGTTGCTCCGGCTGGTGCGTGGGGTGGTCGTACTCGCTCATGAGCGGCCTTTGCTCGTGAAGAGCACGAAGCGTGCGAGGGCGTCGACCCAGGCTTCTTCTTCGAAAGCGACCTCGACTCGGTCGAGTTCGTCGAGCAGGGCCTCAGCGTTGAGCTCGCCGGTGGAGGCGAACTGCTGCATGGCGATGTGCTCGGAGTCGGCGATCGCGCCGGCGATGACCTGGGCCAGGGCTTTCTGCAGCTCGGGTCGAGGCAGATCGCGGAGGAAGTTGATCGCGCCTCGTACCTCCTCGCGGGTGAAGGACTCGGATGTCCTGAAACTGCCCGTGGCGTTGCTTGTTGATAATGAGTTCACAATGAACCTCCTTTCGGGTTAAGTGATGGGTACGGTGCGACCACGTCGAGCGATTGTTCGGCGGTGGCCGCATGGAAGAGTGCGACGTTGAGGGTGGGGTCCTCTGTGATGGCGCGCCGGATCTTGTCAGCGCGTGTCTGGTCGGGTGTCACCCAGACGACGGCCGGGAACAGGTCGTATGTGACCTGCTCGACGCCTGCCTGCCAGTACTGCTGGTAGCGCATCGACTTTCGGAGCACGGAGGGCAGGTGCTCGGTGTCGCGGTCGATCTCGATGAAGCTGTGCGTTTCGCTCTCGGCATCGGCCGTGACGACGGAGAGGTCCGGCTTAAGGGTCACAGCCCCACCGTGGGCTGCCTGGAAGCCTCGCCAGGAGGCGGGCTCGGTCTGCAGTTGGGGGATCTCGAAGCGGTCGGCGCGCGCCTTCTCGTTCAGGGTTGCGGCGTAGTGGGCGACCGCCAGGGTGTGGGCGAGGAATCCGGCGCCGGGGTCGACGTAGCGCCTGCGCCCGGTTTCGCCACGTCGGGCCCGTAGGAGGCGTTCTCCGGGCGCACCCAATTGCCATATGGTCTGGCCCGAACCGTGCCCCCTGCCACCCACACGGCGGCCCACGCGGGCGACCAGGCCGTGGCCCTCCAGCCGCCCGAGCACCCTCGTGGCGGTGCGGGTCGCCGAGGAGGCCGTCACGTGCTCGCCCGCGTTCTGGTCGCCTCCGACAGGGAACTGGAGGCGTTGGACGAGCCTCGTGTCGAGCAGCCGGAACTGCTCCAAGACTTCCAGGACACGGATGTCACGCTCGGTGAGATGCAACAGCAACCCGTCGATCCGGTAAGGCCTGCGCGGTGTCATAAGACACCTCCTTGCTCCTCGCAGTGGTCCGTCGCAGCGCCCACCTGGTGGTGGCCCCGCGTCCCGCTCGATTGAGCGGGAGTTCCATCCCAGTTCAGGCCGGAATCGCCGGAACAGTGGTCAACAGGGGCACGCTTGCGCAGAGTGAACGGAACAGCGGTTGGAACATGGAACGGAACAGACCGGACACTTCTCGAGCCCTCGCACCTGGCCCCCGTGGACGTCGCCTTTGCCACCAGCATTGCTTTCATGGTCGCCTCCGTCGCTGATGCGTTCCCACGCTCGGCTCGCCACCCGTGCCGGGTGAGGTGGCGCTTGGTGTTGGACTTGTGTCGGTGACGGCAGTTGCACCATCGCCAGCGAACTGCTCGCGGTAGGCGGCCCGGATGTCTTCTGCATGACCGGAGTCCGGTGCGGGTGGTTCGGTGCGTGCGGAGAACCAGCCAGCCGGTGCGCCGTCGACGGCGAGGTTGCAGTACACGTGGAAGCGGTCGAGGGCCTGGAAGTCTTCGGCCACGAGTTTCGTGGTGGTCTTGGCGAGCGCGGTGGCGTCTTTCGGGCTGGCAGCGAAGCTGATCTGGCTTCTCGCGTTCAGCTCGATGGCATCGACCAGCTTGATGGGAACCTGACCGCGCCCCTGGAAGGCCAGGTGCCAGCCGATGCCGTAGCTGCGGCTTGTGGCTAGCGCATCGTCGATACTGGTGGGCAGATGCAGGTAGCGCTGCACCTCGTCGATGAAGACGAAGCCGGGGCGCTGCTTCGGGTCGTCCTCGGTGGCACGCTCCTGGGTGGCCAGCCAGACCTCCGCCACGACTAGGCCGCCAAGCAGTTGGGCGGCACCCGGCCCGATGAGCGCGTCGTTGAGCGGCACCAGGACAGCCATGCCAGGCTCGCCAATCTGGTTGCGGAAGACGTCGCGGAGGCGGAACTTGGGACTCGACTGGCCGAGGACGGCGGCGACGTTCCTGCGCAGCACGTACTTGCGTAGCTTGTTCAACGGTGCCGCCACGATGTTCGCCCGGTTCGCTGGTGACAGTTCGTTGAAGCTTGCCCAGTAGGCGGCGAGCACCGGATCGCCCGCCACCGCCCCGACGACGCCGCGCCGATAGCCGTCATCACTGAGCAGCATCGGCAGATCCAGCAGCGTGTGCGCAGTGCCGCGGCGCTGGCCGTCGGCGACGAGGGTCAGGAGCCCGGCGAGCATCAGGTCTTCGGTTCTTGGCCCCCAGCCATCGGTGAAGACGTTCTTGAAGACTTCGAGGATGCCGTCGACCACCGGACCGGGATCACGATCGCCAAGGTCGAGCGGGTTGAAGCCGACCGGAACCGCTTCAGCCGCGTCAATGACGATGACCCGCCCGGCGGCATTCTTGGGTGCGCGCTTGACGATGGCGTCGACCAGTTGGCGCTTTGGCTCGACCAGCACCAGCGGGCGCCCTGCCCGGATGTCAGACAGTGCCAGTGACGCGAAGATCTCGCTCTTGCCTGACCCGGTGCCCCCAGTGATGGCAAGGTGCATCAGCCGGGCAAAGGGTGTCATGCCGATGGGCTTGTTCACGCCGGGCGTGGTGCTGCGCGCGAAGACCGACGTCTTCTCTTCGATGCCGCGTGGCGGAGTCAGGAGTCTCGGGTGGCGCGGTGGCAGTCCAGGGAGTTCGAGCTCGTCGACCGGCCAGCCGATGAGGCCTACCAGCTGCATGGCGGTCAGCGGCAGTGAGTGCCACCGGGGGACTGCATGCTCCCATTTGTGTGCGCGTTCGCTGACGAGGGTCAGGTGTGCTCCGGGTGCTTCCAGCTGGTCGAAAGCGCTGAGGAACTGGCCGCGGATCTGACGGCGACGGGCAGATGCGGGCGCGGACACACCGATGCGCACCGTCACCTCGATCCGTGCCTGGGCAGCGTGCTGGGCGACCCACTTGCGGGTCTGCGTCGATGCCGCAGCGGTCCCGCGCAGCAGCAGATCGGGTATGGACGTGGTCGGATCGAGGATCTTGCTGGGTACCGACGCGGGCCGGTGACCGCGACCGAGCACCACTTGGACGGCGATGGTCTCGCTCCTGCGTCGCCCCGAGAGCACGCTGTAGATGGCGTGCAGGAGATCTTCGAGCGCGTCATGGCGCAGCGGCATGCCCCGGGGGGAGGTCTTGAGGCGCGCCACCCGTTCCGGCGCTGCTGGACGGCTCGCCCGCAGTGTCCGGGCTTCCGGGAGGTAGGAGCGGATGAGGGTGCGCAGTGTCGGCTTGCCAGACTCGGCGCGGCCGACCAGGTGTGTGATGCAGTCATCGGTCGCCCAGGTTTCGAACACCAGTGGGCGCAGTGCATCCGGCGTGCTGAGTCGTTCGAGTAGGCGCTGCACCTGAGCGGAGGTCAGGTCTGTGCCCGGCAGCAACCGTGTGTAGTGGATCGGGTCAGTCATCGGACGCCTCCTCCAAGGGTGAGTTCGAAGAGCCATGGTCGGTGTGCTGGTTGTGTTCTTCGGCGGCCTTCGCCTCAAGACGTGCCTGTTCCAGACCTGCTGCGGTCAGGATCTTCGCGATCTGTTCAGGACGTAGATCGTGATTGAGTTCACTAAACACCCAGACCCTGCGATCAGGGTGTTTGCGATAGCGGCGCTGAGGTTTTCGACTCATATACACACCTGCTTTCGGCAATTAACCGACTTACGTTTCTTACGTTCAGACGCAGAGGGTCGTGCGGCGAGGCCTTGACATAAGGTGCCGATGATTACGCGCCATTGTTTTCTGTTTGTCAAGAGGGGTTGTCTATTCCACAACATTCGGGCAGAGGTGAACTTGCTCATGCTTCTTACCAGCCATCGCGCCAGCGTCGGTAGACGACGAGCGTGACCCAGATCGTCCCGATGATCCCGGCGACCAGCAGAAGCCAGCCCCAGATTGACTCGAGGATGTCGACTGCGAGGTACAGCAGCATCACGCTGAGGAAGAACGTGAAGCAGAATCCGAGGATGCGCTGACCCATCGTGGTGGGCTCCTTGTCGTTCTTGCCGGAGGGCGTGTTGGCGGAGAACATCAGGCATCACTGGGCCCTCCGGTGCTCGCCTGCCTGGGCCTCGGGAACTTCTTGTCGCTGGGTACCGGGAACCCGGGCAGCGTGAAGTCGCTGTCGACCTCGTTGCCCCAGATGCTCCAGTCGGAGCGGGAGTTTGGTCGGCGCCGGGCGAACAGCTCCGCATAGGGCCCGTCGAGAAGGCGTTCGATGAGGGGGATCATCTCGTCAGGCTTGTGACTGTGTTCGGTGCGTGGGAACAGGAGCGTGGAGCGCTGGCCGTGGAACTTGAACGGTGCCTTGCCGCGGATGCCGTGGAGCAGGGTCTCGTGGCTGGAACGGAAGTAGCTGCCCAGGCCCATGTAGTACTTGTCCCAGGCGGCGTTCGACTTGTAGGTGAAGCCCCAGCTCTTGAGCACCTCGATCCCTGCGGGGAGTGCAGCGTTGGTCACCCATAGCAGGAGGGTCGCGTTGTCGTCGGACAACTCCCGGATGAGTGGTCCCATCGCCTTGATGCGCTCCAGGGTCATGAGGTTGTAGTGCTGGATCGCGCCGCGCTTCCCTTTCTGGGCGATGTCCCATGGTGGGTCGGCGTACCACACCTTGATCTTCTTTCTGGTTCCGAAGCGGGCCAAGCGGGACATCTCGTCTGCGGTGGGCGGTTCCTCGCTTGTTGCCGCAGCGGCGTCGCTCGCTGATTCTTTCGTGTTGGCGGACATGAACGAAACTCCTTTCTCCACCTGGTGCATTTCGAGGCCGAGTGGCGGATGGATGGTTATGGGGCATCGAAATTGGATTGTCAATATTCCGTTCGGGATGTTGTTTATTTGACGTGGCGCAGAGCGGAATACTTGCTCCAGTACTCAGATGTGCTCTCACCACGGCTCAGATTGTTGTTGTGGAATAGTCAACGAAAAGACGACATTGCCGATCCGCATGTTGTCCGGATCAGGTCGACGGTGGCTCCTTCTTCGACACCAGGAGCGCCACCTTCGCCATCTGCCGGGATACCTCAACCCGGTCGGCAGTGAGCTGCTGGTCGAGGGCGAGGACGGTGCGGCGCAGTTGCTGGCTTCTGGCATCGCGTTCGGCCTGGAGTTGGGCGAGATGTCGCCTGCGGCGTTCCTTGAGCCAGTGCGCGACGCTGTCACAGAGTGCATCGACCAGCAGAAGCAGCGCGAAGGCGGCGAGTAGCTCAGTGAGGAAGACGCAGCCGACGCCGAGGAGGCCGCGGAAGATCTCTGCATTCATCTCTCAGAGCCTGGAGATTCGCTGCCCGGCCGAGATGGCGTAGGAAGCGATGAGCTGCTCGTAGAACTGGCCACCGGCCGGAGCGACCTTCATGTGGGCCTCGGCCTGAGTGACGAGCGTGGCGACGTTGGTCAGGGCGTGGGAGACGAGGAAGGCGCGGGCGCTCTCAGCGGTGGCCTCGACCTCGACCCTGGACTTGATCTGCTCGACCTCCTGTCGGGTCTGACGGGCCAGTGCGCTGCTCTGGCGGCGCTCGGCAGCGGCGCCCGACGAGAAACTGAACAGGCCGCCGGACGTGTTGGTGTTCTGGGCGGGGATGAGTGCGGACATGATGGATTCCTTCTTTCTGGATGGGTCTCAGCGAATGAACGGGTGCGAGGAGGACGAAGCCGGATCAGGCATGGCGGAGGCAGCGCACCCCACGAGATCGTGGAAGCGCTGCGGCCCGGCGTATGCGATGCCACTGGTGCGGGCGAGGTTGCTGGCAGCGATCCGGTCGATGAGGTCGGCGAACTCGATGCGGCCCTGCGCGGACAGGTCGGGCGTGAAGATCACGGTTGGATGCTCTGGGTGGCGCACGACGCGCAAGCCCAGCTGGACAGCGACGAGCGCGAAGTCCTCGGTGTGGCGCATCCGACCGGGGCCGGTCGTCCCGATCAGACCGCTGATCGGGGTGTAGGCGTGCGCGATCTCATGGGCGAGCGTCGTCAAGATGTTGCGGGCGTAGACGGCGGGATCGATCGCCTGGTGCGACGCGTGACGCACGTTGATAGTGAGGTTGTCGAAGTACTCACCCCCCAGCCGCCAGGCCGGCAACGTGTAACTGCCAAGCGCGCCGACAACATGATTGCCGTCGACGCAAACGACGACGTGGCGAGTGAACGTACTGGCGATGCCGGGGAGTCGGTGGTTGACTCGGCGGGTCAGGTCGAGGCCCACAGCACGCAGCAGGCGAGCCGAACTGTGCGCCGAGAGTCGATGGTCTGTCAGCATGGATCGGGACTCCTCAGAGGTTGGAGGCTGCTGCCGGGGCGCTGCAGCCAGGTGTCTGTGCTTGCGTATTCGAGTTTCGGAGCGCGGGGCGGGCAGAAGACAGGACAGTTCCTGGGCGCTTTCTGGCTAGGCTGGAGGTGGCGGATGAGGAGAGGCGGGTGCGATGAAAACGCAGGTGACCCCGCCTGATGTGGCAGTGATCGCGAAGGCGTTGCGGCCGATCGTCACCGCGGGCCTGCCGGTCGGCCCCGCCTTCGCCGACGAGACCCTGCTCGGACTGCGTGGCGTGGTGGCGCGCAGTATCGAGCCCGACGACCGGCTCAACAGGGTCAAAGCACTCGACGACTTACTGGCACGGCTCCTCGTGCACTACCCGGATGACACGCTCGGTGAAGCCGCCCGAGTGCTGTTCGGCATGGCTCCGGGTTCGCGCGGGGTGACCATCACGAGGCGCCGGGAGACAGCGGCCGCGCTGATAGACCGGGAGGCAGAGCATTTCCGCAAGCGCATCGAACCGAACATCGTCACCGAGGTCGCCTGGCAGTTGCACCGGGACTCCCAGAACTACATCCCTCGCGGGCGCGCGGTACCGCCGCCGCTGGAATCCAACGGCGATACCCCGACCATCCGGGAAGGCGACGTCGCCACCGTCGAGGCGGCCGAGCACGAGGAGCTGCTGTCTCGGTTGTGGGCACACGTGTATGCGCTGCGCGCTGAAATCCTCAGAGTCGAGCGACTCAAGACCTGGCCGTACGACCCCACCGAACCGGAGACCAGCCACCAGATGCTCACGCAGGCATACGAGGCACGAGGCTACGAGGTCGACGCCGTCAAACGCCTGATCCGGACCTACATCGATCGCTACGGGCAGCGCATCACGCATGGAGACGCCGAGTTCACCGCCGAGTCGCTCCTGCGCCTGGCCGGATGGCACGACGACACAATCTGAGCATGAGTACGCCGCGTTGCTCCAGTAGCGGTCGGCGCCGTGTATGTTGAGCGGCGCGCACTTCATATCTCAGTGGTTGGCCGTGAAGTGTGAACACGGTTGTTTCACGTGTCTTGATCGCCGTAGTTTTCACAACATCCCGAACGGAATATTGACTCTGCATTTCCTTGCGTCATAATCTCAGTCACCTCGTTCACGTTCTGCGGCTTGTACGAGATCCACTCCCGGATCGCGGGCCGCACGCATGAAGGAGGTACTCGCCATGAGCGAGAGCATCCCCGCTTCGGCGGGACACGGCAGCGCCGCCTACAAGGTGCTGTCGGTGCGAACCAGCGAGGACACCCGGGCACAGCTCGAGGTCCTCGCCCAGCTCAACGAGCGCAGCGTGACCGAGGAGACTCGGATCGCGTTGGAGCACTGGGTCGAGCAGTCCAAGTCCGACCCTGCAGTGCTCAAGCGCGCTGTGCAGATGCGAGCCGAGATCGAGCGTGACGCTGAGACGAAGCGCAACGCGATCAACGCCGTCCTCGGCGACAAGGACAGCAAGGCAACGTCGGCTCGTACTCCCAAGCAGTCCAAGGCGCCGCAGGGCACCTGAGCTGCACCGCGGTAGCCGCGCCCGGAGGAGAGCGCCTTCGCAGGCGCCCTCCGGGCCGACTGCCGCCTCATCAAAGCCTCGTCGGTGTCACGTGGCCACAGGCAGAAACCACCCCAGCTCCTGGTCGCTCGCACAATGGCAGCGGTGTTCCTACCCGCAGCACTTACCGAAGTTTGGTAAGACAACTGCAGCAAGCTGCGCACGCAGTATGGCAATCAAGGCGCAACGAGTAGTGCCAGCGCAACGAATAGGAGCTTTGTTAGTTTCGTGAATTGGCATTCGGCGAGAACGCTGGGGTGCAGCAATGAGTGCGTATCCCACCATGAGCCTAGTGCCTTCTCTCTGTACTATGTATTGATTGAATCGCGACGGTCCGACTTCGAACTAATCTGGGAGAACCCCTTGCTTCCAAGGAGCCTGTCGCGGTGGGAATGACCCGTCAATACATCATGTAGCAGGAGCAGTATTCTGCGAGCGCTTGTGCGACGCGTTTCCCAAAACAACACCGATTTACAGTTGACCATATTTCATGGTTCCGTATAATTACCTATAGAAGAATGTGTACAGTTCGACAATTGGATTCCCTTCACAATTTCATTACTGGTTTGCAGGCTGCCACGTCATCCGTCCGGGAACGCGGACCGCACGCACGAATGAGACAAATCCTCGTCGAGTGGCGCACGTTCCCGCAGGGAAGCGAGAACAGATCACAGGGTCCCGGTCAAGTCGTCCGGCTGCTCCCTGCGGCAGCGGGAACCTTCCAAGCGGCGCGGCACCTCGTGATGCAGGTGGCCGCCTGTAACTTAGGACAAGGCGGTACAAGCACAACGTAAGGCGCGCCCTCGGCGCGGAGGAGACCACACACTATGAGACAGAACCCAGGGGCAACAGGCCAGGCACGCGAGGTGCCGTCGAGGGTGGTGGCGTGACGGTGGCCCTCAAGAAGTCGGACCTGTACAGCTCCCTGTGGAGTAGTGCTGACGAGCTTCGCGGCTCGATGGATGCCAGCCAGTACAAGGACTATGTCCTGACACTGCTGTTCGTGAAGTACGTCTCAGACAAGGCCAAGGCTGACCCCTACGCCCTCATCGAGGTGCCGGAGGACGGCTCCTTCGACTACCTGATCACGCTCAAGGGCAAGCCGGACGTTGGCGAGAAGGTCAACGTTGCCATCCGCAAGCTGGCCGAGGTGAATAGCCTGCAGGGGGTCATCAACAATGCTGACTTCGATGACCCGACGAAGCTGGGGTCGGGCAAGGATCTCCAGGATCGCGTCTCGAACCTGATCGGCATCTTCCAGGACATCGACTTCACGGGTTCCGGGGCCGAGGGCGACGACCTGCTCGGTGACGCCTACGAGTACCTGATGCGACACTTCGCGACACAGTCCGGCAAGAGCAAGGGCCAGTTCTACACGCCCGCTGAGGTCTCTCGCGTGATGGCTCAATTGCTGCAGATCCCGGCTGGAACGCCGAAGTCGACGACAGTCTACGACCCAACCTGTGGCTCCGGTTCGCTGCTGATTAAGGTCGCCGATGCGGCTCCGAACGGCCTGACGATCTACGGCCAGGAGAACGACAACGCCACGTGGGCCCTGGCTCGGATGAACATGATCCTCCACGGCAACGAGACCAACGAGATTGTGCTGGGCAACACCCTGTCAGATCCGAAGTTCCGCGAGGGTGACAAGCTCGCCACCTTCGACTACCTGGTGGCGAACCCTCCGTTCTCGGTTAAGACCTGGAAGAATGGCGTCGAGAAGGACTACGGGCGCTTCGATGGTTTCGCGACACCACCGGACAAGAACGGCGATTACGCCTTCCTGCTCCACATGGTCAAGTCACTCAAGTCCACCGGACGTGGCGCGGTCATCCTGCCTCACGGCGTGCTCTTCCGTGGAAACGCCGAGGCACAGATACGCAAAGAACTCATCAGGCGCGGCTATATCAAGGCGATCATCGGACTGCCGCCGAACCTCTTCTACGGCACAGGGATTCCGGCTTGCATCCTGGTCCTCGACAAGAGGGAAGCTGCCAGCCGCACAGGCATCTTCATGATCGACGCCTCCAAAGGGTTCGAGAAGGATGGACCGAAGAATCGCCTGCGTCCGCGTGACATGCGCAAGATCACCGACGCCTACCTGTCGCAGGCCGACATCGATCGCTTCTCTCGGTTCGTACCCAACAGCGAGATCGAGGACACGAAGAACGGCTACAACCTCAACATCCCTCGCTACATCGACTCCTCCGAACCGGAGGACATCCAAGACCTGCGCGCCCACCTGCAAGGTGGCATCCCGAACCGCGACCTCGACGACTTGCAGCTCTACTGGGACGCATTCCCTGGCCTGCGCGAGGAGCTGTTCTCGCCTCTGCGCGATGGCTACTCGCAGCTGAAGATCAACAAGGCCGACATCGAGTCGACCGTGCTCGGATTCCGTCAGTACCCGGTGATCAGCTCGGGCACGACGGATCTCGTCAAGTCCTGGTGGCAGGCGAACCATGCGGCGCTCGAGGGTATCGAGGGATCGACCCGACCGAATGACTTGTCGGCGGTTCTCGGCGAATCGCTCCTGGAGAGCTTCCGCTCGCATCGACTGCTCGACGAGTACGCCGTCTACGAGCAGCTGATGAGCTACTGGAACGCTTCGATGCACGACGACGTTGCCCTGATTGTCGGCGAAGGCTGGGACACTGCGGCCAAGCCCCGTGCCGCCCGCACCTGGAAAGACAAGAACAACAAGACCAAGCGCGAGGACGCGCACCTGGTTTTCGGCACCGGAGCCAAAGCCAAGCGCTGGGTCATGGACCTCATCCCGCCGAGCTACATCATCGGACGGTTCTTCACAAATGAGCAGGCTCAGCTCGACCAACTGACCGTCGACTTCGAAGCTGCGACGCAGGCGATCGAGGAATACACCGAAGAGCACGCTGTCGAGGAAGGTCTGCTCTGGGAGGCCGTCGAAGACGACAAGATCACCGCGACCACGGTCAAGAACCGGATCCGTACCGCCAAGACCGAGGGAGCCGATCCCGACGAGATCAAGGCGCTGAACCACGTCGCCAGCCTGTTCGCCGCTGAGGCAGCCGCCAAGAAGACGGTCAAGGACACGACGACCAAGCTCGAGGAGCAGGCGCTGGCTCAGTACGGCAAGCTCACCACCGACGACATCAAGAAACTGGTCATCGACGACAAGTGGGGCGCCACCATCGCGGCCGGTATCGAGAGCGAGCTTGTCGCAGCGGTACAGAAGTTCACCGCTCGCCTGCGTGTGCTCGCCGAACGGTACGAGGCCACGGTCGGGCAGCTCGACGCTGAGATCCAGGCGTTGAGCACGAAAGTCGCAGGGCATCTTGCTGTGATGGGGGTCGAGTGATGTTGGGCTCAATTCCATCGGGCTGGGCGGTTGCAACCCTCGGGGAACTCTGCTCACAGATCAGCGATGGAACTCATCAGACACCTCGCTATGTATCGAATGGAGTTCCGTTCTACAGCGTCGAAAGTGTTACAAATGACGATTTCGAAAATGTGAAATACATTACTAAAGAAGAGGCGCGTGCTATCGGTCGGCGCGCCCAGCCAAAACGCGGTGACATCATGATGACGCGAATCGGTACCCTCGCCAAGACGAAGTACGTCGATTGGGATACGGCGGCGAGTGTTTACGTTAGCTTGGCGATACTGAGACCTGGCCCAGGAATTGACGGACGCTTCCTCTATGCGTACACAAAATCGGAACAGTTCGTCAAAGATGTTGAGGATCGATCGCTAGCGTGGGCGATTCCAAAGAAGATCAACATGGGGGACATTCTTGATGTGCCTGTGATGTATCCGGGTGATCGGGCAGAGCAATTGCGAATCGCGGATGTGGTGCTGACAATCGACGCGCAGTTGCTTGCGCTTGATAGAGCCGTGGCGAAAAAGCGAGACATCAAGCAAGGCATGATGCAGCTACTTCTGTCTGGGGCCGCTCGTCTCGGAGGTTTTAATGCACCCTGGGAGGAGCGCCGTATCGGCGATATCGCAAGTATTTCGAAAGGCGCACAACTTGGTCGCGCCCACATGATCGTCGGCGGATCTATTCCTGTTTGGAATGGTGGCGTTACGCCGTCTGGGCAAACTGACGCGCCAAACGTATTGCGGCAGGTTGTGACAATTAGCGAGGGAGGTAACTCCTGTGGCTGGGTGGGACGTCCGGAGGGTGATTTTTGGCTCGGAGGACATTGCTATGCGCTCGATCCGAAGGGCGAAGGCCACTCCGTTGCGTTTCTTTACCACCGATTGAAAGCAATAGAGCCAGAACTCATGGCGTTACGTGTCGGTTCGGGGCTCCCGAACATTCAGAAGCAACGGCTGGCTGACTTCACGCTTCGTGTGCCTACTGACGCCGCTGAAGCATCATCGATCGCGGAACTACTCGACGACTTCGACCGGGAGATCGCGGCCATCGAGCGGC
This sequence comes from Actinomyces polynesiensis, assembly GCF_000820725.1. Lineage (GTDB taxonomy): Bacteria > Actinomycetota > Actinomycetes > Actinomycetales > Actinomycetaceae > Pauljensenia > Pauljensenia polynesiensis. The sequence goes on along the minus strand of NZ_CCXH01000019.1, from coordinate 12,191 downwards.
GCCGTGAGTCTGCTCGGGCGATCAAGCAGGGCATGATGCAGGAGCTGCTGACCGGCCGCACGCGCCTCACTGAGGAGGTCGCAGCATGAGTAGCGTAGGCCAGATCGAACGCAAGACGCAGAACCGTGTCGTGGCTCTCTTCCAGGATCGGCTCGGTTACGAGTACGGCGGCGATCTTTCCGATTTTGAGAATTTCAATATCGATGAGGATTCGCTGGTTTATTACTTGGATACAAGTGGTTATGACGAGGAACTGATTCGTAGAGCGGTCAATCAGTTATTTGACGCATCTTCCTTGGCTGTTGGTGGGAATCTCTATGAGGCCAACCGAAAGTTCTACGAGCTGCTTCGCTACGGCGTCAAGGTCAAACGCGACGTGGGCGAGACCACCGAGACTGTCTGGCCAATCAACTGGGACGATCCGCAGGCCAATAACTTTGTGGTGGCGGAGGAAGTCACGATCAAGGGCGAGCACACCAAGCGGCCCGACATTGTGCTCTACGTCAACGGCATCGCTCTGGGCGTGATCGAGCTGAAACGCTCATGGGTCAGCGTCAGCGAGGGCATCCGTCAGAACATCGGCAACCAGAAGCAGCACTTTGTACGGCCGTTCTTCACGACCGTCCAGCTGCTGTTCGCGGGCAATGACGTCGAGGGCTTGCGCTACGGCGTGATCGATACCTCCGAGAAGTACTGGCTCGAGTGGAAGGAGTCCGGCGAGGAGTCGAACCCGCTCGACCGTTCCCTACTCCAGATGTGCTCCAAGGATCGGTTCTTGGAGATCATCCATGACTTTATCGTGTTCGACTCGGGGGTTAAGAAGACCGCCCGACACAACCAGTTCTTCGGCGTCAAGGCTGCTCAGGAGCGGGTCCGTAACCATGAGGGCGGCATTATCTGGCACACGCAGGGCTCGGGCAAGAGCCTGACGATGGTGTGGCTGGCGAAGTGGATTCGTGAGCACCAGACCGATGCCCGTGTGCTGATTATCACGGACCGCACCGAGCTCGATGAGCAGATCGAGAAGGTCTTCGGCGGTGTCAACGAGTCGATCTACCGCACTACCTCGGGTGCCGACCTGATCGGCATGCTCAACCAGAGCCAGCCGTGGCTGCTGTGTTCGCTTGTCCACAAGTTCCGCGCTGGGGACCAGAGCGATGAGTCAGATGAGACCGCCAGCGATGAGTTCATCAAGGAGTTGGGTTCCCGCGTCCCGACCGGCTTCGAGGCCAAGGGGAACCTGTTCGTCTTCGTCGACGAGGCGCACCGCACCCAAAGTGGCAAGCTGCACAAGGCGATGACTGCCCTGCTGCCGGGAGCGATGTTCATCGGTTTCACTGGGACGCCGCTGCTCAAGGCCGACAAGGCGACGAGCATCGAGACGTTCGGCTCCTTTATCCACACCTACAAGTTCGATGAGGCTGTCCGGGATGGCGTGGTGCTGGACCTGCGTTACACGGCTCGCAACATCGACCAGGACCTGATCGGCCCGGAGCAAGTCGACAAGTGGTTCGACATCAAGACCAAGGGACTGACCGACCTCAGCAAGGCGCGCCTCAAGAAGAAGTGGGGCACCATGCAGAAGGTCGTGTCGGCCCGTTCGCGTGCCGCCATGATCGTGCAGGACGTCCTGATGGACTTCGAGCGCGAGCCTCGTCTGCTGTCTGGACGCGGCAACGCCATGCTGGTGAGCGAAAGCGTGTACCAGGCCTGCAAGTTCTATGAGATGTTCGTCCAAGCGGGTTTCAAGGACAAGGTCGCCATCGTGTCGAGTTACGTCCCGACCGCTACCTCGATCTCAAAGGAGGACGCTGGTGAGGGCGACAACGAAGAGCTGATCAAGTACGACATCTATCGCCAGATGCTGGCGGACTACTTCCACGAGTCGGCAGACCAGGCGGTACTGCGGATCGAGGAGTTCGAGAAGGACGTCAAGCGTCGCTTCATCGAAGAGCCCGGTCAGATGCGGCTTCTGATCGTGGTCGACAAGCTTCTGACTGGCTTCGACGCGCCGAGTGCCACCTACCTCTACATCGATAAGAAGATGCGGGACCATGGCCTGTTCCAGGCCATCTGCCGCGTCAACCGCCTCGACGGCGACGACAAGACCTACGGCTACGTCGTCGACTATCGCGACCTGTTCCAATCGCTGGATCAGGCCATCACGGACTACACCTCCGGCGCCCTCGACGGCTACGCGAAGGAAGACATCGACGGACTGCTCAAAGACCGCACCCAGCAAGATCGTCAGGATCTGGACGAGGCGTTGGAGCGAGTCCGCGCCCTCTGCGAACCTGTGGCTCCGCCGAAGGGAACACTGGAATACCAGCACTACTTCGTCTCTCTCGAGCCTGGCGATGCGGAGCAGATCAAGCTCAACGAGCCGAAGCGTGTCGAGCTGTACAAGTCAGTCGCTTCGCTGGTTCGCGCCTACGGCACCCTGGCGAACGACATGGAGGCGGCTGGCTATACGGCTGCCGAAGCGGCATCCATCAAGAGCGAGGTCACCGACTACGTGGCCGTGCGTAACGAGGTCGAACGTGGTGCCGGCGAGAACATCGACATGAAGCAGTTCGAAGCAGGCATGCGTTCGCTGCTCGACACCTACATCCTCGCCGAGCCGTCGGAGACAGTGGCGACCCTGGACCAGGGCTTGGTGCAGCTGATCGTAGAACGCGGCGCCGGCGCCATCGACACTCTGCCGGAAGGTATTCGCAAGAATCCGGAGGCGGTGGCTGAGACCATCATCAACAACGTCCGCAAGACCATCGTCGACGAACGGGCGTTGAACCCGAAGTACTACGACCGGATGTCCTCACTGCTTGACGCCATCATTGAGCGTCGCCGCGAAGAAGCCGAGGCATACGCCGACTTCCTCAACGACCTGCTCTCCCTGACCGCTCAGGTCGGCAAGAAGGACTCGGACGCTACCTACCCTGCTTGGGCATCAACTCCTGCTCGTCGGGCGCTAGTCGACTTCAGCTGGCCGAGCGACATCACGATCGACGTCGAGTACTTGAGCGACTTCATCCAGAACAACAAGGACCACGACTGGGCAGGCAACCCAATGAAGGAGCGAGCCCTGAAACGATCACTTCGTCGCGAACTGCCGGACGGATTCGCGCCGGAACGCCTGGACGCGCTCGTCAAGCTCCTGAAGGAGCATGATGAGTACCGCTAGCGCCTACCTCACTGTGGCCGGCCTCGGCATCGACGTTGTCTACAAAGACATCAAGAACCTGCACATCTCGGTTTACCCGCCGATCGGGCGAGTCCGCGTTGCTGCACCGGATACCCTCGACGAAGACACCATCCGCGTCGCGATCATCCAACGTCTGCCGTGGATCAAGCAACAACGAGAGCGGCTGCAGCATGCAGATCGCCAGACCAAGCGGGAGATGCAATCCGGCGAAACCCACTACGTCTGGGGCCAGCGATATCGGCTGGATGTCTCGCGCACCTCAGGTAACTTCCACGTTGAGACCAAGGGTCAGACACTCTGGGTGGTAACGCCGGCTGACACTGACGCTGACGCCAAGCGAGCCGCCCTGGACCGTTGGTACCGTCGCGAGCTCAAAGCCGCCCTACCCCTCCTCCTGGCCAAGTGGCAGCCAATCGTGGGAGCAGAGGCGGACAAGATCGTCGTTCGTCGCATGAAGACCAAGTGGGGCACATGCGTGACTCAATCCCGTACGATCTGGCTCAACCCCGAGCTGGCCAAGAAGAACCCCCGCTGCCTCGAGTACATCGTCGTTCACGAACTGACGCATCTGCACGAACGCAGCCATAACCAACGCTTCACAGACCTGATGGATCAGTTCCTGCCGGACTGGCGAGCACGGCGCGACGAGTTGAACGACGCTCCGCTGGCTGACGAAGAGTGGGGCTCAGAGGACATAGAGGCCACGGCATGAGTCGCAGTGGCCAGCCGTCGGAGGCCAGAAGCCCCTGGAGCCTCATCCCGCTGACTCCCGAGTACCTTGAGGCCGAGCACAGCGGCTACGTCTCGGCACTCGAGGCTGCACTTGAAGATGACAAGATCCTTAACATCGCGCTGTCCGGCAACTACGGTGTCGGCAAGAGCAGTATCTTGGGGGAACTCGGGAAACGACTTGACGGACGCGTTGTTGAACTTTCACTGTCGACACTTGCACCGATCGAGGTATCAGGGATCGACGGGTCGGTGCCTATTCAGGCAACAACCCCGACCAATCGCATTCAGCAGGAGATCGTCAAACAGCTGCTCTACCGAGAGGATCCCAGCAAGACTCCTGCATCGCGGTTTCGCCGGATCGAACGCTTTCGGTGGTGGCGAGAACTCGGCACTTCCGCCCTGCTGGGCTTCTCCGTTGCCGTCGTAGTCCTGCTGACGGGGTGGACCGCACAGATCGCGTCGACCTTCGCGGCGCTGAACGATCTCGGGGTTTGGGCACACCTGATTGTCTGGGGTACCGCGACGATCGCCGTGTTGATGGTCCGCTGGCTATTCTACGGGAAGCTCCGCATCAAGCAATTCTCGGCGGGTGCGGCCACGGTCACCCTAGATGACAACTCCATCTCATACTTCGACCAGTACCTCGACGAGATCGTCTACTTCTTCGACGTGTCGGGTCGTGACGTCGTGATCTTCGAGGACATCGACCGTTTCAACGACTCACACATCTTCGAGACGCTGCGCGCGCTCAATACTCTGCTCAACGCCTCGCCTCAGATCGAGAAACCGATCCGCTTCATCTACGCGATCAAGGACAGTATCTTCGATCGAATCGGGCTGGAAGCGGAAGGCCGCAAGCTTGAGACAGGTGTGCTCGAAATCGAGGATCCGGCGCAAGCCGAGGCGGTGCGTGCGAACCGCACCAAGTTCTTCGATCTCGTGATTCCAGTGGTTCCATTCATCACTCATCGCAGTGCCCGGAACCTGGCGACCCAGTTGTTGGGCAAGATCGAGCACAAGGTGGCACCGGAACTGCTCGATTTGGCTGCGCAGTACGTCCCTGATATGCGGCTGCTGAAGAACGTCCGCAATGAGTTCATTGTCTTCCGCGATCGAATTTTCTCGGGTGACGGTGAGCAACTCGACCTGAGCGAGACTGACCTGTTCGCGATGATGCTCTACAAGAGCACACACCTCACGGACTTCGAGATGATCCGGCTCGGCAAGAGCAATCTGGACACTCTCTACAAGCTCGGTCGTGAGCTGGTAGCCGAGAACATCAATCGGATCGAGGGCGAGCGTCGAGTGCTTCAACAGCGGCTCACGCGGATCAACGGAGCGGCAACTCGAAGCGCTCAGCTGGGAGATCGCCTCTTGGCGCACGTCCAACGGGTTGTAACTGCCGCCGGGTACCGGCAACAGAATGCGACGTACGTACTTGAGCGTCAGGGCAAATCCCTTGACGACCTCAAGAGCGTGCAGTTCTGGACGAGCTTCGTCGCGGCTGATGGCGACTCCGCGCTCCAGTGGCGCAACAATTACGGAGAAACGCTGTCATTCACTCGGAGTCACCTCGCGACGGAACTCAGCGATCCGCTAGACGCTGACAGCTGGAGCGAGGCGGATCGGAATTCGCTGAACGAACAGATCGAGGACGAGACCGAAGAGATCAAGTTCCTACGCAGCGCCGACCTTGGAGACCTCGTGAGACGTCCCGAGTTCCTAGTCACCTATGAGAAGACGGCGCGGCCGCTCGCTTCTGCGGCCGAGGAACTCTTGAAGCCAGGACTCGCGTACCAGCTGGTGCGTGCGGGATATCTCAACCGCAACTTCACGCTGTACACGTCGACCTTCCACGGCGACCGAGTGAGTCCAGCGGCAACGAACTTCATCATCCACCACGTCGAGCGAGACCTGATGGATGCGCACTTTGAACTCGGCCCGGAGGATGTCGACGCCGTTGTGCGGGAGCGAGGCAAGAGCGCACTGAAAGAACCCGCGCTCTACAACATCGCGATCCTCGACCGTCTCCTTACAACCGACGTTGACGCAGCCGACATCATGATCCGCTCGCTAGTAAGTCTTGGCGACACTCAGAAGAAGTTCCTCCAGGCTTACCTCGACTCCGGAAGCCACCGGAAGCAGCTGGTCGGACGGCTGACGCCGATGTCTTCCCGGATACTGACGTATCTCGTGAGCCAGGTGGAACTCGAAGAATCGCTGCGGCTGGAGCTTGTCGACGCGGTGCTCGCGAATCTCGCCGCTGACACGAAGTATCGGACTGATGGGGCTACTTCGGCGTATCTGCTACAGCACTACACCGAGCTCCCGACTGTGTACGCCGACGAGACGAGCGCGACTCAGGCGACGCGTATCGCTGACCTCTTCATGTCTGCCGGAGTCGTCGTACCAACCCTCGCGCCGAGTAGCGAGAACCTACGGCGTGCGCTCGTCGCGCGGAACAGCTATCAGATCACCCTCAGTAACCTCATGACGGCTATCGGGCGAGGAATAGACCTCGGACTCGACTCGCTCGCCATGGAAGATGAGACCGTGTACCAGTACTGCCTCGATAACCTCACGGCGTACCTGGATGCGATCGACGAGAGTGGGAGCTATTGCTCGACCATCGACAAAGTCCAAGGCTTCACCAGTGTCCTTGAGGACGTGCTGGAGCGTGACGATGGTGTTCATCTTGATCCTGTTGTCGCTGGTGCTTCGGAAGAATGCACGGTTGAAACCCTCGGTGATGTTGCGGGAGACGTGTGGCCGGTCCTCGCCAAGTACCAGCGCTTCCCGGCGACCTTCGAGAACGCGACCCGTTACGTCGAGTCGGTCGGCTCCATCGATCAGAGTCTTGCGGCGCTCCTTGCTGAGAGCGGTGCGATCTCTGGAACAGACAACGCAGATGAAGCGGCCAAAGAAGCTCTCGCGAAGACAGCGTTGAGTGCGAGAGCAGTACTTCCGTCTGCTGACCTTCGCGCGCAACTGGTCGAGAGCCTGGCACTCGAGAACCACCTTGATGTCGATGACATTCCAGCCGAGACGGGAGAACTTTTCGCACTGCTCCTCAAGCACAACCTCATCGCGGATGTTCCGGAGTCCTACACACACCTTGCGGGTACGGACTGGCCGACGCGGAAGGCATTCATCCGGGCTTCTGCGGAGTTCGCGAGCTACATGACGCCGGAGTTGGTGAGTCCAGACCTGCCGGAACTGCTTGTGGATGACGAGATCGGCGCGGCGGTCAAGCATGCGCTCATCGAGCAGGCTGCGGCGTATGCGGAGGTGGCCGACCGTCGGGGCCTGAGCGAGTTGGCGCGGTTCGCAATGCAGCATGGGAGCAAGCTCCCGCCGGATGTCGTGCAGAAGATGGCGCAGGGCGGCGTTTCAGCGCAGCAAGTCGTCCCGCTTCTTGAGCCGCATCTCAGCAGTATCAGCCGCGATCAGCTATTCACAATACTGTCCGCGCTTGGCGGCGCCTACGTGGAGCTGACAGCGGTCGGATACGACAAGCCGAAGATCCCTGGCACGGCGGTTGACCGCGCTCTCCTCGGGCGGCTAAAGCAGGACGGAATTGTGAGCTCGTACAAGGAACACAATGGGTCGATCAAGGTGAACAAGAGACACAAGTGATGCGAGTGCATTCGAGGATGTTTGTGAGAGTGGAGGCTACATAAGCATGGCCACCGTCGATAGCCAGATCAAGTCTCCAGCCACCACCATCTCGGAGAACACCACCGAGCTCGCGGGTGACCGGAAGCTGGTGTGGCAGAACGTCATCAAGCAGGACGACAGCAAAGACCGGATCTACATGATCCACAAGACGACGAAAACCCTCGACGACTCGAAGCTCCACCGCACCGAGCTCGCCAAGATCAAGTCCACCACGCGCCACTTCGAGGCGATCGGCATCGACGACTACGCACGAGCCGTTGCCGGGAAATGGGGTCTATAGTGTTCCGGCGCTTGGAGTGGATTAAGAACAGTGGCATCTGGGTCGACTACAGGTGGGACACGTCTCTGCCAGATCTCGCTCGAATCAACGTCATCTACGGACCGAACGGAGTTGGAAAGACCTCGCTGTCTAGGGCGCTGGATGCAACTCGCTCGATCCCGAACGGGTTCCAGCATCTCTCAATTCAGGTTGAAGAGTCTGGGGCGGAGCGCAGCACCAACGGCCAGGACGATGCAGTCTTCGACCGCCTCTATGTGTTCGGCGAAGCCTACGTCGAGCGGAGCCACCGCTTCCACGAGGGCAGTCCGAACATCGATGCTGTCTTGACCCTCGGTGAACGAACGGCCGAAGCTGAGGAGCAGCTCGCCACGCTTCGTGAGGAGATGAAGACAAGGACCTCGGAGCTTGATCAGGCGAAACGCGACGTACATGCAGCCGAGCGAGCTGCGACCAGCGCTCAAGAGCGTGTCTCGGCGGCGGTCGTCGGTGATCTTTCTCGGGTCGATGGCTACCGCAGTCGCGGTAGCTACAATTCACGGCGGGTTAGGGATAAATTTGCCGGGGACCGCGGCTCTTGGAAGACGCTCTCCGACGCAGCCCTCGCGTCCAAGAAGCAATTCGTCGCCAGCGATAATCGCGAGGCACTAGACAGTGACCCATTCTCATTGACTCCGGATTCGACGCTCGAGACCCGTGCCGATAAACTGCTCTCTGCGACTCCAGTCACTATCGTGCTCGACACCCTGCGGTCGAATCCCGGCGCCTCCACGTGGGTCCAAAAAGGACAGACTCTGCACGAGCACTCCGATGTCTGTATCTTCTGTGGGCAGAAGATACCGGCGGGACGACTGCAAGATATCGAGCAGCACTTCTCGCATGAGATCGCTCGCCTTCAGCGTGACCTCGATTCGCTTAACACGACGCTCGAATCCCTCGACTCTGACGCGGATGCCATCGTCCGCCGCATTCCAAATCGCAGTCTCTTGTTCGACGATCTCCGCACCGACTTTGATGCGGCGGCCCAGAGTCTTCGGGACCAATCGACCGCGTTGAAGAGCTGGGCCAATGAGCTCAGAGCGCGGGTACGGGCGAAGCGAGCAAACGTCCTCGAAGCGGTTGACCCGGAGGCGACCGAGGCTCCTGCGATCAACGGATCCTCACTTGAGACTGTTCTGAAGCAACAGAACGACCGCGTCGCCCAACACGCCACTCTTCTTGCCGCCGCAGCTGTAGAGATCGAGGGCCATCACCTCAAGTCTGAGGAAGCCGAGATCGACAAGCAGGTCGGAGCACGGGCCAATGCCTTAGCTCGGCAGACGACTGCTCAGAAACGGATCGACGCGATCAATGATGAGATCGCGAAGCTCGAAAGCGTCGAGGGCGACCCGACCCCGTCAGCCGAAGTGCTTACTCGGGAAGTTGCTCGACTGCTCGGTCGGAATGAGCTCACGTTCCAAGCGCGGGACGGAAAATACGTTGTGACCCGAGACGGTCAGCCAGCCATCGGCCTCAGCGTCGGTGAACGGACTGCGATCACGCTGATCCACTTCCTCGAAGGGGTAGCCCACCATGACCGGAAGTCGAAGGGAAACCCGATCGTCGTCATCGACGACCCGGTATCCAGCCTCGACAGCAATATCTTCATGGGCATCTCAACCTACCTCTGGACCGTGGCTACGAGCGACGACACCGACAAGCTTGTTGATCAGTTCATCCTCTTGACGCACAACTTCGAGCTTTTCAAGCAGTGGGACGTCCAACTCGAAAGTCTCCATCGTGGGGCAGGCATGAAGAAGAAGTGTCCGGCGGAGCTGTACGAGTTGAAGTCTCGGCACATTACATCGGGAGGACGCACCCGCCGCCAACCGGTGATTGTGAAATGGCCCGAGTCCGGCGCGGTTCGCAAGAAGATCCGATCGAGCTACCACCACGCATTCATCTCGGTCGTCGACGCGAAGAAGAAGCTCGCCGAGAGCGATTCGCTCGAGAACCGCCTTGATGCACAATTGCTATTCCCGAATGTCATTCGTCGCATCCTCGAGTCGTTCCTTGCATTCAAGCGACCGGACTGGCTCGGGGACTTCACCGCCTCTATGCGTAAGGCCGGGCAGCTTCTGATCGACTCGGGATACGGAGGAGATGCCGATGCGCTTCGACAGCAGCTCACCCGCTACGCCCATGCCTATTCGCACAGTCAGACGCCCGAAACTGATGATACGGTAAGCCCAGATGAGATCGATGCGGCGCTCAGCGCCGTCTTCGTATTCATGGACCGGCTTGACCACGAACACTTCGTCGGGCTCTGCACTGTTGTGGGCGCCGACCCGGTCACCCTCTTGCCAGAGTCAGCAGCGGGAGACGATCCCGCGGCCGCAGCCGAGGCCCCAACCCATGACGAGTCGGATTCATGAATCACGCCCCGTCGGCGGACGGAGTCCCACGCCCGCCTTCATGATAGCCACCCGCATCGTCTCCTGGTTGACGTTGAGTGCCTCAGCAACCTGCGACAGGGAGAGGCCGGATTCGTAGAGGCGGGCGGCTTCAGCAACTTGCTCAGGTGTCATCGGCTGGTGGCGGACGACCACGTTGTTGGCTCGGAGGATGTTCAAGATGGTGGACTTGGCGACGTTGTACTCCTTGGCCAGGACGGTTGAGGCCTCACCCGCGGAGTAGCGAGTGACTACCTGAGCTCGCGTTTCAGCCGTTACGCGCTTCCACCTACGGCGATGCGGACGTGTCACCAGATTATCCGGAGCCGTCTCCGGCAAGGTGTCGACACCCGATGGCTGAGCGGTGCTGCGAAAGCCTGCGATTTGGCGGAGAGTCTCGGTTTCCACCCCCGTCGGATATTTGCTGGAACAGAGGTCAATAAGGGCGACCATTCTCCCGCGGGATTCCGCCGGTCCCATCGGTCACGGCACCCCCGGGTCCGCCCCGTCCGCCACTGCCCCGGCGCACATCCCGTGGTGTCCCGGGGACGGCTGCGCAGGCTGCGTCTCACGCCTCCAGGACCACGTCCACCTCCGCGCGCACCACGACGTCCCTGGGTTCGATCCGCAGTCCCTCGTCCCCGCCGGGCGCGGCGAGCATGCGGGCACCGGCGATCCCCACCGGGGTGAAGGATCCGTCGTCGCCACCCCCGCCGAGCATCCCCCGGTCCGCGACCTCAACGACCCGGACGTCACCCGCCCCGGCGGCCGCCGCGAGGATCCGCGCACGCCGCCGTGCGTCCGCGAGCGCTCCCGTCAGGGTCCGCTCCTCCAGGTCCCTGCGGGTGGCGTCGGTGAGGTCCCAGTCCACGCCCTCCACGACCACGCCCTCCAGACCTGACCAGGTGAAGGTCCGCGTCGAGAGCTCGTCGAAGTCGGAGAACTCGACGCGCACGGGGATGGTCGCCACGTGCACGCGCTCCTGTGGCCGACCGTCCCGGTCGACGGGGACCCACGAGCAGACCGCCAGGGAGTCGGAGTGGACGTCGGTGACCGGGCCGTCGGGACCACGCAGGGAGTCGACGTCCGCCTGGACGGTGAGTGCGAGTCGGCGGGTGTCCGCCAGGACCCGGGAGCGGTCCGTGCCCTCGTACTGGAGGAGGAGGCGTGCGGTGCCCCGCTCGGGAGGAGCACCGAGTTCGTCGGTGCCCCTGAGGGTGATGCGCATGTCGACTCCTGTCCTCGTCGTACTCATCCGTCCTCGTCGTACCCGTTCCCGGGCCCGGCGGGCAGCGCCGTGGGGTCCGGGGGCACAGATGAGCGTATCCGGTCAGTGGGCACCCGGGTGTTGCTTCTGGGGGCGCCCGGGGGCGCTTCAGCGGGTCTGCGGGTGTGCGTCAGCGGGTCTGCGGGTGCGCCGCCCGGTCGGCGGCGACGAGGACCTGCTGGAGCGTCGGCACACCGCCTGCACGGAGGACCTCGCGGCCCTCGTGGTCGCGCACGATGACGGTGGGGGTGGCGGTGATGTGCTCCGCCCGCGCGCGGTCCTCCTCGATCGCCACGTCGTGCACCCTCAGGGCCGTGCCGGGGACGAGGGCGACCGCACGCTCCAGCACCGTGCGCGTGTGCAGGCACGCCCCGCAGAACGTCGAGCTGAACAGGTCGAACTCCACCACGGGTGGGGACGCCGCCCCCCTGCTCATGCCGCGGCCCACACCGGAGGGGTGCCCCCACCCGGTGGACCGGCGGATCCTGGTCACTGTCACGCCCCGATCCTCCACCCCACGCCGTCGCCTCGCCACCCGACCGGGACGCTCCCCGGGGCGGGACGCTCCCCGGGGCGGGACGCTCCCCGGGGCGGGACGCTCCC
>NZ_CCXH01000018.1 GCF_000820725.1 Actinomyces polynesiensis | reverse complement strand
GAGGTCGTGGATGTCCGACGGGCAGGAGGTAGTGGACGTGCTCCCCATCGGGCGGGTCGAGGACGTCGGCGACGTCCCCGTCCCCGAAGGAACCGATCGTCACGACACCCAGACCCAGTGCGTGCGCAGTCAGTCCGATGTTCTGCCCGACGTGACCGGCCTCGAGCAGTTCGAAGCGCTCGGAGCGGTCCCCGTAGCGTTCACGCAGGCGCTCCGGGTCCCCCGCCACCACGAGGACGGCGGGGGCCCTCTCCACGGATTCCTGACCCAGGGCGGCCCCGGCGAGGGCGTGCCGCCGGTCACCCGGGAGGTGCTGCTCGAGGCGGGCCGTTGCGGGCCGGTACACCCAGACGCCGGCGTCGAGGCCGCTGACCTGCCCCGACACGAGGTAGAGGGTCAGCGGGTACAGCGCCCCCGCGGAGGGCACGGTGCGCCCGCCGTCGGAGCGGAGGCCGTACCCGGCCCACAACAGCGTCGACACGACCCCGAGGTCGAGCGCCCGAGTGGAGAACGCCCGCGTGGAGTGCCGCTCGTCGAGGAGCGTCAGCAGGGAGGCGTCCTCGCCCACGGGCATCTCGGGTGGCGGCAGGACGAGGGCGACACCGGGGCTCGCGCTCGGGGTGGCGGTGGGGACTCCGGATTCCGTTCCGGAGGAACAGGCGCCCAGGAGCACACCACTGGCGAGAACGACACCGGTCGACAGGCGGGCGGCGCGGGCGGTCATCTGGGTCCCCCAGTCGGTCGTCCCCGGAGTCGGGCCCCGCCCACGCTACAGGAGGACGGCGCGGGCGGGGTGCCCGCAGCAGGACCGCTCCCGATCCTGTCCATCGACCTGCGGTCGCAGGCACGCAGGTCCCCCGACGAGCAGGGCCGGTACGGGCGACGTGGGTCACCGTGCCTCCGGTGCCCCGGCGGAGGTTCCTCCTTCATTGCTGCCGGGAGCGGTTGACTGCTGCCGCGTCCCACTACCGGGAAGGAAACAGGAGGTGGGAGTGTACCGACGTCCTCGGAGACCGACGTCCTCGGGGGGACCAAGTACGGCCGCCGGAGACAGGCAGGCCGACGGAAACGGATGAGGAGTCGGTGGACGCGACCAAATCGGTGGACGCGGCCAAAGCTGATGGACGCGACCAAGGCTGATGGACGCGGGGGAAGCGACGGACGAGCGCCCGCCCCGTGACACGGGGGCTCGGAAAACGCCATAGGAGACCCGGACACAGGGAGAACTCCCGACACGCCGGGCACTCGTGGGAAAGAGGTCCGATCCCGGGTCGGGAAATCTCCCGGCCACAGGTTCGGACCCGACCCGTCTGGGGTGGCTGACGGGACTCGAACCCGCGACATCCTGGACCACAACCAGGTGCTCTACCAGCTGAACTACAGCCACCATCGTCGATCTGCACGGCAGTTCAACGGATGACGACTCTAGCAGGTGGGCACGCCGTCGATGAAATCGGTCCACCCACCCACCACGTGGCATCCACCACGCCCCCGGGGCCCGCCCGGCACGCCGACACACAACCCACAGGGTCGAGGTCGAGTCGCCGCGTGTCGCCGCAGCCCGGGGCCCCGCCCTCGTCGGGGGAGCCCAGAACTGTGTGCCGGGGGGCAGGAACGCCGGGCACGCGCCCCCTCACCCCCAGCCGAGCTCCTCGAGCCTCTCGTCGTCGATGCCGAAGAAGTGGGCGATCTCGTGCACGACGGTCACCTCGACCTCCTCGGCCACCTGTTCGGGGGTCTCGCACATGCGCAGGGTCGGGTTGCGGTAGACGAAGACGCGGTCCGGCAGGGCCCCTGCGTAGTCCCCGCGCTCCGTCAGGGGCACGCCCTCGTAGAGCCCGAGGAGTCCAGGCTGGTCGGCGGGTGGGTCGTCCTCGACGATGACGGCGAGGTTGTCGACCAGGTCCCAGAACTGCTCGGGCACGGCCTCCATCGCACGGTCGACGAGGTCCTCGAAGTCCTCGCGGCTCATCTCCACGGGCATGTCAGTGCTCCGCCGCGGTCCACCCCGTACCCGGGCCGGTCCTCACCAGAAGGCACGCACCGTGATGGCGTCGGCGAAGTTGCCCAGCGCATCGGGCGTGGCCGTGAGGTAGAGGTCGGCGTCGACCATGGAGATCTCCATGACCATGAAGGAGCCCTTCCCGTCGGGCACCACGTCGACCCGGTTGAAGAGGAACTGCTCGTCGCGTCCCATGCGTTCACGCACGTAGGAGTGGAGGATCCCGCGGATCTCCTCACCCCAGCGCCACTGCTCCTCGGTGGCCTGCTGGGCGGTGACCACGGCCTCGTGCACGGAGTCCTCGGTGACGGTGGCGGGGTGGAGCATCGCGTGCTTCTCCACGGAGTGGGAGACCAGACCGTTGAAGAACACCAGCGAGATCTCGCCGTGGAGGTCGATCTCCTCCATGTAGCGCTGCACCATGACGGAACGGCCCTCCCGCAGTTCGGCTGCGGCCTGGAGGATCGCGGCCTGGCGCTGGTTCGTGTCGTTGGCGGTGTAGCGCCCGATGTCGCGCAGGCCCGAGGACACGGCGGGCTTGACGACGAAGTCACCCATGGCGGGGAACCGGGAGTGCAACTGCTGCTTGGAGAGGTGCCGGTCGGGCTCCAGCCAGGTGGTGGGGATGACGGGCAGACCACGCTCCGCCAGGTCGATCATGTAGTGCTTGTCGGAGTTCCACCGCAGGATGTCGGCGTGGTTGAGCAGACGGGGCACGGTGTCCGCCCACTTCAGGAACGCCTCACGGTCGGTGGCGTAGTCCGACACGGAACGCACCACGCAGACCCCGGCGTCCGACCAGTCCTCACCCGGATCGTTCCAGATGGCGATGCGGGGGTCCGCCCCGCGGTCGGAGAGCGCGTCGAGCAGACCGGATTCGTCCTTGTAGAGGTTCGGCATCTCCGCCGACGTGACCAGCGTGATCCTCGGTTTCGTCATGTCCTACACGTTACCCTCTGCGCCGCTGCCGCCGGGCGTCCCGCGGTCACTGGCCTCCCGTCGACGAGGGCGTCCCCGGCAGCGGCCAGGACGACGCAACCTTGATGTCCTTGAGCGTGAGCACGGAGCGCATGGAGCGGATGCCGGGCAGGCGCCGCACGGTGTTCATGGCGAAGTCGGCGTAGTGGTCGAGGTCGCGGGCGACGACCTGGAGGACGAAGTCGGAGTCACCCGCCGTGCTCCAGCAGGACACGATCTCCGGCAGTTCGCCGACAGCTCGCTCGAAGGCCCGGGCCTCGGACTCCCGGTGCTCCCCGATGGTGACCGAGATGAAGGCCATCACCCCCCACCCCAATGCGCGTCGGTCCAGACGTGCGGCGTAGCCGGAGATCACACCCTCACGTTCGAGACGGCGCTCCCGCCTCCACGTCGGAGAGGTGGACAGGTGGACCTCCGCAGCCAGACTCGACACGGAGGCCCGGGCGTCGACCTGGAGGGCGGCGATCAGCCGCCGATCGATGTCGTCAAGCTCGGGGGGTATGGATTCTCCTCCACAGCGGTCGGATCGGGCAATCATGCCTCAGTGAGCCTGTGGCGCGCACATGTGGAGGTCCTTTCGGCCGTATTCGGGGCACAACCGTCTCCCCGCCCCGTCGAGACCCTACTCTCTGGGTGTTCGCCCGCGTCCCGGTCCCGTCACCGGTGGTCCGGAGGAGAGAGAAGGAGAGCACTCATGGGGAGAGTCCCCCAGCATGTCGTGGTGGTCGTCGACGCAGGACTCCCTCGGGGTGTCCTCGCCAACACCGTCGCGGCGATCAGCATCGGACTGGGAGCCTCCTCGCCCACCTCCGGCGGCACGCCACTCGAGGACTGCGGGCACCACCGGGTGCACTCCGTCTCCTCGCGCGGCGTCCCCGTCCTCGGGGCGGGTCAGTCCGTCCTGGGGGATGTGCTCCGACGGGCACTGCCGGCACCCGACGACGGTATCGTCGTGCCCTTCCCGTTGTTCGCCCGCAGGATCCCCACCTTCGAGGAGTACCGGGCCTCCCTGGCGGAACGCCATCTGGAGGACGAACCCCTGGCCGGGCTGGGCCTGCTGGGACCCCGACGCTGGGTCCGTTCACTGACCGGCAGCCTGGGCCTCCTGCACTGAGGGCTGCGCCCCTCCAGCCGGACGCGCCGGCTCAGCGAAGTCCCAGGGGACGCTCCAGTGCACCCTCGAGCAGTTCGTCGACGAGGTCGCGGTACTCGACGCCGGCGTGGGACCACATCAGGGGGAACATCGAGAAGGGGGTGAAACCGGGCATGGTGTTCACCTCGTTGACGATCACCTCGTGGGTGTCGGGGACGTAGAAGAAGTCCACGCGCGCCAGGCCCTCGCACTCCAGTGCCTCGAAGGTGCGGGCCGCGGCCTCGTGGAGACGTGCGGCATCGGCCTCGGGGACCTCCGCCGGGCAGACCAGTCCGACAGCCTCCGTGTCGACGTACTTCGAGTCGTAGTCGTAGAAGGCGCCCTCGGAGAGGACGATCTCCCCCAGTGGTGCGGTGCGCGGGGGTCGGTCGCCGCGTCCCTGGAGGACACCGCACTCGATCTCCCGTCCGTCCACCGCCGCCTCGACGATGACACGCGGGTCGTTGTTGCGGGCCTCCTTGATGGCCACCGACAGTCCCTCGACGGAGTCCACCCGTGAGATCCCGATGGAGGACCCGGCCCGGCAGGGCTTGACGAACACCGGGAACCCGAGGGCCGCGACGCGCTCCCGGCACCCCTGCGGGTCCACGTCCCACTGGCGGGGGGTGATGAGCTCCCAGCGGCCCACCTCGATGCCGGCCGACTGCAGGATGGTCTTGGTGAGGTGCTTGTCCATGGAGACCGACGAGGCGGCGACCCCGCAGCCGACGTAGCGCACGTCCGCCATCTCGAAGAGCCCCTGGATGGTGCCGTCCTCGCCGTAGGGCCCGTGCAGCAGCGGCAGGACCACGTCGACCGGACCGAGGTCGGTGACGTCCCCGGCCTGACCGAGTCCGCCGTCAGCGGTGCGCCCGTAGGAGACCTCCAGCAGGCGGGCCCCGCCCTCGGTCAGTGTCACGCGCGTGTCCCCCGCCTGGACGGACTGGCCGTGCCCGTCACGCAGCTCGAAGAGGGAGGGGTCGTCGGGGACGCGCACCCACTCCCCGTCCTTCGTGATGCCGATGGGGAGCACGTCCCACTTCGTGCGGTCGATGGCTCGCAGGATCCCGGCCGCCGTGGCGCACGAGATCTCGTGCTCGCTCGAGCGGCCCCCGAAGACGACGAGGACGCGGGGACGAGGGGTGTCGGTCATGGCGTCCACCCTAACCCCGCCCAATTGCCCCGCCCGCGCGGCACGCGCACCCGTGGGCCGACGGTCCACCGGCCCGCCCGTGGCGCGGGGCACCCCGACACCAGGGCGTCCTGGCTCCGCGGGGTCAGAGCAGCTCGATGCGCCAGCCGTCCTTCTTCTGCGGCCGTGAGAGCAGCATCTCCCCCATCTGCTCGATGGTCGCGCCCTCGTGGACCACCCGCACGACGGCCTCGGTGATCGGCATGTCGACACCGTGCTCGCGGGCCACCTCCAGGATGGGCACCGCGGAGCGCGCGCCCTCGGCGACGCCCGGTGAGAGGTGGAGGGCCTCCTCCAGGCTCGCCCCACGGCCCATCCGCAGGCCCAGGGAGTAGTTGCGCGAGAGCTTCGAGGAGCAGGTGGCGACGAGGTCGCCGATGCCCGCCAGACCGGCGAAGGTGTCCGCCGAGGCCCCCAGGGTGGTGCCCAGCCGCGTCATCTCCGCGAGCCCGCGGGTGATGAGTGTGGCACGGGTGTTGATGCCCAGGCCCATCCCCTCCGCGGCCCCGATGGCCACGGCGATGACGTTCTTCGTGGCGCCGGCGACCTCGCAGCCCAGGACGTCGGTGGACACGTAGGGCCGGAAGTAGGGGTTGTGGCAGGCGACCGCGATGGCGGTGGCGAGTTCCTCGTCCGCGCAGGCGATGACGGTGGCGGTGGGGTTGTGCTCGGCGATCTCCCGGGAGAGGTTCGGCCCGGACAGGACGGCGATGGAGTCCCCGCTCCGGCCCGAGGCCTCCCGGATGACGTCGTGGACCGTGCGGCGGGTCTCGAGCTCGAGGCCCTTGGCGAGTGAGAGCAGGGCGGCGCCCTCGTCGAGGCCGGGGGCCGCTGCGGCGACGGTCTCACGCACGGCGGCCACGGGTACCGCGACCGCCACGAGGTCCGCGCCGCGCACGGCCTGCGCCATGTCGGTGGTGGCGGAGACGGTGGCGGACAGGGGGATTCCCGGCAGGTAGGTGGAGTTCTCGTGGGAGTTGATGAAGTCGGCCACTGCGGGGTTGCGCCCCCACATCCGCACCGTCATCCCGGCGTCGGCGAGGACCTGCGCGAAGGTGGTCCCCCAGGCCCCCGTCCCCAGCACTGCAGCGTGTGTCATGCCCATGCCACGACTCTACGACGCCGCCCGACCACCGGAGCGGGACGTCGGGCTGGGGGCACCCGGACCCCGGCCGGGTCCCCTCGCAACGCCGGGGTCGCCCGGACCACGCCGCACCCGGACGCGCGCGGGGTGCCCCGGCCCACACCGACCCGCCCCGCTAGACTGGGCCGTGCCGAACACCCCGTCGAGGAGGACCGATGTCACACCACGCACACCCCGTACGGCGCGCGGCCCAGGCCCTCGCCCTCGCCTCCTGTGTCGCCCTGGGCGCCGCGGCGTGCACGGGGAGCACCCAGTCCGGGGCGCAGGGCCAGTCAGGTGCGACGGGAGCCGCGACCACCTCCACCCAGTCGGGCGGGGCACAGTCCGACCCGTCGACCACCTCCCCCACCCCGACCCCCTCAGCTTCCGCCGACCCGGAGGCGGAGGAGGCTGCGGCCACGTCCCCCATCCTCGGCGACCGGTGGACGCAGTCGGCCACCTCCCGGGAGCCGGTCCGCGACCCGGACGGCGACGGCCTGGTCTTCCACGCCCTGAGGGTGGCCGAGCACGAGGGCTTCTACCGGGTGGTCGTCGAGTTCGCCGGGACGGGCGAGCCGGGGTGGAGCATGTCCTGGTCCGACCGGCCCGTCGAGCAGGGGCGCGGCCTCCCCCTGGACATCGAGGGGACGGCGTTCCTGGACCTGCGCATCACCGGCACGACGATGCCGACCGCCGAGGGGCAGGCGGAGCAGTACTACTCGGGTCCATCGTCACTGCAGGTCGGACCCGTCGACGTCGTCGAGGACGGAACCTTCGAGGACCAGACCCACATCGCGATCGGTCTCGACGACGTCCGCGACTTCCAGGTGGGGACCCTGTCGGACCCCGCGCGGGTCGCCATCGACATCAGGAAGTAGACCGCTCCCCGCGCTTCGTCAGCGAGCGGCGCCACCTCGCGAAGGTGCCGAGGGACCTCTTGTCGGGCCCGCTCATGCGGTCGGGGTCCCAGGGCTCCTCGGGAGCGGGTTCCCCCCGCAGCTCCTCGACCCCCGCCGTGATGGCGCGCTGGATGCGTCGGGTCGCCTCGTCGACGGCGGCATGGTCCTCGGAACCGTCGGGCCCCTGCAGGTCCGCGAGGTCGACGGCGGGCTGGACCGAGATCCAGATGTCGCGGTGCGGACGCAGGTTGAGGATCTTCGTGTAGCGGGGAAGGACGTCCTGTGCGCCCCACTGGGCGATCGGGACCACCGGGACCCCGGTGTCCAGGGCCAGTCGGGCCGCCCCGGTCTTGGCGCGCATCGGCCAGTACTGGGGGTCGCGGGTGAGCGTGCCCTCCACGTAGATGCCGACGCACTCCCCGGAGTTCAGGGCCATCCGCGCAGGTGCGAGCGCGCCGTCGGGGTGGGGGGACCTGCGGTCGACGGAGACCATCTTCAGCCCGCGGAGCACCGAGCCGAGGACCGGGACCTTGAAGAGCTCCGACTTCGCCATGAAGCGGACCGGGTACCCGTGGGAGACCAGGAACCACGCGATGCACAGTGGGTCGAAGTTGGAGATGTGGTTCGGGGTGACCAGGAACCCTCCCTGCCGGGGCAGGTTCTCCAGCCCGGTGATGTGCGTCCGTGTCCACACGCGCATGACCGGGTCGACGATGCCCAGCAGGACGCGGTACAACCCCTTGACCGACTTGCTCACGAGGGCCGAGTGTAGCGGGTGACGGACGCCGGCAATGCCCGCGCCCGGCCGGGGGTGCCGGCCTGCGCACGGAGGGGTGCCGGGCGGGCGTGCCCGCCGGGCACGCCTCAGACGAGGATGTCGACGACCTCGGGGGCAATGCGCATCGACAGGGGCACGGTGCCCACCTGGTCCCCGTCGGCCATGGCGGGCATGCCGACCGGCTCCGTGACACGCACCTCACGGGCGGGCCCGACCTCGATGGCCGGATCCGTGGCGTCACGGGACAGCACCACGCGTGCGAGGATCGGCAGGGCCGCCCGCAGGGGCATGTGGCCGACGTGGAAGACCTCGAGGGTCCCGTCGGAGGTGTCCGAGGAGGGCACGATGTGGATCCCCCCACCGATCATCCCGGAGTTGGACACGGACAACGCCCACCCGCCCATGTCGAGGGGGAGGCCGTCGACCTCGGCGCGGAAGTCCGCCTGGTGGAAGCGGATCGGGGCGGCGAGCGCCCCGTAGGCGTAGGCCAGCGGACCTGACCGGAGCCGGGAGGTGTTCGCGATGAGGTTCGCCCAGGCGTCGAGCCCGAACGAGACGACTCCCAGGACCAGGCGGGCGGGGCCGCCCTCGTCCCCGACGCCGTCGCGCACCCAGATCCCGTCGAGGGGGCGCACCCGCCCTCCGGGAGGACGGACGGGTCCTCACCCGGGCCCGCCAGCCCGAGTCCGGCCAGCGCACGCGCGCGGGGCAAG
>NZ_CCXH01000017.1 GCF_000820725.1 Actinomyces polynesiensis | reverse complement strand
CCGCGCGGCACAGGTCGTTGCCGCGCCCACCGGGGAGGGGAACGAGGACGGCCCCGGTGCCGGCGAGTCCCTGTGCGACGGCGGCGACGTAGCCGTCACCACCCAGGGCGGCGACGAGGACGGGTCCGGCGCCGCCCTCGTGGACGGTGCGTGACCCGAGCGCGCGGGCCACCGCGGAGGGGTCGTCGCCGGGCGTGGTGACGGTGACGTCGACCTGCCACCCGCCCGCCCGCAGGATGCGCACCACCCGGGGCCCCACCGAGATCGCGCGGCCACGTGCTGACATCGAGGAGACGAGCACGTGGAGGTGGCGCCGCGACACCGCGGCGCCGAGAGGACCCAGGGTCATGCCCGGACGGTGTCCGTGTAGTCCACGCGGGCGTCGAGCTGGCGCAGCTTGGTGAGGAAGTGCTCGTAGCCGCGCGAGATCACGTCGATGCCCGCCACATTCGAGGTGCCGTCCGCCGCCAGCGCCGCGATCAGGTGGGAGAACCCCCCGCGCAGGTCGGGCACCGTGATGTCGGCGGCATGGAGGGGCGTGGGACCCGAGATGACGGCGGAGTGGAGGAAGTTGCGCTGGCCGAAGCGGCAGGGGGTGGACCCCAGGCACTCCTTGTACACCTGGATCTTCGCACCCATCTTGCGCAGGGCCTTGGTGAAGCCGAAGCGGTTCTCGTAGACGGTCTCGTGGACGATCGACAGGCCGTTCGCCTGGGTGAGCGCCACGACGAGGGGCTGCTGCCAGTCGGTCATGAAGCCGGGGTGCACCGCGGTCTCCAGGGCGATGGACTTCAGCTCCCCACCCGGGTGGTAGAAGCGGATGCCCTCGGAGTCGATGTCGAAGGCACCCCCGACCTTGCGGAAGGTGTTGAGGAACGTGGTCATGTCGGGCTGGTTGGCGCCGAGCACGTGGATGTCACCGTGCGTGGCGAGCGCGGCGGAGGCCCACGACGCCGCCTCGATGCGGTCGGGCAGGGACGTGTGCCGGTAGCCCCTGAGGTGGTCGACCCCCTCGACGCGGATCGTGCGGTCCGTGTCCACGGCGATGATCGCGCCCATCTTCTGCAGGACGTTGATGAGGTCCATGATCTCCGGTTCGACGGCCGCACCCTGGAGTGTGGTGTTGCCCTCGGCGCGCACGGCGGTGAGGAGGGTCTGCTCGGTGGCGCCCACGGAGGGGAAGGGCAGGGTGACCACGGTGCCCCGCAGGCCCTCGGCGGGGCGGGAGATGTGGATGCCGTCGGGCCGCTTCTCGACGGTGGCGCCGAACTTGCGGAGGATCTCCAGGTGGAAGTCGATGGGACGGCCCCCGATGTTGCACCCGCCCAGCTCGGGGATGAAGGCCTCACCGAGTCGGTGCAGGAGGGGCCCGCAGAAGAGGATCGGGATGCGCGAGGCCCCACCCAGGGCGTCGATGTCGGAGCGCCTGGCGAGTTCGACATTGGTCGGGTCGAGTGTCATCACGCCGCGGGACTGGTCGAAGTCCACGCGCACGCCGTGGAGGCCCAGGAGGTCCGAGACGACGTCGACGTCGCGGATGAGTGGGACGTTGCGCAGCTCGGAGGGGCTGTCACCCAGCAGGGCGGCGACCATGGCCTTCGGCACGAAGTTCTTGGCGCCGCGCACCGTGATCGTCCCGATCAACGGATGGCCGCCCTCGACTCGCAGGACAGACGTCATGTGGGGGTGCTCCTGGTGCTCGGGATCGGATTGCGTCCAACTCTAGAGCAGCTCCGTGCGCGGGCACGGGCGGGACCCGTCGTGTGCGTCACGTCGGTGTGCCCGAGCCGACGCTCCCTGCGGACAGGGCGGTACGGACGAGGCCGTGCGGACGAGGGGCGGCAGGAGGAGCTGCGGGCCCCGGCCCGGGGCGGCAGCTGCGACGCGGCCTCAGGGACGCAGGCTCGGGAGCCCCAGGGCGATGGGCCGTGCGGGCACGACCGGCTCCTTGGGGAGGGTCTTCGCCGGCAGGGTCTTCGGCTTGAACGCGGGGCGGGCCGCCTCGAAGTCGGTGATGGCCTGCTCGTCGCGCAGGGTCAGGCCGATGTCGTCGAGGCCCTCCATGAGACGCCAGCGGGTGTAGTCGTCGATCTGGAAGCGGCAGGTGAGGGGGCCGGCGGTGACGGTGCGGTTCTCCAGGGAGACCGTGACCTCGGTGCCGGGCTCGGTCTCGAGGATCTTCCACAGGGACTCGCAGTCCTCCTGTGTGATGACCCCCGCCACCAGTCCCTGCTTGCCGGCGTTGCCGCGGAAGATGTCGGCGAACTTCGGGGCGAGGACCACACGGAACCCGTAGTCCTTCAACGCCCACACCGCGTGCTCACGGGAGGAGCCGGTACCGAAGTCGGGGCCGGCGACCAGCACGGAACCGGAGGCGTAGGACTTCTGGTTGAGCACGAAGTCCGGGTCGTTGCGCCACGCGGCGAAGAGGGCGTCCTCGAACCCCGTGCGGGTGACGCGCTTGAGGTAGACGGCCGGGATGATCTGGTCGGTGTCGACGTTCGACCGGTGCAGGGGCACCCCGATGCCGGTGTGGGTGGTGAACTTCTCCATGGTGGTTCCTGTCCTTCCGTACCGGTCGCTCAGAGGTCCGCGGGGCTGGAGAGGGTGCCGCGCACGGCGGTCGCGGCGGCCACCAGCGGGGAGACCAGGTGCGTGCGACCGCCCTTGCCCTGGCGTCCCTCGAAGTTCCGGTTGGAGGTGGAGGCCGCGCGCTCGCCGGGGCGCAGCTGGTCCGGGTTCATCCCCAGGCACATCGAGCACCCGGCATTGCGCCACTCCGCGCCGAACTCCTTGAAGACGCGGTCGAGGCCCTCGTCCTCGGCCTGGAGACGCACGCGGGCGGACCCGGGCACCACGAGCATGCGCACGCCCTCCGCCTTGTGACGTCCCTTGATGACGGCGGCGGCGGCGCGCAGGTCCTCGATGCGGCCGTTGGTGCACGAGCCGAGGAACACCGTGTCGACGGGGATGTCGCGCATGGGGGTGCCGGCCTCCAGACCCATGTACTCCAGGGCGCGCGCGGCGGCGGTGCGCCTGTTCTCGTCGCCGATGTCGGCGGGGTCGGGCACACTCGCGGACAGTGGCACGCCCTGGCCGGGGTTCGTGCCCCAGGTGACGAAGGGCTCGATGTCGGCGGCCTCCAGGACGACCTCGGCGTCGAAGGTCGCGTCGTCCTCGGAGCGCAGGGTGGACCAGTACTCCACGGCGCGGTCCCAGTCCTCGCCCTCGGGGGCGTGGGGGCGACCCTTGATGTAGTCGAAGGTCGTCTGGTCGGGCGCCACCATGCCGGCGCGGGCGCCGGCCTCGATGGACATGTTGCAGATGGTCATGCGGCCCTCCATGGAGAGCTCGCGGATCGCCTGGCCGCGGTACTCCAGGACGTAGCCCTGTCCCCCACCCGTGCCGATGCGGGCGATGACCGCCAGGATGATGTCCTTGGCGGTGGACCCCGGCGGCAGGGAGCCGTTGACCGTGATCGCCATGGTCCTGAAGGGCTGCAGGGGCAGGGTCTGGGTGGCGAGGACGTGCTCGACCTCGGAGGTGCCGATGCCGAAGGCGAGGGCACCGAAGGCCCCGTGGGTGGAGGTGTGGGAGTCACCGCACACGATGGTCATGCCCGGCTGGGTCAGGCCCAGCTGGGGTCCGACGACGTGGACGATGCCCTGGTCGGCGTCGCCGAGGGAGTGGATGCGGATCCCGAACTCCTCCGCGTTGGAACGCAGGGTGTTGATCTGGATGCGCGAGGTCTCGTCCGCGATCGGCAGGTCGATGTCGAGGGTGGGGGTGTTGTGGTCCTCGGTGGCGATCGTGAGGTCCGGACGGCGCACGGGGCGCCCCGCCAGGCGCAGCCCCTCGAAGGCCTGGGGGCTGGTGACCTCGTGGACCAGGTGCAGGTCGATGTAGAGGAGGTCGGGTGCCCCGTCCTCACCCCGCTTGACGATGTGGTCCGACCAGACCTTCTCGGCCAACGTGCCGCTCATGACCCCTCCTGTGCGACGACACCCCGATGGTGCGTCCCTTGCGTAGTTCTGCGCCCCATGGTTCGCCAGTTCCACGATGTGGAGATTTTGAATCTCAGGGGTTGAGATGCAAGGATCGTGACATGGAGGACGCGACATCCAGTGGAGTGGGAGTCCTGGACAAGGCGGCATTGGTCCTCGGTGCGCTCGAGGCCGGTCCCGCCACCCTTGCCCAGCTGGTTTCGGCGACGGGCCTGGCCCGTCCGACCGCACATCGCCTCGCAGTCGCCCTTGAGTACCACCGCATGGTGGCCCGCGACATGCAGGGTCGATTCGTCCTGGGGCCCCGCCTGCAGGAGCTCGCCTCCTCGGCGGGCGAGGACCGCCTCCTGGCGGCCTCGATGCCCGTGCTCATCGCGCTGCGCGACCACGCCAAGGAGTCCTCGCAGCTCTACCGACGCCAGGGTGACGTGCGCGTGTGCGTGGCTGCCTCCGAACGTCAGATGGGTCTGCGCGACTCGATCCCCGTCGGCGCCACGCTGTCCATGAGGGCCGGCTCCGCGGCCCAGGTGCTCCTGGCCTGGGAGGAGCCCGACCGGCTCCACCGTGGCCTCTACGGAGCCTCCTTCAACGCGACGATGCTCTCCCAGGTGCGACGCCGTGGTTGGGCGCAGTCCGTGGGCGAACGCGAGCCGGGTGTGGCCTCCGTGCCGGCCCCGGTGCGCGGCCCGTCCGGGCGCGTCCTCGCCGCGATCTCCATCTCGGGACCCATCGAGCGCATGGGGCGCCAGCCCGGGCGCCAGCACGGTCCCTCGGTGGTGGCGGCGGCCAACCGGCTCTCGGAGTTCCTGCGGTCTGCGGAGGACCTGACATCTGAGCCGAGGCACTCCG
>NZ_CCXH01000016.1 GCF_000820725.1 Actinomyces polynesiensis | reverse complement strand
GGCGTCGGCCGGACCCGGCGCGACCGCGCCTCGCCGCCGCGACCGCCGCGCGCTACGGTTCCTCGGAGTCCCGGACGAGGTCGAGCCAACGCAGCGCGGCCAACACCCTCTGGTTGTCGGCGGGCGCGGTCTCGATCCCGAGCTTGGCGAAGATGGACCGCAGGTGTGCGTCCACGGTGCGACGCGAGATCCACAGGTGCCCGGCTATACCGGCGTTGCTGCGTCCGGATGCGAGCAGACGCATGACGTCGGCCTCCCGCTCGGTGAGTCCACCCCTTCCGCCGGCCCGTCCCAGGCACTCCTCGACGATCAGGGGGTCGATCGCGGTGCCGCCGGCGGCGAACACCTCGACCCGGTCGAGGAAGCTCCTCGTGTCGAGCACCCGGTCCTTGAGGAGGTACCCGAACGCCGAGGCCCGTCGCTCGACGAACGCAGCGACGATCGCCGCATCGATGTGCTGCGTGAGCATGATGACGGGGAGCTGGGGGAAGCGGGACCGGAGGAAGACGACCGCCCGGGCCCCGTCATCGGTGAAGTCGGGCGGCATCCGGATGTCAGCGATGAGGAGGTCCGGTCGGTGGGCATTGACCTGCTCGATGAGCGAGCGGGCATCACCCACCTGCGCGACGATGCTGTGCCCGGCCCCCTCCAGGAGCCGGACCAGTCCGTCGCGCAGCAGGACCTGGTCCTCGGCGATCACGATCCGGACAGCAGCACCGCCTCGACCACGGTCCCGCCGCGCTCAGCGTCGTGCACCGTGAAGACCCCACCTGCGGCCGCGACACGTTCCGAGAGATGCCTCAAGCCGGAACCGGCACGCGGATCAGCACCTCCCGGCCCGTCGTCGCGCACCGTGATGGACACACCGGCATCCAGCGGCACACCCACGCGCACGACCACACGACTGTCCCGCGCATGCTTGAGTGCATTCGTCACCGCCTCCCCGATCACGAAGTAGGCGGTCTCCTCCACCCCCGCCGGCAGCCGCTCCTCGGGCACCTCCAGGTCGACGCGGGTCCTGATCGGCGCGAGCAGTGTTCGCAGCGCGGGACCGAGACCGTCGGTGGTGAGCTGCACGGGCAGTCGCCCACCCCCCAGCCGTCGGACCTCCTCAACGACCGAGCGCAGGGAGTTGACGGTCTCCTCGATCAGCAACCTGGCCGAGGGATCCCGGAGCCCGCTGCCCGAGAGCTGGAGGTTGAGCGCCAGGCCGATCAATCGCCCCTGCAGACCATCGTGGAGGTTCCGGCTGAGCCGCTGCCGCTCGGCGGCCGCGGCTTTCCCGACCCGCTCCTGTTCGTACTCGAGCTGCGCCTCGAAGAGGGCGGGGCGCAACACCGCTGAGAGGTCCCCGAGCGCAGTGAGTCGGCGGGTCCGGGCCGGTTCGGCGAGGGCAAGGACGCACGGGGTCCCATCAGGACGGTGCATGAGCGGCGTCTCGACACGGTCACCCGTCCCCACTGGGCCATCACCGACCCATGTCGCCGACGCGACGAGGTAGCGCAGCTCGAGTCCGCGGTCCCCGGAGAGGCGCCTCAGGACGTGCCGCGCCCCTTCGCGGTGCTGCCCCTCCTTGAGGTCGCCGAGGGCTGCGAGCTCCTGGCGCAACTCCGAGCCGGGATCGACGAACCGCGTCATGACCGAGTGCGCGAGCATCCAGAGGAGCCCCACGACCACGGTGACGCCCGCCCCGAGGGCGACGGCGAGAGTGGGCGGTGTGTCGGTGAGCTCGACGAGGAACACGGTCAGGCAACCGACCGCGAGGGCGAGGGAACCCAGCAGGGCATCGAGCATGATGACGAGCACGCGGGTGCGCGACAGGGCCGTCGAGTGCGCGACTGCGCCCACGGCGAGCACACCGCACAGCACGGCCCCACCGGAGAGCCCCAGCATGAGCAGGGAGACCGACCAGCCCTCGCCGAGCCCGAAGCCCTCGGCCAGGCACCCAGGGCGAGACACCACCCGATGCCGACCACCGGCACCATCGCGGCCAGGGCGGCGAGCACCGAGCGGCGCCGACGCTCGCCACCGGTGCCGCGAACGGACCACCAGGTGGCGATCGGCGCGACCACCACGGAACCGAACCACAGCACCGTTCCGGCGGTGCCGAGAGTCCCGCTGGCCGGAACAGGGGCCGTGGACACTGCGGTGCAGGCGATCGATGCGGCCGCTGTCGCGAGGACCGCCGTCTCCCACCGACGGTGGCGGCGCCCGATGGCGGCCGTGACGGCCAACACCGGGATGAGCTGCAGCAGCACCAGTGGTGGCACGTGTCCGACGGTTCCTGCCATCGCAGCGACAGGATCGAGGGGTCGCGATGCCGCCAGTCCCAGCAGGCTCGGATAGGCCAGGACGAAGACGCCGAGCAGGGTGGTCGCGCCGGCGACGCCCCCGAGGGGCGAAGCACGAGTCGCGACCACGAGCAGCACGACGCCGGCGCAGGCCATGGCCACGCGGATGGGAGCCGCGACGTGGAGCTCGCCCTGCGCCGACGGCAGCGTGAGCGTGACGGCGAGCGCCAGGAGTCCGGCAAGGCTGACCGACAGGCAGCCGAGCCACCGGACCCGCGGTGTCGGGCTCATGCCCTCATTCTCGGGCTCAGACGTCGACAGGGGAATAGGCAGTTCCACCGATGCGGGTGGGACGGTTCCGCCCCTAGGGTTTCCGCACAGCAGGTCCTGACGGCCCGCGCAGGCCCGACGAAGGGAACGATGATGACCACTCCCACCTCGACCACGACCACTGTCCGGGCTCCGTGGCTCATCCCCGGAGCACTCGTCGCGGCTGCGGGTGGAGCGCTGGTGCTCGCCCTCTGCAATCTCCTCGTCGGCATCACCCCCGGGCGGACCGCGGTCGCCTCGACAGCTGACCAGGTGCGCCTCGTGGGTGCCCATCCGGTGCTCACCGAGTGGATCATCGCCACCGGTGTCCTCGCCGCCGTGCTCCTGGTGCCCGGCATCTGGGCGGTGGCAGCCCGCCTGGCGCCCCGGTCCCGGTGGCTGTCCACCATCGGTGGGTGGGCGATGGCCAGTGGCTACGTGTGTTCCCTCGCACTGACAACGGACACGATGTACTCACTCGCGGTCGCTCAGGGAGGCCTGGGTCCTGAAGCCTACGGGGCAGCCGTCGATGGCTCGTCATCGATCTGGTCCGTCGTCGTCTTCGGCGTGTTCGGGATCGGTGGCCTCGCGGGTGCCGTGATCCTCGGGATCGCGATCCTCCGGCAGGGCGGCGCGGTGCCCGCGTGGCTCGGGTGGTTGCTCATCGCCGCCGAGCCGGTGCGCATCGCGGGTCTCGCAAGTGGTCTCGTCCAGGTCGGTCCACCGCTCGCCTCCGTGCTCATCGCCGTGGCGTTCGCCGGCGTCATCATCGCGACGCGACGGCCGAGGGTCCCAAGAGCGCTCGGGACGGCCCCCGCCTGAGCCGGGTGTCCCCTCACGCAGTCAGGTCGATGGGTGGGTGCCCTCGCACCAAGGCGCTCCGGGCCGCGGCAGGGCGGGAGGGCCCTCCCCGCCCGAGCAGCCGGGTGGTAGGTCTGTCGTGCCCGGAGCCCGCCCAGCGCTCTCGTCCGCGACAGGTGGCAGGTGACAGGTGGCAGGTGACAGGTGGCAGCCGGCAGGAACAGGAGAACCCCCGGGGTTGCCGGGGGTTCTCTCCATTGGTACCCCCAACCGGATTTGAACCGGTGTTAACGCCGTGAGAGGGCGTCGTCCTGGGCCGCTAGACGATGGGGGCCTCTGACCTGCCGGAGCAGGTGTTTGTCTCCTCGAACTGAGGATTCTCGGAGTGGTACCCCCAACCGGATTTGAACCGGTGTTAACGCCGTGAGAGGGCGTCGTCCTGGGCCGCTAGACGATGGGGGCCTTGTTGATCACCACGGTCGTCCATCCGACCGCTGACCGCTGGGGTACCAGGACTCGAACCTAGACTAAATGAACCAGAATCACTCGTGCTGCCAATTACACCATACCCCATGGTGGTATCCCCTCAGACGCTTGCGCGCCCTCGGCGACGAAAGAAAACAGTACCCGAACAGGCCCTCGTGTACCAAATCCGCGTCGTGTGGGCATCCCCACTGAGCCCCCCTGAGATCCGTGAGGTCCGCTCTGTTTCGAGGTCGAGGTCCGTCCCGTTCCCGGGTCGAAGTCCGTCCCCGGTGCGCGTCCGATTCACGAGGGCGCCGCCGCCGTCCGACGAGGGCGGACCTCGACCCCACAACGGAGCGGACCTCATGGTACGAACGGGACGGACCTCGAGCCCCGAAGTGAGCGGACCTCGGCCCTGGAACAGAGCGGACTTCGGCAGGGGGTGTCAGGCCAGGCGGTCGCGCAGGGCCTGCAGGCGTGCCAGGGAGGACGTCCTGCCCAGGATCTCCATGGACTCGAACAGGGGCGGGGACACCTGACGCCCGGTGACGGCCACGCGCAGGGGCCCGAATGCCAGTCGCGGCTTGATGCCC
The DNA here is from genome assembly GCF_000820725.1 of Actinomyces polynesiensis. Classification (GTDB taxonomy): domain Bacteria; phylum Actinomycetota; class Actinomycetes; order Actinomycetales; family Actinomycetaceae; genus Pauljensenia; species Pauljensenia polynesiensis. The sequence goes on along the minus strand of NZ_CCXH01000016.1, from coordinate 10,332 downwards.
ATGCCCTCCACGATGGCCTCCCGCAGCCCCTCCTCCAGGGCAGCAGCTGTGAATCCTGCGTCCGGGCCGGTCGAGGAGCCGCCCTCGTCGGCGCTGCCCGCGACGCCGCCACCGACGCCCCCGCCGACGTGCTCGACCACCGGGATCGCGGCGTCGAGGACCTCGATCGCATTCGCCTTGAGCTTGCGCACCGCGGTGTCGTCGAGCTCCAGGTCCGCGTCGGGGACGAAGAGGAAGCCGAGCATGCCGGGGGCCTCCCCCAGCAGCTGGATGCGCGTCTGGATGAGGGGGGCGGCGGCGGTGAGGACGTCCTGCTCGTGGGCGTCGAGGCCGTCGAAGGAGTCTGCGGAGACCATGCCCTCGCGGTGCAGGAACGGCACGATGCGCCCGCGGAAGTCCTCGGGCTCGAGCAGGCGGATGTGCTCGGCGTTGATGGCCGTGCACTTCTTGAGGTCGAAGCGCGCGGGGTTCGGGTTGACGTCGGCGATGTCGAAGGCCTCGACCATCTCCTGCATGGAGAACACGTCGTTGTCCGGGCTGATCGACCAACCCAGCAGCGCCAGGTAGTTGGTCAGGCCCTCGGGGATCATGCCGTGGTCGCGGTGCAGGAGCAGGTTGGACTCCGGGTCGCGCTTGGAGAGCTTCTTGTTCCCCTCCCCCATCACGTAGGGCAGGTGGCCGAAGCGGGGCATGAACTTCGCGATGCCGAGGTCCTCCAGCGCCCGGTAGAGGACGACCTGGCGCGGCGTGGAGGAGAGCAGGTCCTCCCCGCGCAGCACGTGGGTGATCTCCATGAGCGCGTCGTCGACGGGGTTGACCAGCGTGTAGAGCGGGTCACCGTTGGCGCGCACAATCACGTAGTCGGGCACGGAGCCCACCCCGAAGGTGATGTCGCCGCGGATGAGGTCCGTGAAGGTGATGTCCTCGTCGGGCATGCGCATGCGCAGGACCGGGCGGCGCCCCTCAGCGCGGTAGGCCTCCACCTGCTCGGGCGTGAGGTCGCGGTCGAAGCCGTCGTAGCCGAGCTTCGGGTCCTCGCCGCGGGCGCGGTGGCGGGCCTCGACCTCCTCGGGCGTGGAGTAGGCCTCGTAGGCGTAGCCACCCTCCAGGAGCTTCGCCGCGACGTCACGGTAGATGTCCATGCGCTCGGACTGGCGGTAGGGGGCGTGGGGGCCGCCCTTGCCGATGCCCTCGTCCCAGTCCAGGCCGAGCCAGTCCAGGGAGTCGAGGATCTGGTCGAAGGACTCCTGGGAGTCACGCGCGGCGTCGGTGTCCTCGATGCGGAAGACGAAGGTGCCGCCCGTGTGCCGGGCGTAGGCCCAGTTGAACAGGCAGGTGCGGACCATCCCGACGTGGGGGGTCCCCGTCGGCGAGGGGCAGAATCGGACGCGGATGTCGGAGCCGGTGGCAGTGGTGACAGTCATGGTGGGCAAATCCTATCGCGGGGGCGGGCGGCTCCGAACGAGGCGATCTGCGCCGGACGCCCCCGCGGTGCGAGAGAATGGGCACGAGAACATCGAGAGGAAGTCGCCGTGAAGATCGTCATGGGTAGTGACCACGCAGGGTTCGACCTGAAGAACCACCTCGCCGAGCACCTGCGCAGCCAGGGACACGAGGTCATCGATGTGGGGGCCCACAGCACCGAGAGCGTGGACTACCCGACCTACGGTGCGAAGGCCGCGCGCACCGTCGCCAGCGGGGAGGCCGATCGTGCCATTCTCGTGTGCGGTACGGGCCAGGGCATCGGGATGGCCGCCAACAAGGTCCCGGGCGTCCGCTGTGCCATCGTCTCCGACCCCTACTCCGCCAAGCTCTCCAGGGAGCACAATGACGCCAATGCCCTCGCCATCGGTGCCCGGGTCGTCGGCGCCGGGGTCGCGGAGGACATCATTGACATCTGGACCACCACCGAGTTCCTGGGAGGACGCCATGGTCGTCGGGTGTCGATGCTGGCAGAGCTGGACTCCATCGAACCCGGCGAATGAACCCCTCACCACCGACAGTGCCCTGCCGCGCACCCATTGACGGGGCGAGGGGGGATGATCGAGGACCAGACCGGGAGGCACCAGACCATGTCCACCGATGATCAGCGGCCGGCAGCACCGGCCACCCCGACCGACGGCCCCAAGGAACGCCAGATCGCGATCGCGGAGGCAGTCATCAGGAACGGCACGATCGGGATCGACCAGCTCGCCAAGCTCACCGGCGTGTCGACGATGACCATCTACCGTGACCTCGGCATCCTGGAGGAGCGCGGGGTACTCCAACGTCACCGCGGCAAGGTGGTCGCGGTTGCCAGCGGCCTTCACGAGGCCGCAGCGGAGTTCCGACTGGAGCAGTCCTCGGTCGAGAAGCAGGCCGTCGCCCACCAGGCTGCCGGAATGATCGCCCAGGGAAGCTCCGTCATGCTCGACGACTCGACATCGGGCATCTGGCTCCTCCGTGCGCTGCCGGACCTCTCCTCCATCACCGTGGTGACGAACTCCCTGCTGGTGGCCAACGACGTCGCCAATGCCCAGCCGGCGAAGCTGGTGCTCGCCGGAGGTGAGTACCAGGCCTGGGCGCGCGCCTTCCTGGGCCCCCAGGCCGTCGACTACATCCGTTCGATGCACGCGGACTTCTGCTTCCTGTCCGCCTCGGGGATATCAGGACTCTCCTGCTTCCATCCCTACCGGGAGAACGTCGAGGTCAAGCGGGCGATGCTCGACTCCGCGGAGGTCCGCGTGCTGCTGCTGGACCACACGAAGTTCCGCAGGCGCGCCCTGTACAGCTTCGCGCAGCTCGACGAGTTCGACCACGTCTTCCTCGATGCGGGTACTCCGGACGCCCTCGTCACGGAGCTCCGGGCGGCCGGGGTCAAGATCACCATCGCTCCGCCGCTCCCCTGAGTGGGTCCCCGAGGTCCCGGTGGTGGTGGCGTCGCGCCCCGGCACCGACGTCCGTGGGCGGGTCGGGGTCCCGCGGTCGGTCGGGTTGGGCAGGGAGGGTCCTGCGGGCGGACGAGGGCGGGCCCTCGCACCTGCTGTCCGCGATTGCGCGAGGGCCCGCCCACCCGTCCCAGCTCCCGGGTCACACCTCCAGTGCTGCGTGTGCCTCTGCGGCGACGTGCTGGGGCGTGAACCCGTACTCCGTGAGCAGCAGGTTGCCCGCTGCCGAGGCACCGAAGTGCTCGATGCTCACCGACCGGCCCTGCGGGCCCACGTACCGGCTCCACCCCAGGGCGATGCCGGCCTCCACACTCACGCGCGCGGTCACCTCACTGGGCAACACCAACTCCCGGTACTCGGGATCCTGCTCGTCGAACCACTCCTGGCAGGGCATCGACACGACACGCGTCGCGACGCCCTCGTCCTCCAGGAGATCCTGGGCACCCAGCGCGACCTCCACTTCGGACCCGGTCGCGATGAGAATGACCTGCGGCCGACCGGAGTGTGCCTCACGCAGGACGTAGGCGCCCCGCACAACCCCCTCGGCCGGGGCGAAGACCCCGTCCGAGCGGTCCACGGTACGCACGTCCTGACGGGTGAGGATCAGTCCTGCGGGCCGGTCATGGTGCTCAAGCACCGTGCGCCACGCGACTGCTGTCTCGTTGGCGTCGGCGGGGCGCACGATGTCCAGACCCGGGATCGCACGGTAGCTCGCCAGGTGCTCGATGGGCTGGTGGGTGGGACCGTCCTCGCCGACACCGACCGAGTCGTGCGTCCACACGAAGACCGACCCGATGCGCATCAGGGCGGCGAGGCGGACCGCCGGACGCATGTAGTCGGAGAATACGAAGAAGGTCCCGCCGTAGGCGCGGGTGAGACCACTCAGGGTCATCCCGTTGACCGCACCACCCATGGCGTGCTCACGCACTCCGAAGTGCAGCGTGCGACCGTAGGGGCCCCCCGGCCACTCCGCGGTGACACGGTCGACGGGGAGGAAACTGTCCGCACCCGCCATGGTCGTGTTGTTCGACCCCGCCAGGTCGGCCGATCCTCCCCACAGCTCCGGCAACTGGTCGGCCAGAGCGCTGAGGACGAGGCCCGAGGCCTTCCGGGTGCTCGTCTTCCCGGCCTCGAAGGCGGGGAGAACCAGGTCCTCGGGAAGCTCATGTGCGAGGAGGCGATCCAGGAGGCTTGCACGCTCCGCGTTGTCCCGCCGCCAGACTGCGAAACGCTCGTCCCAGGCCCGGCGTGCGGACGCGCCCCGCTGTGCCAGGGCCTCCCGCGTGTTCCCGGCGATGGAGCGGTCGAAGGAGAAGGGCTCAGGGGGAAGACCCAGCAGTTCCTTCATCTCCGCGATCTCCGCCTCCCCGATTGCGGCGCCGTGGACGGACTCACTGCCCTGCTTGTTGGGCAGGGGCCAGCCGATGATCGTCGACAGCCGGATGAGGCTGGGACGATCGGTGACGGCCTTGGCCCGCTCGATGGCACGGTGGAGACCCTCCACGTCCTCCTCGTACCGAGTGCCCCCATTCGTCCAGTCGACGTGCTGGACGTCCCAGCCGTATGCGCGGTAGCGGGCCTCGACATCCTCGGTGAAGGCGATCTTGGTGTCGCCCTCGATCGTGATCCTGTTGTCGTCGTAGATCACGACGAGGTTGCCGAGCTCCTGCGCGCCGGCGAGGGAGGCGGCCTCGGCCTGCACGCCCTCCTGCATGCAGCCGTCACCGGCCACCACGTAGACGAAGTGGTCGAACACGCTCTGCCCCAGCGCCGCGTCGGGGTCGAGCAGACCGTGCTCACGGCGGGCCGCCATGGCCATGCCCACAGCCATGCTCATGCCCGCACCGAGCGGGCCCGTGGTCGACTCCACGAAGGCGGTGTGCCCGTACTCCGGGTGCCCCGGCGTCTTCGAGCCCGCGGTGCGCAGTGACTCGATGTCCTCCAGTTCGAGGCCCAGCCCACCCAGGTAGAGCTGGGCGTACTGCAGCATCGACGCGTGCCCGGCGGAGAGGATGAAGCGGTCGCGGCCGAGCCAAGTGGGGTCCTCCGGATCGACCGCCATGACCTTCTGGTAGAGCAGGTACGCCACCGGTGCCAGGGAGATGGGGGTGCCCGGATGCCCATTGCCGGTCTTCTGCACGGCGTCCGCCGCAAGGATGCGCGCGACATCCACCGCCCGAGCGTCCTCGGTGGTCCAGCTCAGCTGATTCATGTGTCTCTGTCCTCCATGCCCTCGGCCTCGTGCCTCCGGCTCAGTCTTTCGGGTGTGTCTGGTGTGGACGCGGGCGGGAGACGACCTGCCCGGCACGTTCTCGACAGGTGATCGGGCGGGGGTCTCTCCCCCGCCCGATCACCCGGATCACTCTGTCCAGGGGCGCTGTCCCCAGAAGCCGTCGGGCTCGAAGAGCTTGTCCGTCTCGGCCTCGAGAACGCCGGTCTCGTAGAGGAAGTCCACGAGCGTGTAGCGACTGCGGATCATGCGGCACCGGAGGTAGGTCTCGCGGAACCTCTCCCGGCTGAGACCGATCTGCTCGGGGTGGTAAATCGCTCCCACGGTCCTGAGGATCGACTCGACCTGCTCCGCCGGGATGACCTGATCCCGGCACCGCTCCCGGATCGAGGGCCACCTCTGCGCGATCAGCTCCAAGCGTTCCCGCAGCTGGTCAGGGGTCAGGTACTTCTCCATCGTCTGGCTGACAGCGGCTTCGACCATGTCCCCGGAGAAGCTCGCACGGACCTTCGCCTGCATCTCCTCCGCAGTGGGCCAGCGGTCCACCACTGAGTCGATGTCGAGGGCGGAGAAGTCGATCTCGAGGATCCTCTCCCACAGAGCGAGCACGGCGATCGTGCCGAGCCCGACCTTGAGTCCGTGTGTCAGCGGCGGGTCCTGCTCCATCCCGAGGTGTTCCATCTCCCAGATGTGGGAGAACTGGTGCCCCGCGCCCGAGGCGGGCCGGGAGCTGATGCGGTACTTCTGCATGGAGAGGCCCGACATGACGAGGCCTTCGACCAGACCCTCGAAGGCAGCGGGCTTGCCGTCCGCCAGTCCCTGGGGATCGGAGATGGCCAGCGGCAGGGGCCCCTGGACCAGGTCCCAGACCTCCTGGTCAATGGGTTCGATCCCCAGTTCGTCTGCGATGATCCAGTCCGCCCCGGCGGGAACCTTCTCGATGATGTCGCCCAGACCGCTGGCGGTGCAGCGCCTCGGTGCGGCGGCCATGGTCGGCAGGTCCGCGATGAGGCCCTCCGGTGCACGGCAGCTCATCGTGTGCTTGAAGCCGTTCTCCGTCAGGGATGCGCCGAAGGCCGCGTACCCGTCCATCGATGCTGCTGTGCACACGTTCATGTAGCGTCGACCGAGCTCGTCACTGGCCCGCTTGGTCAGGTCGTTGAGCGATCCCGATCCGATCGAGCACGCGATGGCGTCCACACCCTTCAGGTGGTCGCGCAGGACCTCGGCGTTGTCGTAGCTCGCGTAGAGCGTCGGATGTCCGGGGAACACGTAGGGCTCGACGAGGGGGACGCCGGCATCCCGCAGGGAGGCGGTGACGGCTTCGCCGGCCACCTCCCAGGTGTTGCCGTCGGCCACGACGATCGCCGCCGCGTCCCCGAAGAGATCCTTGAAGACGGGCCCCGTGCGTTCCAGGACCCCGTGGCCCATGACGACGACCTTGGTGTCGTCAGCATCGGCCAGAGCCTTCTGGATGAGATCTGACATGTCGTGCTCTCCAATCATCTCTGGTTCTCGTGGTCGACAACCTCGTGGATCATCGGCTGCATCGTGGGGTACATCTCGGCGTACTTGTCCAGGTAGAAGGCATACTCCTCGTGGAGCGCGGCATCCGGCTCGAGGACCTCGATCTCGTGGACCATGTTCTTCGACGCCTCCTGGAGATCCGGGTAGATCCCGGCACCGACGGCCGCAATCATGCAGGTGCCGAGGACCACAGCATCCCCGACCTCGGTCAGGGTGACGGGGACACCGGAGACGTCGGCGTGCATCTGGATCCAGTCGCGGCTCTTGGTGGCTCCGCCGCAGGCGACCATCCGCCGCACGTCCATTCCCGCATCCTGCATCGTGCGCAGGTTCAGGGCCGTGCCGTAGCAGACCGACTCCATGATCGCGCGGTACATGTGGGCAGGGGTGTGCATGAGCGACAGACCCGAGATGACCCCCCGGGCCTTGGAGTCGGCGTAGGGGGTGCGGTTGCCCTGGAAGTACTCGTTGATGATCAGCCCCTCGCAACCGGGACGGATCTCACGGGCACGCTCGTCGAGCACCTTGTACGGGTTCAGCCCGATCTTCTCCGCCGCGTGGACCAGGTCTGCGGCGAAGTTGTCCTTGAACCACTTCAGGACGGAGCCCGTGGACGTCTGGCCGCCCTCGACCGTGTACTGTCCCGGTACCACGCCGTCCGTGTAGGCCCCGAAGAAACCCCGGCCATGGATCGCGGTGGCGGACTGACCGCTGAGCACGTGGGAGGAGCCGGTGATGAGCGCCATGGAGCCGGGCTCGAGCACTCCCAGGCCGATCTGCCCGGCCCAGGCGTCGGCCGGCCCCTGCGCCACGGGGATCCCCGGGCGCAGGCCGAGCAGCTGTGCGGGAATGGTGGCCAGGGGTCCCACAGGAGTCCCCAGGTCGACCACCTTCTCCGGGATCTTCGAGAACACGTCCCCACAACCGATGGTCTCGTAGTAGTCGACCGGCCACCCGCCCTTGTCGCGGTTGTAGTACATGCGCAGTGCTGCGGAGTTGATGTTGGTGGTCCACTCCCCCGTCAGCTTGTAGGTCACCCAGTCGGGGGCGTCGACGAGGTGGACCGCGCGCTCGTAGTTCTCGGGTTCGTGCTCCTTGAGCCAGGCAGCCTTGAACGGGTACCACTCGGCGATCGCGGGAGCGGTGCCGGCGCCGTTGTAGAGGCGGGCGACGGAGTCGGAGGACTCCGCACGGGCTGCCTGTTCTGTGGCACGGACATCCATCCACATGAGGGCCGGTCGCAGGGCCTCGCCCTTCGAGTCCAGTGCGACCATTGACAGCGTCGTCGCGTCGTAGGAGATTCCGGCGATCGCCGACGGCGAGATGCCCGCGTTCTGGATCGCCTTGTGGGTGGACGCCTGCAGGGCGTTCCACCAGTCGTCGGGGCTCTGCTCCGCCCATCCGGGATGCGGGTGAGTGGTCGGGTAGGGGGTCGCCGCAAACGTCAGGGGGCGACCGTGGATGTCACAGATTGCCACACGGCACGATTCCGTGCCGTAGTCGATGCCGAGCAGGTAAGGTCCGCTGTCAATCATGGTGTTCTCTTCCTTGAGAGTCGTGTTCGTTCAGTCGTTGTCCGTGGTCCAGCCGAGTTCGTCCCAGATGGCTGCGGGAATCAGGCGGTCGACACGGTCCAGCACCCAGGTGGGTCGCTGGTCCGGGCCCAGGGAGGCGACGTCCCGGGAGGTCGCCTCCCCGGTGAGCACGCACGCAGAGCCCATGCCCGTGTCAAGGGCCATCTGGATGTCGGTCTGGAGTCGATCGCCCACCATCACGCACTGCCCGACCTCGACGTCGAGACCTGAGAGGGCCTCGGCGAGCATGATCGGGGACGGCTTGCCGAGGTTCACCCGGCACTTCTCATTCGTGCAGGCCTCGATCGCAGCTGTGATCGCGGCACAGTCCGGCTCCCCGTGTCCGCCCGGGAATGGGCAGAAACGATCGGGGTTCGTCTGGATGAGGAACGCCCGCTTGTGGAACCAGATCGCGTCGAAGGCGATCTGGAGTTTCCGGTAGTCGAAGGAGCGGTCATAGGAGGCGATGACGATGTCGATCTGTGCGGGGTCGTCCGTCAGCTCGAAGCCTGCCTCCACCAGTGCGCGTCTGAGGGGCTCCTCCGCGATGGGGAACAGCTTCGCGTCGGGATGATTCTCCGTCAGCCAACGTGTCGTCGTGACCACGGTGTTGCAGATGTTCGAGATGTCGGTCGGCAGGCCCAGGCGGGTCAGCTTCTCGACGTACTGGTCCGGGCTCTTCGTCGGGTTGTTCGACAGGAACCGGACCGGAATCCCACGACGTCGGAGTTCCTCGATGGTGCGCCGTGCGCCGGGCAGCAGGTGGTCCCCGAGGTAGATGGTTCCGTCCAGGTCGAAGACGTAGGCCTGTCCGAAGTCCGTGGGGAACTGCAGCGTGTCATCGGTCATGTGGGGATGTCCTCCGGTTCGGGATGTCGTGGATGTGTCGGGTGGAACTCAGGAGAGCAGTGCCGCCAGGGAGACGACCACCGTGTTGGCCAACCAGATGGAAGCCGCAGGCGGGTCGATGTGGCTCGTGCCGCGGTTGTACCAAAGACGTGCGCACAGCTCCCCGAGTCCCGCAGTGAAGACGCCGAAGACGGCCGCGAGCAGGAGTGCCAGGAAACCCATCAGCCACGCATGCGAGTCCCAGGCGCTTGTCGCGGTCCAGGTGAAGTCGGCGAAGGTGCTGCCCATGAGGATCGGGAAGAACTGCACTGCTGCGAGACCGGCGATGTTGGTGACGTGGTGCTGCACGGGCATGTTCCTGTTGGTGATGAGGAACAACACCACGATTGCCGAGATCCCGAATCCGAAGCTGTTGGCGTTGGCAGCCGCGAGGTTGTTGGCGAACCCGAGCTCGGACAGGTGGGCACCGACGTTGGCGGCGAGGAACAGCGAGGCGCCGCCGGCGAGGATGCCGAAGAATGCGCCGATGGCGAGCAGCTGGCTGGGCTTCTCCTGCCACTCGAGCCAGCGGCCGTTGGGACCGGGCTTGATCTTGGCGGGGAAGGTCTTCGCCTCGGGGCTGAAGAGCTCAGGTGTGTGCAGGGAGCCACGGAAGAGCCCCCGGCCAGGCACACCACCGAAGACGACGCGCGCGAGGAGACCGGAGACGAGGACGGACAGGGCCACGGAGTCCGTGTGTGTGCCGAACCAGGCAATGTGGCTGACACCGATCTGGCACACGTAGCCGAAAGCACCGAAGAGTGCGCCCACCACGAGGATGGCAGGCTTGCCCAGACCCGCGAGTGGGGAGTTGACGTCCTTTCCGTCTTCCATGTGACCGCGGTAGCGGGCGTAGATCGCCGCCGCCACGCCACCCGCGAATGCGACGTGGGGACCCATGAAGGGACCGAAGGCCAGGTAGTCGAACCCGAACGTGTTTCCCGTGGCGGCGAACACGCCCCAGGAGGTCAGCACGGCGAAGCCGGTCAGGACGAACGCGTAGTTGGCACCGATCGCGGCGCCCACGGCTCCACCGGCAAGCGCCGCGAGGAGACCGAAGAGGAATACCCCCAGGGATGCTGTGAACATCTTTGTTCCCTTGTGATCATGCGACTGGCAAGGCCACAGAAATGGATCCTTCCTCGGATCCGGCCATGGATGCATCTCCTCCCGCGACTGGCCGCGG
>NZ_CCXH01000015.1 GCF_000820725.1 Actinomyces polynesiensis | reverse complement strand
ATCTCCTCCCGCGACTGGCCGCGGAGGGGATGTTGGTCGCACGGAGAGGCGCCCCCTCTCCGTGCGACCCCGAGGCCCCGGCCAATGGGAGCCGGGCCCCGGACAGCTGTCGGGTCGCGCCCTCAGGCGCCGACGACAGCAGCTCGTGGTGCTGGACTTCTCAGCAGCCGCAGGTCGGGCCCTCCGAGGACGGTCCTGCCTCCGACTCGTACTGGACGATCAGGTCGACGTTGGCCTTGGAGTGCGATGCCGGATCGAACGTGTAGTCCAGGAACTCCCGGGCCAGTCGGCGGGCGAGTTCACGTCCGATCACCCGCTCGCCGAGGCACAGGACCTGGGCGTCGTTGGACATCACGAGGCGCTCGACGGAGAAGCTGTCGTGGGCCGTGGAGGCCCGGACACCCGGAACCTTGTTCGCGCTGATCGCCATCCCCATCCCGGTCCCGCAGATGAAGATGCCCCTGTCCGCCCGTCCTTGGGCGATGGCGCGGGCACCGGCAACTCCCTTGTGGGGGTAGGGCGTCTTCTCCTGCGGGGTGACGCCGACATCGATCACCTCGTCGACTCGCGGATCCGCTTCGAGATCAGCCTTGATGGCTTCCTTGTAGTCCACGCCGGCTTCGTCCGCCGCAAGGACAACTCTGAACCCCATGTCTCCTCCAGACACTCTCGTGGCCACCGCACGGGAGGGATCCCGTCGGCGTGGATGCCACTGTTAGAAAGTAACACATTCGTTGTTGGTTTTCACACTTATCGCATTGAACTCTCACACGACATGTATGTCCGGGAGTCCGCCTGTGTGAACATGCGGATGGCTTCCGTCCACGCGACGCACCCGTGCGGACGGGGCGAGCAGAGCCTCAGGCCCTGGTCCCGAGTGCTGCCGTGGCCGCCTCGACCCGCTCGACCAGCTCGGCCCACGAGGCGAGGAACTTCTCGACTCCTTGCGCCTCGAGGAGCTCGAAGACCTCGTCGAGGTTGACTCCGGCAGCCTCCACCTCGTCGAGCAGTGCCTGTCCCTCGGCCCGTCGCCCCTCCACACTCCCGTTGACCGTGCCGTGGTCAGCGAAGGACCTGAGTGTCTTCTCGGGCATCGTGTTGACGATCTCCGGGCCGACCAGGTCACTGACGTACAGCGTGTCCGGGTAGGCAGGATCCTTGGTGCCCGTCGACGCCCACAACGGTCGCTGGATGTTGGCACCGCTGGCAGCCAGCATCTCGAAACGCTCAGAGGCGACGAACTCCTCGAATGCACCGTGGGCGACGAGTGCATTGGCGACGGCCGCCCGACCCACCAGGTCGGACCGACCGAGTGCCCGCAGGCGGGCGTCGATCTCGCCGTCGACCCTGGAGATGAAGAAGGAGGCCACTGAATGGATCCCGCTGAGGTCCAGACCCCGTTCCCGGGCCCGTTCAAGCCCTCGGACATAAGCCTCCATGACCTGCACGTATCGACGGACCGAGAAGATCAGGGTGACGTTGACCGAGATGCCGGATGCGATCGTCTCCTCGATTGCCTCAAGACCCGCATCGGTGGCCGGGATCTTGATCAGGACGTTCTCCCTGTCCACGAGCTCGTGCAGCTTCGCTGCTTCCTCGATCGTCCCCCGCGCGTCATTCGCCAGCGCAGGGGACACCTCGATCGAGACACGACCGTCGTACCCGGCGCTGTCCCGGTAGGTCTCAGCGAACTCATCACAGGCGTCGCGCACATCGGCCGCGCACAGCTCGGTGATGGCGACCTCGGCCGGAACACCGCCGAGATCCGCGAGCTGCGTCTCGTAGTCCGATCCTTCGGAGAGTGCTGCGGCGAAGATCGTGGGGTTCGTGGTCACACCCGTCACCGAGAACTCCTGGATGAGATGCGCCAGGTTCCCACTCCTCAGGCGGCTCCTGGACAGGTCATCAAGCCAGATCGAGACCCCCGCGGCAGACAGTGCCCCAAGGCGTTCATTCATGTCGTCCCACTCCAATCCTCACCAGTGGATTCCACGGCGGGCCGCAACTCCGCAGTCCACCAATGCCATCTACCCACCAGGAGTGCGGCACCCGTCTCGCCCGAGCACCCTCGCTCCCACCGGCCGCGTTCAGAGTAACAGGTTTGATGTGAACCTTCACGTCTCAGGTGTTAGGAATGTTCGATGCTCGCGCCCTCGTTCCCTCCGGAGCAGTGCGCGGTCCGAAACACTCCGTGATCCGGAGTGCGGAGCGGGGCCGACCGATGTCGTACAGTGCAGTCCTGAAAGCGCCCACCGTCCGGTACGAAGGGGTGCTCCCCGACCGGGGAGCACCCCCTGCATGAACCTCCCCAGAGCTCGCCCCCGCATCCTGCGGACTCGACGGAGTTCCATGGTCGCTCCGGTCCCTGTGGACAACCTGCGTCGATGGGACGACCTCCATGCCGATCCGCACGTTCTCCGACGACGAGCTCCGCCGCACCGGCAGTCTCAAGTGGACGGGCATCACCGCCAAGGACGGCAGTCCGACCATCGGGGCGTGGGTCGCGGAGATGGACTTCGGTACCGCCCCGGAGGTCGCCGCGGCCATGAAGGGTGCCATCGACGACGGCCTGCTCGGCTACCAACCCTCGTGGATCGCCCCCCGCGTCGCCGACGCCCTCGCCGAGTACCAGCACACCCGCTTCGGCTGGGATCTGTCGGCCGATGACATCCGCCTGGCGGAGTCCGTGCTCCCCGCCCTCCACGCCACCCTCGACCACCTGGTGCGCCCCGGTGCGCCCGTCATCGTCCCCACCCCCGCCTACATGCCGTTCCTGACCATTCCCGGTGGCCACGAGCGTGAGGTCATCGAGGTGCCGTCCCTGCACGGGGAGGCCGCGGGCGGACTCGGGTGGGCGCTCGACCTCGACGGGATCCGCGCCGGGCTCGAGGCGGGTGCTGGCCTGGTGGTCCTGTGCAACCCCTGGAACCCGACCGGGCGCGTCCTCACCGAACAGGAGCTCCGCGACCTGCAGGCACTCGTCTCGCGGTACGACGCCCTCGTCTTCTCCGACGAGATCCACTCCCCCCTCGTCCTCGACGACCCCACCACGCCCTTCCTCTCCTACGCGCGCCTCGGTGCGGAGTTCGCCGCACACACGGTCACGGCGACCGCCGCCTCGAAGGGCTGGAACATCGCGGGTCTGCCCTGCGCGCAGGTGATCCTCCCGGACCCGCAGCTGCGCGAGCGCTGGGATGCCTTCGGGGGCGGGGTCGCCCACGGTGCCTCCACGATCGGCGCGGTGGGGACGATCGCCGCCTACACCGACGGCCTGGAGTGGCAGGGCGAGGTCCGCCGCTACATCTCGGAGAACATCTCCCTCGTCGCCGACGCGCTCCGCGACTCCCCCGTCGACTTCACGGCCCCTGAGGCCACCTACCTCACGTGGTGGGGCTTCGAGGGTCTGGGCCTCGACCCCAATCCGGCCGCCGCGCTGCGCGAGCGTGCACACATCGCGGTGAACGCCGGCCGCACGCTCGGCACCGGGTGGGAGCAGTGGGCCCGCATCAACCTGGCGTGTTCCCACCAGTGCGCCGACGAGATCGTCGGGCGCACCCTCGCGCTCCTCCCCTGACCCCCTTTGCCCGTCCCCCGCCCGCTCTCCGCCGAGGTCCGCTCACTTCTGGCGGTGAGGTCCGCTCATTTCGCCCCGTGAGGTCCACTGGCGGGTTCAGGTCTGGGGTCCTCCCTCGCGGGCGCACCCTGCCACGCGTTTCCCCGCCGCCGGGTCGGGCGGCCCATTGACGAGGGCGGCCAAGGGTCCACCGGACCCCACCGATCCACCAGGACCTCCCCGGGACGGACATCGGCACTGGACCGGGCCGAGGCAGGGCGGACCTCACCGCCAGAACAGAGCGGACCTCGGGCCCCGAACAGAGCGGACTTCGGCGAGGGGTGGGGTCAGGGGAGGGCGAGGACCGCCTCCACGCCCCGGCGCACCGTCTCCCCCGCCCGGGCCGCCGCCTCCAGCACCACTGCCGGGTCGGTGGGCGCCGCGGCGAAGGACAGGTCCGAGACCACGCTCATCCCGCCCACACGCACACCCAGCGCGTGCAGGGTGAGCGCCTCCATGACGGTCGACATCCCCACGCAGCCCGCGCCCGTACCGGCCAGCCACCGGGTCTCGGCGCGGGTCTGGTACTCGGGACCCCGCAGGATCGCGTACACCCCGCGCCTCTGGCACACCCCGGCCAACGCCTCCGTCAGCTCCGGGTCCCAGACACCGGTGGTGTCCAGGAAGACCGTCCCGTCGAAGGGCGAGTGCCCGGAGAAGTTCAGGTGGTCCTCCACCGCCATGACGTCCCCGAGTTCCCAGTCCCGCAGGCACCCGTTGGCGTTGCACAGCACCGCCGTCCCGACCCCCGCGGCGACGGCCGCGCGCACGAAGGTCGTGACGTGGGAGGCGGAGACGCCCTCGTACAGGTGGGTGCGCCCGAGCGCGACGAGGACGTCGTGGTCGCCGCGACGGTAGGAGCGGACCTCGTCGAGGTGGCCGTCGGCCTGCGGCTCGAGGACCCCGGGGATCTCGGAGAGCCGGAACCGCGAACGCGGCTCGCCCCAGCCGTCCAGGGCCCCCGACAGGCCGGAGCCGAGGACCACCACCGTGTCGTGGTGCTCGACGCCGGAGAGCTCGATGATGGCGCGGGCGTCCTCGTGGGACTCGGCGCGCAGGAGCGTGGAGCGCATCTCCTCCGGGGTCATCGCTGGGCCCCCTCCGCGCCGCTCGCCCCGCCGACACCGGGTGCGCCGTCCGCACCGTCGACCCCGAAGAGTCTCGCACCGACCTCCTCCTGACGCCTCACGCGCCCGCGTGAGGTCAGCAGGTACCCGACGAAGCCGATGACCAGGGCCAGGAAGACCCCGATGTTGGAGTACGCCCAGTTGCCCTCACGCCCACCGAGGGGTCCGAGCAGGTAGCCCTGCCATCCCAGCCAGGAGGCGTAGGTGTTGACCACGAGCCCCCAGCCGACGAAGGTCGCCACCGCCAGCGAGGCGATCGCCCCCCAGTTGACCGAGCCGTAGACGCCGGTGCGGCGGAAGAGGTCGGGCTCGTTGTAGTCGGACTTGCGCAGGAGGATGTCGGCGATCATCACGCCGCCCCAGCCGGCGATCACCGTGCCCAGGGTGATGAGGAAGCCCTGGAAGGGACCGAAGAAGCTGTCGGTGAAGAACACGACGACGATGGTGCCCACCAGCATGATCGTCCCGTCGATGGCGGTGGCGACCGGGCGGATGATCGGCACACCCGTGGCCAGCATCGACAGGCCCGAGGAGTAGATGTCCATGACGATGCCGCCCACCAGGCCGAGGATCGCCACCACCGCGAAGGGCACGAGGAACCACGTCGGCAGGATCGTGGTCAGTGCGCCGATCGGGTCGAGGTTGATGGCGTCGCCCAGGGCGGGGTCCGAGCCGACCAGGAGGAGGCCGATGAGGACCAGCAGCACCGTGGCAGGGAGGACCCGAAGGTCGTCCAGAAGACGACGCCCCCGGTGGAGGACTTGCGCGGCAGGTAGCGGGAGTAGTCGGCGGCGGCGTTCATCCACCCGAACCCGAAGCCCGTGAGGACCATGCACAGGGCGCCGATGACGGCGGTCGTGGGGCCGGCGGGCAGTGCGGAGACGGCCTCCCAACTGATGTGGGGCAGCACGAGGGCGACGTAGATGACGGTGAGGACCGCCGTGGCCCAGGTGATCCAGGTCTGGACCCGCATGATCGTGTCGAAGCCGAGGATGCCCGCTCCTCCGGCGATCGCCACCACCAGGACGAGGGCGATGACCTGGGAGAGCAGGTGGTTGGTGACGCCGAGTGCCCCCATGACGGTGGCGGAGGCCTGGACGGCCATGATGCACAGGAACGTCTCCCAGCCCACGGTGAGCATCCAGGAGATCGCCGCCGAGATGCGGTTGCCGTCATGACCGAATGCGGCGCGCGAGAGCACCAGGGTCGGGGCGGAGCCCCGCTTTCCGGCGATGGCGATGAGGCCGCAGACGAGGAAGGAGAGGACGACGCCGACGACGGAGGCGATGACCGCCTGCCAGAAGGAGATGCCGAAGCCGAGCACCCACGCGCCCCAGGAGATGCCCAGGACGGAGATGTTGGCAGCGAACCAGGGCATGAACAGGTTCGAGGGCGTGCCCTTGCGCTCGGACTCGGGGATGACGTCGAGGCCGGCCATCTCCACGGCCAGTGTCGAGGTGGAGGGTGTGAGGCCGGGGTCTGTGGGGAACGGAGCAGTGCTCATGGTGCTGTGACCTCCTGTGTGACGGTGTTCATGAGCGTAGTCGACGCAGGGGCCACTTCGGCAGGGGCGTCGGCGGGGGGCGCGGGAACGCGGACGAGGGCGGCGCCGGACGGGAGCACCCGCGGGCGAGGACGCACCGACGGACGAGGGCGGCGCCGGACGGACGCACCGACGGACGAGGACTCCAATGGATCGGCGCGCTCCACGCCGCGACTCGTCGACGGACGAGGGCGGATCGACGAGCGAGGACACGCCCACGCACGGGCGCTCCAGGGCACGACCTCGCCGGGTGGCGGAGCAGGCGTCGTCGGGAGCGCCGGCCAGGGCCCCGGTCACCTCAGTCGGGGAGGGCGATTCTCCGCTTCCTCCCGGCCCGGAGGGCGTCGTGGAGCGCTGCGGTGTGCGCGGCTGCGAGGGCGGTCACGTACAGGACGAGCGCCGTCGCCACGACGAAGGAGAGGACGGTAGCCAGTCCCCCGCTCCCGGTGCCACCGGCGGATCGGTCCGCCACCTCGACCCCGTCGGCGATGGCCGCTCCCAGGTCGGACATCAACCAGTAGCCGGTGATCACCAGGGTCCACTCCCCGACCACCCGGACCAGCATCCTTGCCATGGTTCCCCTCCGTCCGACGTCGATGTCCCACCGCCAGCCCCCGGTCATCCGCTCACCGCGGGGCTGCTCCGCGTCGGCGCCCCCGCGGGAGGCGCCGTCCCGGCTCGCTCAGCGGCGCACGACGGGGTTGGACAGCGTGCCCACGCCCTCGATGGCGATGTCGACGTGGTCGCCCTCGACGATCGGGCCGACCCCTGCGGGCGTGCCGGTGATGATGACGTCGCCGGGCAGCAGGGTGAAGACCTTGGACACGTAGGACACCAGCTCACGCACGGGGGTGAGCATGTGCGCGGTCGTGTCGGACTGGCGCAGCTCCCCGTTGACTGAGGCGGTGACGCGCAGGTCGGTGACGTCCAGCTCCGGGTCCACCACGATCCAGGGACCCAGTGGGCAGGCCGTGTCGAAGCCCTTGGCGCGCGTCCACTGGCCGTCCGCGCGCTGGGCGTCACGGGCGGAGACGTCGTTGGCGCAGGTGCAGCCCAGGATGATGTCGTCCACGTCGCCGGGTTCGACGTCCTTGGCGAGGGACTTGATGACGACGGCCAGCTCGGCCTCGTGGTGGACCTCCTGGGACCAGGACGGCAGCACGATCGGGTCGTCGGGACCGATCACGGACGTGTTCGGCTTGAGGAAGAGGATCGGGTGGTCCGGTGCCTCCCCGCCCATCTCGCGGGCGTGGTCGGCGTAGTTCTTGCCCACGCCCACCACCTTGGAGCGCGGGATCACCGGGGAGAGCAGGCGGATCTCCTCCAGCTCGACGATCTGCCCGGAGGGCTCGACCGGGGAGAAGAGTGGGTCACCCTTGAGCACGACGACCCGGGTGGAGTCGTCCTCGAGGGCGCCGTAGCGTGGGGAGTCACCGTCGGAGAAGCGCACGATTCGCATGCCGCCAGCCTAGTCCGCACGTTCCCCACCCCGGGCCCCTCGTCCTCCCCTGCGCCCTGGCCACGACCACGGCTTCGCGCATCCGACTCATCGACCCCCGGGACGACGAGGGCGGGACGACGAGCGCGGGACGACGAGGGCGGGACGACGGGTCGGCTCACCCTGAGTGGCATCACGCGAGGTGCCCTCCGGTCCTGCCCCGTGGTGTACGGGCCGGACCGGGACCACACCGGTCGCGGGCTGGCCACGCAGGCCGTCGGGGCCTCCGTCGCGCACACGTTCCCCGGACCGGGTCTCCACCGCGTCCAGGTGGAGAAGCTCCTGGACAACGCCGCCTCGCAGGCCGTGCCCGCCCGGGCGGGTCTCGGGCGCATCGGTGCCGCACCGGGCAGTTCACCGCCCGACAGCAGGGGCCGCCCTCGTCCATGGGGGACAACCGCCCGCAGGACCCCCCGTCCCCCCGGACGCAGGGGCCGCCCTCGTCCATGGGGGACAATGTCCCCATGACCGCGATGCTCAACGACCTGCTCGACGACCTCGAGGACCACGGGCAGCTCGAGGACGTCGACGCCCTCTTCGAGGCGTTCTCCGGCTGGGCGGAGGGATCGGGTCGCCCCCTCTACCCCCACCAGGAGCAGGCGCTGCTGGAGATCCTCGACGGGAACCACGTCATCGCGGCCACCCCCACCGGGTCGGGCAAGTCGATGATCGCCCTGGCCGCACACTTCGTGTCGCTGGCCCGGGGGGGCCGCTCCTACTACACGGCTCCCCTGAAGGCCCTGGTCTCGGAGAGGTTCTTCGACCTGGTGGCACTCTTCGGTGCCGACAACGTCGGGATGGTCACCGGGGACGTCTCACTCAACGCCGCCGCCCCCATCATCTGCTGCACGGCGGAGATCCTCGCCAACCAGGCTCTGCGCGAGGGTGCGGACCTGGACACCGACATGGTCGTCATGGACGAGTTCCACTACTACGGCGACCCCCAGCGCGGCTGGGCCTGGCAGGTGCCGCTCCTGGAGCTCACCCGCCCCCAGTACGTCGCCATGTCCGCGACGTTGGGCGACACCACCCGCTTCCGCACCCGCTGGGAGGAGCGCACCGGACGCGAGGTCGCGCTGGTGGACGACGCGGAGCGCCCCGTCCCCCTGGAGTTCGAGTACGTCGTCGACGACATCCACGACACGGTCGAGCGCCTGCTGGGTGAGGGCCGCTGGCCCGTCTACATCGTCCACTTCGCCCAGCGCGACGCCGTGGAGACCGCGCAGTCCTTCGACCGGCGCAAGCTCATCTCGCCCGAGCAGAAGGAACGCATCGCCGCCGCCCTCAGGACCGTCCAGTTCGGGCGCGGTTTCGGCCAGGTCCTGCGCCACCTGCTCTCCCAGGGCATCGGCGTCCACCACGCCGGGATGCTGCCGCGCTACCGCCGCCTCGTCGAGCGCCTCACCCAGCAGGGGCTGCTGGCCATCGTGTGCGGCACCGACACCCTGGGCGTGGGCATCAACGTCCCCATCCGCACCGTGCTGCTGACCTCCCTGGTGAAGTTCGACGGGGAGCGGATGCGCCACCTCTCCGCGCGCGAGTTCCACCAGATCGCGGGCCGCGCCGGGCGGGCCGGCTTCGACACCGTCGGTTTCGTGCGGGTGCTGGCCCCCGAGCACGAGGTCGAGAACGCGCGGCGGCGCGCGCGGCTCACGGCCGCTGAGGAGGCGGCCAAGGACGAGCGCGAGGCCAAGCGCGCCCGCAAGAAGGCGCAGAAGTCCGCCCCGAAGTCGGCGGGGGCGGGGCAGGTCTCCTGGACGCGCTCCACCTTCGAGCGCCTGCGCGACGCGGCGCCCGAACAGCTGCAGTCCCAGTTCGCCCTCACCCACTCGATGGTGCTCAACGTGCTGGCGGGTCCGCCCTCGCGCGATCCGGGCGAGCACCTCGTCCACCTGGCCCGCGACAACGACGACCCGCCACGGGAGTCCAACCCGCACCTGCGCCGGCTGGCGGAGATCTACCAGTCGATGCGCCAGGCCGGCGTCGTCGACCACGTCCCCTCCGCCCAGGCGGCAGCGGACGGGCTGCCACGGTTGCGCCTCGTGGCCGACCTGCCCGACGACTTCGCCCTCAACCAGCCCCTGTCCCCCTTCGCCCTGGCGGCACTGGACCTGCTGGACCCGGAGTCCCCCACCTACTCCCTCGACGTCGTCTCCGTGGTGGAGTCTGTGCTGGAGGACCCCCGTCCCCTGCTCTTCGCGCAGCGGCGCGTGGCCCGCGGGGAGGCCGTGGCCGCGATGAAGGCCGAGGGCATGGAGTACGACGACCGCATGGCCGCCCTGGAGGAGGTCACCTGGCCGCGACCACTGGAGGAGCTGCTGGAGCCCGCCTTCGCCACCTACGTGCGTTCCAACCCCTGGGTCGGGGACCTGGAGATCTCCCCGAAGTCCGTGGTGCGCGAGATGGTCGAGAACGCGATGACCTTCACGGAGCTGGTCAGCCGCTACGACGTCGGGCGCTCCGAGGGCGTCGTCCTGCGCTACCTCACCGACGCCTACCGGGCGCTGCGCCAGGTGGTCCCCGAGGAGGCCATGACCGAGGAGGTCCGCGCGATCATCTCCTGGCTGGCCGGGCTCATCCGCGCCGTGGACTCCTCGCTGCTGGACGAGTGGGAGGCGCTGTCCTCCGGGCGCGTCGAGGAGGCGCGCAGCGCCGACGAGGGCGGCTCCGGTGGTGCGTCGGGTGCGGAACTGGCCTTCGGCGCGGACGAGGACGGGACCGTGTCCTTCTCCGCGAACCGGCACGCCTTCCGCACCGCCATCCGCACCGCGGTGTTCCGCCGGGTGGAGCTCATGAGCCGTGACAACGTGGCGGCCCTGGCGCGCCTGGACGGACCGTCGGGGTGGGACGAGGAGCGTTGGGACCGGGCGTTGGCGCGTTACTGGGCGGAGCACGACTGGATCGGCATCGACCAGCGGGCACGCTCTGCCTCCCTGTGCCGGATCGTGGAGGCGCCCGAGCGCACGGAGATGTTGGCGGTCGGTGTGCCCGAGGCCGTGGTGGAGGCAGTGGAGGATGCCGCGGAGCGGGCTGACGGGGCCGCCGGCGGGACGGGGCCGTTCTGGTTGGTGGAGCAGACCCTGCTCGACCCGGACGACAACCTGGACTGGCGCCTGGTGGCGCTGGTCGACGTGGCCGGGTCCGACCGCACCGGGGCCGTGGTGCTGCGCATGGTCGACCTCTCCCCCCGCTGACCCCCTCGGCGAAGTCCGCTCTGTTCTGACCTCGAAGTCCGCTCTGTTCTGAGGTCGAAGTCCGCTCAGTTCTCGGGTCGAAGTCCGCTCTGTTCCAGGGTCGAAGTCCGCTCAGTTCTGGGGTCGAAGTCCGTCCCATGAGGCGTCAGTACCGATCTCGGCCCTTCACGAGGGCGGACCTCGAGGCTTCGACGGGACGGACCTCAGTGCCCGAACAGAGCGGACCTCAGTGCCCGAACAGAGCGGACTTCGGGGTGAGAACAGAGCGGACTTCGCGGGGTGAGGCGGGTCACAGGGCTGGTTGTATTAGGTAAGCCATTGCTAACCTAATCCGCGCTGCCGGAGCGTCCCGGCAGGTCAAGGAGACCCCGCAACGACCAGAGGAGCCCCATGCGAGCCCGCCCCGCCCGCCTGTTCACCACCTTCGCCGCCGCACTCGCCGCCGTGACACTGACAGCCTGCTCCGGAGGTGGCGCACAGTCCGACCAGTCCGGCACCGCCGACCAGTCGGGCACGGCCTCCCAGTCCGGATCGGCCTCCGGCTCCGGCGAGTGGCCGCGCACCGTCACCCACGAGAAGGGCGAGCTGGAGCTGGACTCCCAGCCCGAGCGCATCGTCTCGACCTCGATCTCGGCCACGGGAACCCTCCTCGCCATCAACGCGCCGGTTGTCGCCTCCGCCGCGACCTCCCTCTCCGACATCACCGATGACAAGGGGTTCTTCTCCCAGTGGGCCGATGTCGCCGATGAGCGCGGTGTCGAGGTGCTCTACCCGAACCTCGAGTTCGACCTCGAGTCCCTGATCGCCGCGGACCCGGACCTCGTGGTCGTCTCGACCGCGGGCGCTGACTCCGTCGTCGACAACTACGACCAGATCGCCGCCCAGTTCCCCACGATCGTCGTGGACTACTCCAAGCAGACCTGGCAGGACCTCGCCGAGGAGCTCGGTGAGGCCACCGGGCACGAGGCCGACGCCACCGCGGCCATCGACGACTTCGACACCCACACCTCCGAGGCGGCAGCCAGGATCACCGCCCCCACGGGCGGTGCCTCGATCGTCTCCTTCAACGGTCCCGGCGCCGACCAGGGCATCGCCAAGAGGACCGGGCCCCATGCCCAGCTCCTGGAGGCCCTCGGCGTCGAGGTTCATGAGGCTCCCGAGGATCTCGACACCAGCGAGCAGGCGCGCTCCGACTTCGCATTCGTCACCCTGGAGAACCTCTCCACGGCCATCGGCGGGGAGACCGTCTTCCTGCTCACCGGCACCGATGACACCGTGAAGGCCTTCGAGTCCGAACCCGTCCTCGCGAACGTCCCCGCGGTCACCTCCTCGCAGGTGTACCCCCTGGGTCCGACGTCGTTCCGCATCGACTACTACTCCGGCAGGCTCTTCGTCGACGCCGTCGTCGAGGCGCTGGGCTGATCCGATGACCGGCGGCGGCACGTCCCACAGGGGAAGGTCCGGCCCACGTGGCTCGGGGCCCTCCCCTGTGGTCGTGCACCCCACGCTCCCGGCGGCTCCCACCCCGGTGGCGTCCCCACCGGCCAACAGCCCCGCTGGGCGGAGCGCCGAGCGGGTCGTGCCCGTGTCCCCGGGGACGGCGCCCGTGTCCCCTCCCGGTCCCGCCGACGCCCAGCACTCCGAGGAGTTCCGGGGGATCCTCGCCCGCAGGGCCCTCCTCGTGGGGCTGCTCGTGGCCCTCGTGCCCCTGGCG
>NZ_CCXH01000014.1 GCF_000820725.1 Actinomyces polynesiensis | reverse complement strand
GCTCAGCGTGGCGGTCGGGTCGCGCCTGGTCCCCGTGGGGACCGTGGTCGAAGCGCTGAGGGCATTCGACCCGACGGACGACGCCCACCTGGTCATCCGCGAGCTCCGCGTGCCGCGCACGCTCATCGCCGTGCTCGCCGGCGGGTGCCTCGGACTGGCCGGGGCCCTCATGCAGACCCTCACGCGCAATGCCCTGGCGGAACCGGGCACCCTGGGCGTGAACTCCGGAGCGGCTGCGGGCGTGGTCGTCGGGCTCTCGGTCACCGGGGCGGCCTCGGTCGACGTCTACGCCTGGTTCGCCTTCCTCGGCGCGGGCATCGCCTCCCTGGTCGTTCACCGTCTGGGGCGGGCGGGCGAGGCCGGGGTCAACCCCGTGCGTCTGGTCCTGGCAGGGGCCGGCCTGTCCGTCATGCTCAGTTCGGTGACAATGGCGGTCATCCTGTCCAGTCCCCAGACCGTCTTCGACTCCTTCCGCAACTGGGCCACCGGCTCCCTCCAGGGACGCGGCTGGGACTCCGTCCCCGTCGCCGCCCTGTGCCTCCTCGTCGGCGCCG
Source organism: Actinomyces polynesiensis (assembly GCF_000820725.1). Taxonomy (GTDB): domain Bacteria; phylum Actinomycetota; class Actinomycetes; order Actinomycetales; family Actinomycetaceae; genus Pauljensenia; species Pauljensenia polynesiensis. Next base: position 1,867 of record NZ_CCXH01000014.1, on the reverse strand, counting down.
TGCTGGCCGTGGTGCTCGCGGGGCCGTTGAACTCCGTGGCCCTGGGGCCCGATCTCGCCGCCGCCCTGGGGGTCGACACGCGCCGCACCTGGGCGCTGACCAACCTCGCAGTGCTCGTCCTGGCCGGTGGCGCGACGGCTGTGGCCGGCCCCATCGCCTTCGTCGGCCTGGCGGCCCCCCACATCGCCCGCGCCCTGGTCGGCACCGACCACCGGTGGCTGCTGCCGGCCTCGGCACTGGTGGCGGCCTTCGCGCTGCTGCTCGCGGACGTCCTGGGTCGCGTCGTGATCCACCCCGGCGAGGTCGGGGCCGGCGTCATGACGGCCCTGATCGGGGCGCCGTTCTTCGTGGTGCTCGTGCGACGAGGGCGGGTGGTCGGACTGTGACCACCGCACCCTCCGGACTCCCGGGCACCGCCACCTCACCCAACGGGTCGCCACCCGACCGGGGACGCACCGACCATTGGGACGGGCACCGCCCGGTCGCGGCCGGTCCGTACGTGCCCGTCACGCCCGCTCCCGGCCCACCGGTCCGGCCGGCCGGCGCAGGAGCGGCCGGCGCAGGAGCGACCGAGCTCCGACTCGCCGTGGGTCCGGCACGCCTGCGGGTGCCGGCGCGCGCCCTGCTGGTCAGCATCGCGCTGGTCGTGGTGGGACTGGCCCTGGCCCTCGTCACCCTGATGTCGGGGAAGATCTCCCTCTCCCCCGCCGAGGTGTTCTCGGCGCTGACGGGCCACGCCACCGACCCACGCGCCGCCCAGGTGGTCACCACCATCCGCCTCCCCCGTGCACTCACGGGGGCGGCCGTCGGCATGGCACTGGGTGCCGCCGGCTGCGTGTTCCAGTCCGTGTCGCGCAACGCCCTGGGGTCCCCCGATGTCATCGGCTTCACCACCGGGGCCGCCACGGGAGCCGTCATCCAGATCGTCGTCCTCGACGCGGGACCCGCCGCCACCTCACTGGCCGCCATCGGCACCGGCCTGGTCACCGCCGTCGTCGTCTACGTCCTGGCGCGCTCCGACGGCGCCACCGGCGGGTACCGCCTGATCCTCGTCGGCATCGGCGTCAGCGCCTTCCTGGGGGCCCTCAACACCCTGGTCCTCGCCCGGGGCGACCTGGACCTCGCGACACGGGCACGGATCTGGCTGTCGGGGTCCCTCAACGCCCGCACCTGGGCCGATGCCTGGCCAGTCCTCGGGGCCGTGGTGGTCATGGTGCCGCTGCTGGCCATGCTGGCCCGCCGCCTGGATGCCCTGGAGATGGGTGAGGACCAGGCACGCCAGCTCGGCGTCGACACGGAACGCACCCGCGTGGTCACCATGCTCGCAGCCGTCGTGCTCACAGCTGCCGCCGTGGCGGCCGCAGGACCCATTGCCTTCATCGCCCTGGCGGCCCCCCAGGTCGCCTCCCGTCTNACCGCGTGCCCGNGTCCAGGTGCTCACCTCGGCACTGGCCGGCGCCGTGCTGCTCACCGCCGCCGACGTCGTCTCGGTCCACCTGCCCGTCGGTGTCGCGCTGCCCGTGGGCCTGACCACCGGGGCCCTGGGCGGCCTCTACCTGCTGTGGCTGCTCACCCGGAGCCGGGAGGTGTGAGACGCATGTCCTCGACCACCCGACCGTTCCTGCGCCGTCACCGCCCGCGCGGTGCACACCGCAGCGACCCCGGTCCCACCGCGACGGGTGTTCTGCGACCCCGCCCTCGTCCGTGCGGCACCACCCCGGTCACTCTCCCCGCCACCGGCACGCGGTCCCGCCCTCGTCCGCCGGGCACCCGCCCGACCCCGGTCCATCCGCTGGGCGCACGACGCCCGGGCGAACCCTCTCCCACACCGTGCAGGAGGTCCTCATGACGGACGCCCCCCTCAGGC
>NZ_CCXH01000013.1 GCF_000820725.1 Actinomyces polynesiensis | reverse complement strand
GGTGGCGCGCGGACGTTTCCCCCACCAGTCCCTGCTGCGCCAGTGGTCGCCCGAGGACGACCGGGCGGTCGCCCACGCCCTCGCCGCGACCGGCGTCACCGACCTCGCCGGGCGACGTGTGGACGAGCTCTCGGGCGGGCAGAGGCAGCGCGTGTGGCTCTCCATGGTGCTCGCCCAGGAGACGCCACTGCTGCTGCTCGACGAGCCCACGACCTTCCTGGACCTCACCCACCAGCTGGAGGTCCTGGACCTGTGCCGCGGGCTCCACGAGGGCGGCGGGTACACACTGGTGGCCGTGCTGCACGACCTCAACCTGGCGTTCCGCTACGCCAGCCACCTCATCGTCATGAAGGAGGGGCGCGTCATCGCCCAGGGGCGACCCGAGGACGTCGTCGACGCCGCCCTCATCGAGGAGGTCTACGACGTGCCCTGCCTGTGCCTGCCCGATCCCGTCACCGGACGGCCCTGGATCATCCCCACCGGCGGACCCGACTCGAGGAGGAGCGCATGAGCGACCGGCACGGACACCACGACCACCCGGGACACCACGACCACCCTGAGCCCCGCGGCCACTCGGGGCGGCGGGGCGGCCACCGTCACGACACCGACGGGTTGCCCGCCCTCATCGAGGTCGCCGCCGTCCACGACGTCTCGGCCAGCATGCGCCGGGTCCGTTTCGCGGGCGAGGGCGTCGCCGCCTACCTGCGTGCACCCCGCATCCCCAACATCAAACTGCTCTTCCCCCACGAGGGCGCCTCACCGGACCTCCCCACCCCCGGGGAGGGGCACCACTACGACTTCACCCCCGGGCAGCGCGAGCGGGTGCGCACCTACACGGTCCGTGACTTCGACGTGGACGCGGCGACGCTGGACGTGGACTTCGTGCGTCACGGGCGCGAGGGACTGGCCTCGGCCTGGGTGGAGGACGCGCGCCCCGGCGACCGGCTCGGCGCGCTGGGCGGGGGCGGTCGCCTGCCCGGGCCCTGCACCTGGATCCTCCTGGTGGCCGACGACACCGGCCTGCCCGGGGCCTCCGCCATCCTCGAGCAGCTGCCCACCCACCAGCGTGGTGTGGCACTGCTGGAGGTCGACGGCCCGGAGGACGAGCAGGAGCTGGCACACCCGGACGGTGTCGAGGTGAGGTGGCTGCACCGCGGGGGGACGCCCGCCGCCTTCTCGGGCCTGCTCACGCAAGAGGCCCGCGCCGAGCTGGCGGAGGTGCCGGTGGCGCTGGAGGAGGCCTTCGTCTGGGTCTCGGCGGAGTCCCACGTGGTGCGCAGGCTCCGACGGGAGGTCCGCGCGCTGGGCGTACCCAGGGCCGGCCAGCTGGTCATCGGGTACTGGCACGCCGGCAGCACCGAGACCTCCTACGCGGTCTCGGCGGACCACGACCGGGTCCGCGACGAGTCCGCCGTCATGCTGCCCGAGGACACTGCCCTCACCGGCGACGCCCTGGCACACCTGTTCTCCGGGGGCACGCGGTGACCGCCGTGCCGGCAGCGACGGGGGGCCCGGCCGTCCCCGTCCGCCCCGAGGGACCCACCACGTGGACCGATCGCCACGGACGGGCCCACACCGAGCGCCACGCGCACGTCCCCGGGCGTGCCCGGGCGGCGCTCAGCTCGGTGGTGCTCGCCCGGCGCAACCCGCTGGTCACCGATGACAGCAGCGCCGACGAGGCGCGCGATCCACCAGTGCTNTACACTGGTGTCGAGCACAGGGCCAGCGTTGTCCTGCTCTGGGCAACGCCTNTTCGACACGCGGCATTCGCGGCTCGGATTCACCGCTGAGACTCGACTGTGACC
>NZ_CCXH01000012.1 GCF_000820725.1 Actinomyces polynesiensis | reverse complement strand
CGCCGGAGGAGCAGGACTCGAGGACGACACGGGGGTGGCGCCGACGCAGGGCGTCGTACCAGTCCAGGTGGGCGCGCCCGTGGTCGAGCAACCCCGCGCCGGGACTCGTCCCACCGGCATCCGAGCCGGCCCCCGGGGTGACGTTGTAGTCGAACTTGAAGTACTCCACCCCCGCGTCCACGAGTGCGTCGACGGCCCGGTCCAGGTGCTCGCGCGCGGCGGGGTCACGCAGGTCGAGGAAGTAGCGGTCCTGTTCACGCACCCGCACTCCCCCGCGGCTGAGGAACGCCGAGTCGGGGAGCCGCCCCGCGGCCACGGAGCTGACACCGACGACCTCCGGCTCCATCCAGATCCCGGGGCGCATCCCCAGGTCGCGGACCTGCCCGACGAGGGCGGACAGGCCGGAGGGGAAGCGTTGACGGGAGAGCTCCCAGTCCCCCACGCTGGCCCACCAGTCAACCCCGGAGTCCGCGTACCACCCGGCGTCGACGCAGAAGACCTCCGCGCCCACCTCCGCCGCGGCGCGTGCCAGGGAGAGGTCCACCTCCTCGGAGGGATCTCCGTCGAGGGTGTTCATGTAGTCGTTGTAGACGACGGGGATCCCGGCGTGGACGTGCCGGGAGCGCAACCACCGCCGGTGGTGGGTCATCGCGGCGACCGCGCCCTCCACCCCCAGCGCACTGAAGGAGACGGACACGGGCACGCTGTCGAACACCTCACCGGGCGCCAGCACGCGCACGGCCGAGTGGTGGAGGTCGTCGGGTCCGCCGAGCACGAGGGCGAGGGCGTCCCCGCCCTCCCGGATGGCGTCGACCTCCCAGTGCCAGTCCCCGTCGTGCTCGACCTGCCAGCACAGCGCCCGCCCGGAGCGGGTGTCGTGCAGGACCCCGGCGGGCAGGTCAGCGGCGGTCGTCCAGGTCGAGGTTCCGGTGGCCTCCACCGATCCCCTGGCGGACTGGTTGCGGTGGAGGTGCGTGTGGACGTCCGCCAGTCCCCCCGGCCCGGACAGCAGTGAGCCCCACCACCGGTTCTCGGCCAGTTGGGCGGACCTCCCGCGTACGAGCTCGAGGTCCTCCTCCCCCGATCCCGGTGCGACCAGGCACCCCAGGGCGAGGGAGGACAGGGCATTGAGGCGCACGGCCTCCCCCGAGAGGCTCTCCAGACTGGTCACCGCCTGGACGGCGGAGCCCCCTTCGGCACTCCTCAGGACGGTGGTCACCCTCATGTGCGGGGACTGCGACTCCTGCACGAGGGTCAGGACGCGGGTCCCGCCCTCGTCGGCCATCCCGTGGGAGACGTGGCGCAACCGCGCCCCGAGGGCCGTGTGCGACAGGCGGGTGTTGTTCCACGAGCGTCCCATGCCCTCCACCAGGGCCTCGACGAGGGGCTGGGTCGTCCCCCAGGGTCGTGTGCCGGGCACGGCGTCCCGGCCGGTGTCCCGGCCGCCCTCGTCCGCAAGTCCCCATGCGTCGAGGACGACCGGGGTCGAGGGCGACCACGAGAAGCCCAGCTCCAGGGCCCCGGTGCCCCACCCGAGGCGGGAGGCCGCCTCCACGTCACTTCTCGGCACCGGCGAGCATTCCCTTCATGAAGTACTTCTGGAGGAACAGGTAGGCCACGATGACCGGGATGACACCCAGCAGCGAGGCCGCCACGGCCGCGTTGACGTTCGACCCCTGTGCACCGAAGAAGGAGGCGATGGCGGGGGCGAGGGTCCGCATCGTGTCGCGGGACATGATGTAGGAGCTCAGCGCGAACTCGTTCCACACGGCCACCGCGGTCAGGATGATGACGGTCGCCGTGACGGGCTTGAGCAGTGGGAGGACGATGCGGAAGAACGTCTGCATCTGGTTGGCGCCGTCCACCCGGGCGGCCTCCTCCAGCGTGACGGGCACGGAGCGGAGGAACTGCGAGTACAGGAAGATCGCCTGGGGCAGGGAGACGCACAGCAGCGGGAGGATCAACCCGACGTAGGTGTTGAGCAGGTGCATGCGGTTGAGCATCGAGTACAGGGGGACCAGGATGCTCAGGGGCGGCACCATCATCACGCCGAGGGTGAAGATCTCGAAGCCCCGGTTGGCCAGCGTGCGGCGCCGGGCCAGCGGGTAGGCCGCCAGGGAGCCCAGCACGCAGGTGAGGATCGTGACGACCACCGTGACCAGTGCCGAGTTGAGGATGGCGCGGAAGACCTTGCCGTCCTGGATCGCGGAGACGAAGTTGTCGATCGTGATGCCCCCGAAGGGGAACGTCCACACCGAGGACAGGTCCGTCTGCTGCTTGAAGGCGGTGGTGACCGCGAAGTAGAAGGGCAGCAGCTGGATCACGCAGAAGACGACCAGGACGATCCCGATCAGGCTCTTGGACTTGGTGGACATGTCAGTTCTCCAGACGGGCGCGACGGCGGTCGAACCAGAGGTTCATGATCACGGTGAACACGGCGATGAGCAGGAAGAGCACGATGCCCTGCGCAGCGGCGTATCCCGCCGCCTGGTTGCCGAAGTAGGACTTGCCGATGAGCGTCGAGACCGAGTTGGTGGAGTAGCCGGGGCCGCCGCCGGTCAGCACCTGGACGACGTCGTAGAGCTTGAGGCCACCGATGAGGTTGATGACGCAGGAGGAGGCGAAGGCGGGCAGGAGGAGCGGGATCGTGATGCGCCTGAACTGCAGGAACCCGGTCGCGCCGTCCAGGGCCGCCGCCTCCTTGACCTCGTTGGGGATCGACTGGAGACCCGAGAGGTAGATGATCATCGAGACACCCATGAACTGCAGGGAGTTGATCGCCACGATGACGCCGATGGCGAAGCCCGAGTCGCTCAGCCATGCCACCGGGCTCGCCCCGAAGAGACCCAGGAAGTCGTTGAGGGCGCCCTGGTGGTAGCGGAACACCAGGTAGTACATGGTGCCCATGACCACCGGGGACACGAGCACGGGCAGGTAGATGATCGCCCGGGCGATGTTGCGCCCACGGATGGCGGTGTCCAGCAGGACCGCCAGGAGCAGTCCGAAGATCTGCTGGATGATGGTGGACCCGAACCCGTAGACGAAGGTGTTGCGCAGGGCGACCGTGAAGTTCGCGTCGTCGAAGAGACGCGCGAAGTTCGCGAGCCCCACATTGGCCCGGGTCGGGGAGTACCCGTCCCAGTTGGTCATCGCGATGCCCACGCCGTTGATGACGGGGTAGACGATGAAGACCGCGAACAGGACGAGTACGGGGACGTACATCAGGTTGACGGACATGCCCTTGTAACGGGACGTCCTGTTGGTGGGCGGCGCGGCGCTCTCCGCGACGCCGACTCCGGTGACGGTGCTCATGTGTGCCTCACCCAATCCCTCCGGGGGGTGTGGCGGGGAAC
>NZ_CCXH01000011.1 GCF_000820725.1 Actinomyces polynesiensis | reverse complement strand
CACCCCGTACGGAATCAGCCCTGCTGCCCGAACAGGGTCTTGAACTGATCAGCCATCTGCTTGGTCCCGTCGGCGGGCGTCGCCTGCTGGGAGATCACGGCGTCGGTCGAGCTGACCATGGTCGACCACATGCCGTTGGGCAGGTAGACGCGGTCGAAGAACGGCTTGGTCGGCAGTTCTGCGGGCGCCACCCACTTGTCGTAGCTCGACTGGAGTGTGCCCAGGTCGACGCTGACGTTCGTCAGGCCCGAGTAGGAGGCGTAGGCCTTCAGCAGGACGCTGGCGTTGTCGGGGTCGGCGAGGAAGTCGACGAACTTCAGGGCCTCCTCCTTGCGGGGGCTGTCCTTCCAGACGCCGAAGGCGGCCATTCCCTCGCCGCCGACCAGGTACTGGCCGTTGGTGCCGTTGGAGGGGAAGGGGATGAAGCCGACGTTGGCGTCGGGGTTGTAGGACAGCGAGGTCGCCAGGAGCGAGGGCTGACCACCGGCGAAGGCGGCCTCACCCGTGGCGAGCTGCTTGGACATGTCATCGATGGAGGCCGAGACGTAGTCGGGGTTGAAGTAGCCCTCGGAGGCCCACTCACCGATCCTGTCGAGGACCTCCTTCTGGTAGGCGTCGGAGTCGAAGGTGCCGTCCTTGAAGGCGGCGAGCTGGGCGTCGGAGAAGGAGTTCGCGGCGATGACGTTGGCGAGGTCACCGGCGGGGCCGGAGTCCTTGCCGGAGGAGACGATCGGCGTCTTGCCGGCGGCCTTGATCTTGGCGAGGGCGGCGTCGAAGTCGTCCCAGGTCTTGATCGAGTCGGCGTCGACGCCGGCCTCCTTCAGGACGTCGAAGTTCACGAGCATGCCGGTGACGGTGTAGTCGATCGGAAGGGCGTACAGGGTGCCGGAGGAGTCCCGCATGGACTCGTCGAGGCCCTTGTTGACGTACTGGGCCCACGGGCGGTCGGTCAGCGGCTCGAGGAAGGGCCCGTAGCGCAGCACGGACCACCCGTGCGTGGTCCACACGTCGGGGAGGTTGCCCGCCGCCATGCGGACCTTCATGTTGTTCTCGAAGTTGGAGGAGTCGATCGTGATGTTGACCTTGGTGCCGGTCTCGTCCTCGAACTTCTTCGCGAGGTCCTGGATGGCGGTGTACTGCGGGCTCCCGGTGGTCATGTTCAGGTAGACGTCCAGGGCATTGCCCGAGGCGCTGCCCGACTCACCCGATTGACCGCCCGAGGAGCAACCCGCGAGCGCGAGGGCCGCGACCGCGGCCGTCGCGGAGAGGAGACGGATGGGGTTCTTCATGGCTGTGTTTTCCTTCCGATGGCTTCATTGACTGGAGGAAACGACGGTTGGCCGGGATCGGCCGACCGGGGAACTGCGTGGTCAGGCCACCACCTCCTCGGCTTCGAGGATGAGGACCTGGTCCGGGTAGAGGAGGGGGGTGTGGACACCCACCTCGGCGAGGGCGGCGCCGGTCATGGCGATGCCCTGCTGCTCTGGACCTGCCCACGGGGGCAGGAAGAGCCCTTCTGGGCCCCCGCCGACCAGGCGGGGACGCAGGCGGTAGGTGCGCTCGGGGTCGAGGCCCGGGATGCGCAGCATCCCCCGGGGCGACATCGGCGAGCGTGAGCGGGTGGCGAGCTGGTAGAGGGCGCGGGAACGGTCCGTGGCCACGATCCCGTGGAGCCACATGGAGCCGTCCGCGCTGTCGCGGCGGACGAGGTCACCGGTCAGGAGCAGGTCGCGGTGGGCCTTGTAGAAGCTCACCCACTCCCGGATGCGTGCGAGCTCGTCCTCGTCGAGGGGGAGGATGTCCCACTCGAAGCCGAGGTGCCCCCACAGGGCCGTTCCCACCCGGAAGGAGAGGTCGGAGACGCGTCCCGTGGTGTGGGAGTGCGCGGAGGCCACGTGCGTGCCCATCATCTCCGGGGCGAGGATCTGCTCGCTCCAGCGCATGATGCCCTGGCGCTCGTGGGGATCGATGCAGTCCGAGAGCCAGAAGCGCTGCGCGTGGGTGACCATCTCCAGGTCGACGCGGCCCCCGCCCGAGGAACACGACTCGATCTCCAGCCCCGGGTGCTCCGCACGCAGGGTGTCCATGAGCCGGTAGCAGGCCAGGGTCTGCTCGTGCACGGCGGGGCGTCCGCCGTGGGTGGCGTCCCCGGCATCGATGAGGTCACGGTTGTGGTCCCACTTGAAGTAGGAGATCTGGTACTCGTCCAGGAGTGCCCCGATCTGGGAGTGGACGTGTTCCCACGCCTCGGGGACCGTCAGGTTGAGGACCTGCTGGTTGCGCCAGGCCATGGGCAGCTCCGGCCCCGCCCGCAGGATCCACTCGGGGTGGGCCCGTGCGACGTCGGAGTCCAGGTTGACCATCTCGGGCTCGACCCACAGCCCGAACTGCATGCCCAGGGACCGGACGTGGTCGACCAGCGGGTGCAGCCCGTCGGGCCACACCTGGGAGTCCACCACCCAGTCACCCAGACCGGCGTGGTCGTCGCGGCGCCCCTTGAACCAGCCGTCGTCGAGGACGTATCGCTCCACACCCACACCCGCGGCGCGGTCGGCCAGGCGCAGGAGCTTGTCGAGGTCGTGGTCGAAGTAGACGGCCTCCCACACGTTCAGGGTCACGGGCCGGTCGGTGCCGGGGTGTCCGGGCAGCGTGCGCTGCCAGCGGTGGAGGCGACGCGCGGCCTCGTCCAGGCCCTCGGTGCTCTCCAGGTACACCCAGGGGGAGGTGTAGGAGGCCCCCGGTGCGAGGATCACCTCGCCGGGGAGCAGGAGCTCACCCCCGCCGATCACCTGGCGTCCGTTGTTGCACCGCTCCACCCAGGTGCGGTGGTTGCCCGAGAACGCGACGTGGAGGCCCCACACGCGCCCGTGCCCGAAGTCGAAGCCCTCCTCGCCGCAGAACATCATCATCGGGGCGTCGAAGTCGGTGCGGCCGTGGCGTCCTTCGTGCAGGTGGCAACCCAGGCGCACGGGGAGCCGCTGGGGCTCGCGCTCGCGGCCCCACCTCCCGGAGAAGTCCAGGATCTCCGCGGCCTCCAGGGGCAGGGGGAACGCCAGGGACAGTTCCTCGAGCTCGTAGTCGTCCGCGCCGGTGTTCACCAGGGCCGTGCGTCCCCGCACCACCCCCTGCTCGAGGAGCTCGAGGAGGACCTCGACGCGCAGGCCCGCGTCCTCGTCGACGAGCACGTAACGCACGGTGCCGGCCCCGCCGTCCAGCACGGATCCCGTGGACGAGGGGTGTTCCACCGTCGAGCCGCGGAGCTGGGCGGGAGTGGGGTGAGCGCTCGGCGAGGGCGGTGCGGGGACGACCGCATCGGAGCCGCGACCGGGCGCACCCTCCCCTGCCGGTTCCCCGACCACGCCACCGGCCACGTCCGCCGTGACGGATTCCGTGTGCAGGTGGGGGGCCCAGTCCCTGCCCCCTGCGCGGTGGCCCGACAGGCCGGGACGCCCCATCCACCCCGTCGACGCGAGCGGGACCACCCCCACCTGCAGCGGGTCGTTGGGGGCGTTGCCGTCGTAGGGCTCCTCGGAGGCCAGGGACAGGGCACGCACGGCGGCGGGGGTGAGGGCACCCAGGTCGCGTCCCCAGTACAGGACCTCGGGGGCCTGCGCGTTGGGCGTCTGCACCACCAGTGACGTGCCGCCGGCACGCAGGTGGACGATGTCGGTGCGGTTCGGGTCGAGGTCCACGGTTCCCCTGCTCCTTCTCGCCGGCGTCGGTGCCGGTCAGATGTCCTTGCCAACCCCCATCGGTTGGCCGTTGCCCATACTCTACTGCAGTAGATCGTGGTTGTCAGTACATAATCACAGTCACAACTTGATAACACTGAACCCTCTTGGCGGGAATTCACCACGAGTAGACTTGTCCCGTGGGCAGGCCCACCGCAGGGACGGAGACGTCGCTGACACGGGAGGGCAGGACCCGCCGCCGACACCGACCTCGACCGATGCGAGGAGCTCGACATGGCGAACAGGGCGACGCGCCCCACCACCCGTGCCGATGTCGCGCGCCTCGCGGGGGTCTCGACGGCGGTGGTCAGCTACGTGGTCAACGACGGCCCGCGCGGGGTCTCCGCGGAGACGCGCGCACGCGTCCTGCGGGCGATCGACCAGCTCGGCTACCGACCCAACCCGAGTGCCAGGGCGCTGAAGACCGGATCGACGGGACTCATCGGCGTGGTCGTCCCCGAGGTCGTCAACGCCTACTACGCAGAGTTCATCGAGACCATCGACAACATCGCCCAGTCGAGGGGCTCCGCAGTGCTCCTGGGGATCACCCACGAGGAGGCGCGCCGCGAGTCCGACCTCGTCCCCTCCCTCGTCGACCGCGGCGTGGACAGCCTGATCTTCAACTGCTACCTGCGCGACGAGCGCCTCTACCGGTTGGACCAGCCCCGCATCCCCCGCGTGCTCATCGACAGGGCCATGCCGGTGCCCGGGCTGACGACCGTCGGCGCGGACTTCAGCGAGGGCGCCCGCCTGGCCACGGAGCACCTCGCCGACCACGGCCACCACCGCATCGGCTTCATCGGTGGGCCCCTGGCCCCACCCCATCTCGACATGCGCCGGCAGGCCTGGGACGACGTGCTGCGCGAACGGGGACTCCCCCGGATCCCGCCTTCCGTCACCTCCTGGAACCGCGAGGGCGGCCACCGCGGCGCGCGGGAGCTGCTGGGCCTGGAGGATCCACCCACCGCGATCTTCGCGGCCTCGGACTTCATCGCCGTCGGCGCCATGCTCGCCATCCGCGAACTCGGCCTGCGCATCCCCGAGGACATCGCCCTGGTCAGCTTCGACGGCACGGCCGAGTCCGCCTACACCTGGCCCGCCCTGACCACCGTGAGGCAACCGTTCGCCGAGATGGCGCAAGAGGCCCTGGAGAGGCTCTCCGAGCCCGAGGTGGAGGTCTCCCACACGGTCTTCCCGATGGACCTGGTCGTGCGGGCCTCCTGCGGCTGCCACACCTGAGCGGGCCCTCCCGGTGGGCGACGGCTCAGTCCAGGGCGCGCAGGTCCGCCGTGTCGGCGTCCGTGACCTCGGCGAGGTCGAGGGGCGAGAGTTCAACGGACATCCCCCGCTTGCCCCCTGAGACGAGCACCGTGTCGTGGTCGAGGGCGGAGTCGTCGATGAAGGTGCGGTGGCCGGTGGTCTGCCCGAGCGGGGAGATCCCGCCCACCACGTAGCCGGTGCGGCGCTGGGCGACCTGGGGATCCGCCATCTCCGCGCTCTTGTGGCCGGCGGCCCTCGCGATCGCCTTCATGGAGAGGTGGTGGTCGACGGGGACGACGGCGACGACGTACTCCTCCCCCGCCCCGTTGCCCTCGCAGCGCACGAGCAGCGTCTTGAACATCCGCCCCGGGTCACCACCGATCTGCTCGGCGGCCTCCTCCCCGAAGGACCGCGAGCGCGCCGAGTGGACGTACTCGTGGACGGTGTAGTCCACCCCGGCCGCCTCGAGGGCCTCGATCGCGCGGGTCGGCCCCGCAGCCCTGTGCTTCTTCGCCATCCCGTACCTCAGGCGGGCCGGGCGCCGGATGAGGGCACGACCTGCTTACCGAAGGGGAAGCAGGTCACTGGGATCATCTTGACGTTGGCGACGGCCAGGGGGATCCCGATGATGGTGACCGCCTGCGCGGCGGCGGTGAGGATGTGCCCGACGGCGAGCCACAGGCCCGCCACGAGGAACCAGACGACGTTCATCAGGGCCGAGCCCGCGCCCGCCCCGGGTTTGTCCACCACGACCCGCCCGAAGGGCCAGACCACGTAGTGGGCCATCCGGAAGCAGGCCACACCGGCGGGGATGGTGACGATGAAGATGCAGGCGACGACGCCGAAGACCATGTAGGCGATGAAGAGCTCCAGTCCGGCGAACAGGAACCAGATGATGTTGAGCAGTGTGCGCATCGTGGACTCCGTTTCTGCCGGTCCGGTGGGGTGCCCCGGTTCCGGCCCGCCCATTGTCCCACGAGGGCGTCGCGCCCCACGTGGCGATCCCCATCCCCCACGGTGCGCACGGGGCACGGGCTTCCGCGTAACATCGTCGGATGACCCTCGCAGTGCGTATCGACGACACCTGTGGGCGGATCCGGGCCGCCATGGATGCCGCGGGACGCAGCGACCGGTGCGACCTGGAGCTCGCCGTCAAGACGCGCACGCCCGAGACCTGCCGGGAGGCCGCGCAGGTCCTCGCCGACCGCGGGCTCCCGGTGCTGCTGGGACACAACCGCGTCCAGGAGGCACGGGCCACGGTCGAAGCCATCCGGGAGGTGCCCGGCGCCCAGGTCCACCTGATCGGCCCGCTCCAGTCCAACAAGGTCAACCAGGCCCTGTCCGCCGTGGACCTCATCGAGACGGTGGACTCCACCGACCTGGTGGACCGGCTCGACCACCGCGTGGGCCGGAGGTTCCCGGTCTTCGTCCAGGTCAACACCTCCGGGGAACCCTCCAAGCACGGCTGCGCCCCCCAGGACGTCCCCCGCATCGTGGCGGCGGTCGAGATGGCCGCCCACCTCTACCTCCACGGCTTCATGACGGTCGGCCTGCACTCCCCCGATGAGCGCGCAGTCCGTGAGGGCTATGCGCACTTGCGCAGGATCCGCGACGAGGCGGCCGAGCGCCTGTGCACCTCCGACGGGGACCTCGCCCTGTCCATGGGGATGTCCGCCGACCTCGAGTGGGCCGTCGAGGAGGGTGCCACGATCGTCCGCGTGGGCACTGCCGTCTTCGGCCCCCGGCCCGCGTCGGGCTGACTCCTCCCCGTCCGCCCCCCTCGCGTGGTGCGACGACAGACAATGTGTCCACCCTGGGACCCACACAGACTCGAGGGTCAGCTGTGACCTGCACGAATGCAGAGGCCATCGCAGACGACGGTGGGGATTGTCTGTCGACGAGCAGCCGGGAGGACGCACCCGAGGCCGAGCAGCCGACGGCACCGCCCTCGTCGACGGGGAGGCCTCAGGGCAGGCGGTGCACCCACTCCTCGGTGGCGAACTTCGTCTCGCAGCGCTCACGGGCGACCTCGAGGTCGTGCTCGGTGATGGTGCCCTCGGTGGCGCCGAACTTGTCCCGGAAGTGCTCGAAGAAGACGTCGAGGATCGCCTCGCGCTCCATGCCGGTCTGGGACCGCATGGGGTCCACGCGCTTGACGGCGCTGCGGGTGCCCTTGTCGCGCAGCTTCTCCTTGCCGATGCGCAGGACGTCCATCATCTTCGCGGCGTCGATGTCGTAGGACATCGTCACGTGGTGGACCATGTACCCGTTCGCGAACCTCTTCTGGGCCGCGCCGCCGATCTTGCCGACCTCGGAGGCGATGTCGTTGAGGGGCACGTAGCGCGCCTTGACGCCGATCTTCTCCAGGACCTCCATGACCCACTGGTCGAGGAAGGGGTAGGACTGCTCGAAGCTGAGCCCGTCGACGAGGGCCGTGGGGACGACCAGGGAGTAGGTGACGCAGTTGCCGGGCTCCATGAACATGGCTCCCCCGCCGGTGACGCGGCGGGAGACGGTGATCCCGTACCTGTCGACGCCCTCCTGGTTGATCTCGTTGTCGTAGGACTGGAAGGAGCCGATGACCACCTGCGGAGCGTTCCACTCCCACAGACGCATGAAGGGCTTGCGGTGCCCCGCGGCCACCTCCTCGACGAGTGTCTCGTCCATGGCGACGTTGATCATCGGGTCCACGACGGGACCGTGGATGACGTCGAAGTCGATGTCCTCCCACGCCAGGGCGTGCCCCAGCGCGCGACGCAGCGCGATGCCGACACCCTCGGGAGTGAGACCGAAGAGCGTGTCGGTGGGCAGCAGCGCGCCCTGGACACGCGTTGCCGCCTCCGCGGCGGAGATCCCGGCGGGTGCCCCCTCCAGCGAGGCCGTGATCCGCTCGAGTGCGTCATCGGGGTCCAGGAAGAAGTCCCCCGCGACCCTCAGGTCGGTGAGCACCCCCTCGGACTCCTCGACGTCGACGACGACCAGTTTTCCCCCGGGGACCTTGTACTCACCATGCATGCCCCCATTGTCCGTCGGGGGCGGGGCGCGGCACATCCGCCGCGGCGGTGGGGAGGGTCACGTCACACCGCCCGCGTCCGGCTGACGGGCCGGCCCCACCCCGTTGGTCGGGCTGTGGTGGTCGCAGCGTGCAGGCGACACCGTTCTCGTCGCCCCTCGCGACAACCCACGCGGATCCGGTCGCCCCGCCGAACCGTGCGAACCGGCGACCGCCACCGGGCCGGTCGGACGGGAGGCAACCACCCGCCCCACGCTGGGTCGACAGGGGCGGTCTCAGCGCCCCTCGGCCACCAGCAGCGACACCACGCCGGAGGCGAGGAGACCCCACCAGTAGCCGTCGAAGAGGGCCTCCCAGGACGCCTCGATGACATCGGTCCCCACACCCACCGTGGACCACGTGCGCTTGCCGTCGCTCATGCGGATGAGCACCCGGATCGTGGCGTCGGTCCCCGCGTGTTGCTCGTCGAGGATCCGCACGCGGAAGTCCACCAACTCGAAGTCCCCCACCACCGGGTAGTCCCGGATGAGCACCGCGCGCAGCGCACGGTCCAGGGCGTTGACCGGGCCGTTGCCCTCGGCGGTGCGGATGTGGCGGCCGTCCGTGTGGACCTTGACGGTGGCCTCGGTCTGGGTGAAGGGACGCCCCTCGACCTCGGCGATCTCCTGGGAGGACACCTTCCAGGACTCCACCCGCACGAAGCGCGGGAGGTTGCCCAACTCGTCGCGCAGGAGCAGCTCGAAGGAGGCATCGGCCGCGTCGTAGGTGTAGCCCTCGGCCTCGCGCTGCTTGACCACCCGCGCCAACTCCTGGGCGACGCCGGGCCGCCCCGACTGGTCCACGCCGAGTTCGCGGGCCTTGAGTTCGATGCTGGCGCGGCCCGCCATCTCCGAGACGAGCATCCGCATCCCGTTGCCCACCAGGGCCGGGTCGATGTGCTGGTAGAGGTCGGGGTCCACCCGGATGGCCGAAGCGTGCAGCCCCGCCTTGTGGGCGAAGGCCGACTGGCCGACATAGGGGTCGCGCGTGAAGGGGGCGATGTTGACCAGCTCGGAGAAGAGGCTGGAGACCGTGGACAGCCTCCCGATGGAGGACTCGGGGACGACCTCATACCCGAGCTTGACCTGCAGGTTCGCCAGGCAGGTGAGCAGGTTCGCGTTGCCGGTGCGCTCCCCGTAGCCGTTGACGGTCCCCTGGACCTGTCGGGCGCCGGCCCCCACTGCGGCGAGCGTGTTGGCGACCGCGCAGCCCGTGTCGTTGTGGCAGTGGATGCCCAGGACGACGTGCCCGAACCCCTCGGCGTCCAGCAGGGCCCGCACCCGCGCCGTGACCTCGGCGATCGTGTCGGGCAGGTTGCCGCCGTTGGTGTCACAGGGGATGACGGTGGAGGCACCCGCGCGGGCCGCCTCCAGGAGGACGGCCAGGGCGTACTCGGGAGCCGGGACGGTGGCGTCGACCGAGCCGGTCCCGACGGGTCCGTCCGTCGGGACCGTTCCGCTGGGTCCGCCTGCCGGGCCCGTTCCGCCGGGTCCGCCCGTCCCCTCCTCCTCCGCGGCGAGTCCGTCGAAGAAGTGCTCGAGGTCCACCATCACCTCCGCGTCGCGCGCGAGGAAGGAGACGGTGTCGGAGACCATG
>NZ_CCXH01000010.1 GCF_000820725.1 Actinomyces polynesiensis | reverse complement strand
CCAGGGTCGTGTGCAGCGCGGAGACGACGTGACGGGGATCGGCCTTGGCGACCAGGGTGATCACCGGGGCGCCGCTGTCGCGCAGGGCCACCACCTGCGGGTCGTGGGCGGGGTCGGCGCCCGGCTTCGTCGTCGACCCGAAGGCGGCGAGGCGGGCGTGGGAGAGATCGAGGTCGCGGGCCCGCCGGAAGAACTCCGTGTCCTTGGGGATGGCTCCCGGCCATCCGCCCTCGATGACGTCGACCCCCAGGTCGTCGAGCACCTGCACCGCTGCCAGCTTGTCCGTGACCGAGAGGCTGATGCCCTCCTGCTGGGCACCGTCGCGCAGGGTCGTGTCGTAGAGGGAGACGCGAGTCATGGCGACAGTGTGTCAGCCGCGCGCGGTGTGCGTGGGTCCCTCGCCACGGGGCGGACGAGGGCGGCGCCGCCCTCGTCGACGGGACCCGTGGGTGGACGGGCGACGCACTGCCGCTCCCCCATGTGCCCGGGCGTGCTCCTCGCCTACGCTCCTGCCATGGCACAGAACAGGACCGCCCCCACCGACGTGCCGGTCGACGACTTCCTGGCGACCGTTCCCCCGCGCCGCAGGGAGGAGGCCCGTGTCCTCATCCGCCTCATGCGTGAGGTCACCGGGGAGTCTCCCGTCATGTGGGGTCCGAGCATCATCGGCTTCGGGTCCTACCACTACCGCTACGAATCCGGGCGCGAGGGCGACGCGGCCCTCGCTGGCTTCAGTCCGCGCAAGGCGCGTCTGACCGTCTACCTGCCTGACGGCTGCGCCCGCCACTCCGATGCCCTCGCCTCGCTCGGCCCTCACACGAGTACGGTGTCGTGCCTGTACATCACACGCCTGTCCGACATCGACCCCGAAGTCCTCAGGGGCATCGTCGCCGAGTCGGTGGCCCACATGCGCAGGGCACCGGGGCGGGCACAGCGTGCGGAGGTCTGATGCGGGCCGTGAACTCGACCCCCAGTGCACCAGAGGGCATCCACGGTTGACCTCACCACCGACCCGGCGGTGCCGGGGCCCGTAAGCGCCCCTGAACTCAACCCCCAGTGCACCGGACGGCATCCACCGTTGACCTCACCACCAACCCGGCGGTGCCGGGGCCCCCAAGCGCCCCTGAACTCAACCCCCGGTGCACCAGACGGCATCCACGGTTGACCTCACCACCGACCCGGCGGCGCCAGGGCCCACGAACGCCCCTGAACTCAACCCCCAGTGCACCGGCCGCCCCCAGTGCCCCGGCCGCCCACGGCTGCCCCGGCCCGGGGCCCCGGAGAGAGGGCAGTCCTCAGCGCAGCACCTTGGAGACGTCCCGGGCGGCACCCGTGGAGGCGGAGGTGGCGGTGGCGGCGTACAGCTGCAGGGCCGGGGAGACGACACGCTCGCGCGACACAGGGGTCCAGGGGTGCTCGCGCTCCTCCTGGCGCAGGCGCCGCCGCTCGAGTTCCTCGTCGTCGACGTCGAGCTGCAGGAGCCCCTCGTTCACGTCGATGATGATGCGGTCCCCGTCCTCGACGAGGCCGATGAGCCCACCGGCCGCCGCCTCGGGCGAGATGTGACCCACAGACACCCCCGAGGTGCCCCCGGAGAAGCGGCCGTCGGTGATGAGCGCGCAGGCCTTGCCCAGCCCACGGCCCTTGATGAAGGAGGTCGGGTAGAGCATCTCCTGCATGCCCGGGCCCCCGGCGGGGCCCTCGTAGCGGATGACGACGACGTCGCCGGCCTGCACCGTCTTGTCGAGGATGCGGTCGATGGCCTCCTCCTGGGACTCCATGACGCGGGCGCTGCCCTCGAAGTGGAAGAGGCTCGGGTCGATGCCGGCCGCCTTGATGATGGCACCCTCGGGGGCGAGGTTCCCGAAGAGGACCGTCAGCCCACCGCTCTTGGTGTAGGCGTGCTCGACGTCGCGGATGCAGCCGTTCTCCGCGTCCAGGTCCAGGCTGGCCCAGCGGTTCGACGTCGAGAAGGCCTCGGTGGTGCGCACGTTGCCGGGGGCCGCGTGCCACAGTTCGACGGCCTGCTCGGTGGCGTGCCCGCCGCGCACGTCCCAGTCCGCCAGCCAGTGCTCGAGGTCGGGTGAGTGCACGGAGTGGACGGTGTGGCGCAGGAAGCCACCCCGGTCGAGCTCACCGAGGATGGCGGGGATCCCGCCGGCCCGGTGGACGTCCTCCATGTGGTAATCGTTGTGGTTCGGTGCCACCTTGGACAGGCAGGGCACGGTGCGCCCCAGGTCCGCGATGTCGGCCAGGTCGAAGTCGACCTCGGCCTCGTGGGCCGCGGCCAGCAGGTGGAGGACCGTGTTGGAGGACCCTCCCATCGCCATGTCCAGGGTCATCGCATTGGCGAAGGCGTCCTTGGTGGCGATGGCACGCGGCAGGACGGAGTCGTCCTCGTCCCCGTAGTAGCGACGGCACAGGTCCACGGCCAGTTGCCCGGCGCGCACGAAGAGGTCGCGGCGCGCCTCCTGGGTGGCCAGGGTGGAGCCGTTGCCGGGCAGGGACAGGCCGAGCGCCTCGGTGAGGCTGTTCATGGAGTTCGCGGTGAACATGCCCGAGCAGGAGCCACACGTCGGGCAGGCCAGGCGCTCCAGGCGCAGCAGCTCGTCGTCGGAGATCGCGTCGTCGGCGGTGGCGTTCATGACGGTGATGAGGTTGCCGTGACCTGCGGTGGAGGGGCCGATGATGTCCTCGGCGGGGATGTTCTTGCCGGCCTCCATCGGGCCACCGGAGACGAAGATCGCGGGGATGTTCAGGCGCATCGCGGCGATGAGCATGCCCGGCGTGATCTTGTCGCAGTTGGAGATGCAGACCATGGCGTCGGCGCAGTGGGCGTTGACCATGTACTCCACGGAGTCGGCGATGACCTCGCGCGAGGGCAGGGAGTAGAGCATGCCGCCGTGGCCCATGGCGATGCCGTCGTCGACCGCGATGGTGTTGAACTCCTTGGCGTTGCCGCCGGCCTCCTTGATGGAGTCGGCGACCAGCTTGCCGATGTCACGCAGGTGGACGTGGCCGGGGACGAACTCGGTGAAGGAGTTGACGACGGCGATGATCGGCTTGCCGAAGTCGTCGTCACCCATGCCGGTGGCGCGCCACAGGGCGCGCGCGCCTGCCATGTTGCGCCCCTGGGTGGAGGTCGCGGAACGGAGTTGCCGGCTCATCAGTGTGGTCTCCTTGTCGACGTGCCGAGTGGGGACCAGCCTAGGAGTTCGCGGCAGTGCGGGCCCGGTGAGGTCGCCCACCGGACTCAGGGGAACCTCACTCGGGGAGCGGGCGCCGCTCGCGGGCCGGGCGCGGGACCGCGGGGTCGGGCGCCGCCGGGGCTCGGAGCCCGAGGTCCAGGACCCGAGGCCGGTGGGACGTCAGATCTCGTGGTGGCGCTGGAGGCGGTTGTACAGCATCCAGCCGACG
Source organism: Actinomyces polynesiensis (assembly GCF_000820725.1). GTDB lineage: Bacteria > Actinomycetota > Actinomycetes > Actinomycetales > Actinomycetaceae > Pauljensenia > Pauljensenia polynesiensis. The sequence goes on along the minus strand of NZ_CCXH01000010.1, from coordinate 1,582 downwards.
AGGACCGGGATCCATGTGCTGGTGATCCGGTACCCGAAGGCCGCAGCGAGTGCGGTGCTCGGTCCGAGTCCGAAGGCGGTCATGCTCGCCACGAGCGCGGCCTCCACGGCGCCGATCCCGCCGGGCGTCGGGGCCGCGCCCGCGAGGGTCGCCCCGACCATCGTGGTGAACGCGGCGACAACGGGGTGGTTGCCGCCCGAGACGGCGAGGATCACGGCCCACAGCGCTGCCGCGCTGGTCAACGTCGTGCCGGCCGCGCCGAGGACCGCTGCGCTGAGTCGACTGGGTGTGCGGACGAGGGCGGAGAGGTTGTGGAGGATCTCGCGGCCCTGCTGGTGCCACATCCGGGTCAGGGCGCCCCGGAGGCGGGGCACGCCGAGGGCGACGGCGGCGAGGACCAGGACGATGCCGGTGATCGCGAGCACCACGTGTTCGTCCGGAGCCTCGTGCAGGAGCTCGACGCTGCCCCCACCGAAGATCACGAGGACGGCCAGCAGCACGATGTGCACGAGGAACTGGACGGCGTTCTGCAGGCCGATGGCCGCGGTGGCGAGTGGCAGGGGCTGGCCCCTGCGGTTGAGGAAACGCACCGCGAGCGCCATCGAACCCACGCTGGCCGGCGTGGCGGTCCCGACGAAGTTCGCGGCGACCTGCACCTCGACCGCGGATCCGAAGGGCACCTCGATGCCCGCACAGGCACGCATGGCGAGGGCCGCGGACACGGCACCGAGGAACACGAACCCCAGTGAGGCGAGCATCCACCACGGGTTGGCGCGGGCGAGCGCGTCGGCGACCTCGTCGGCCTCCCCGACGAGGGGGATGGCCACGTAGACGACCGCGCCGACCAGCAGGAGTTGGACGAGGTGTCGCGGCGAGAACAGCCGCCGCCACCCGCTCCGGCGGGGGGCGTCGGGTCCGGCGGCCGGTGCGACCCCGGCGTCCTCCGGGTGCTCCTCGGCCGGCTGCGCGCTCTCGTCAGGTGGATCCTCGCTCACCCGTCGATCCTAGGGCCCTCCAGCGCGGTCGCGCCGAGCGCCCCACCGGGACGTCCCCGCTGCGCTGGCGCACCCTGCGTCCCGCCGGTGTGTCCCACCGGAGTGGCGCACCGGGGCGTTGTGCCCATGTGTCTGGCCCGAGCACCGCTCCGGGTGCGCTCTCCGACTAGAGGACCTCGATCGCGTGGACGATGCCGACCACGACTGCGACGGCCGTCGTGAGGTAGCCCGCGCACAGGCACCACCGCGGCAGACGGGTGGCCGCTCCGACAGCAGCACCGGCGGGCCGGTCCTCCGCTGGGGAGAGGTCCCACTCGCGCTCGGTCCTCGAGGCGTGGTTCAGGGCGATGTGGGCCACGACGGTGCCCGGCACGGGCACGAGGATCAGTGCCCACACGAGGGGAATCGGGAGGGTTTCCACACCGATGACACCCGTGACGAGCAGCAGCACCTCGGCGAGGATCACCACGAGGGCGATCCCGACCAGGACCGCTGCGGTGCGGGCGATCGGTGGGCTCACCTCGGCGGGCACGGACTCCCGACGAGCTCGCGTGCGCGGGCGCACGCACCGCGGACGGCGCTGCCGC
>NZ_CCXH01000009.1 GCF_000820725.1 Actinomyces polynesiensis | reverse complement strand
CGCGGGCGCAGGCACGGACGGGGCCGCGGCCCCACCGACAGTGCCCGGCGCCTCCGCGAGGCGCTCCCCCGCCACACGGTCCTCCGCCACACGGTCCTCCGCGACCTCGACCGACTCCTCGGCGATGCCCTCGCCCAGCGCGAGCAGCGGGTTCTGGTCGTGGGACTCCAGCTGCACCCGGGAGTGGGAGTAGGAGTACCCGAAGTAGATGCCGAGTCCGACCAGCAGCCACACGACGAAGCGCAGCCAGGTCTCCACGGCGAGGTTGGCCATCAGCCAGATGCACAGGACGCCGGAGAGGATCGGCAGCCACGGGGACCACGGCACGGTGAACCCGCGCGGCAGGTCGGGGTAGCGCTTGCGCAGGACGGGCACCGAGAAGCTCACGAGCACGAATGCGCTCAGCGTGCCGATGTTGATCATCTCCGAGAGCTGCCCGACGTCTGCGAGGCTCGCGATGACGGCGACGACCACACCGCACAGGATCTGCAGGCGCGCGGGCGTGCCCCGCCTCGACGTGTGGGACAGTCCACGCGGCAGCAGCCCGTCACGGCTCATCGCGAAGACGACGCGGGCCAGTCCCAGCAGCAGCACCATGATGACGGTGGTGAGGCCGATGAGGATGCCGATGGTGATGAAGGTCCCCACCCAGTTGGCCCCCACCAGGCGGAAGGCGGTGGCCAGGCTCGGCTCGTCCTGGGCGGCCATCTCCTTGTAGCTGACCATGCCGGTGACGACGATCGTCACCGCGATGTAGAGCAGGGACACGAGCGCCAGGCCACCGAAGATGCCCCGCGGCAGCGTCTTCTGGGGGTCCTTGGCCTCCTCCGCGGTGGTCGCGACGATGTCGAAGCCGATGAAGGCGAAGAACACGAGGGCCGCAGCACCCAGCAGCCCGTAGACCCCGTAGCGGGTGGGCTCCGCGCCGGAGAGGAAGGCGACCAGCGTCTGGCGCAAGACGCCGCTGGCGCCGTCGCTCTCGACGGGCTCCGAGGGCGGCAGGAACGGCGAGAAGTTCGACAGCTTCACGTAGGAGGCGCCCGCGATGACGATGAAGATCGTGATGCCGATCTTGATGACCGTCAGCACCGAGTTCACGCGCGAGGTGAGCTTCGTGCCCAGCACCAGGAGCACGGTGAACAGGCCCACGATGAGGATCGGCGGCCAGGAGACCGCCAGCGGCCCCACCTGGATCTCGGTGGAGATGCCGATGTTGAGGAACTCGAAGACGTTGCGGACGTAGATGCCCCAGTACTTCGAGATCACGGCTGCCGCCATGAGCATCTCGAGGATGAGGTCCCACCCGATGATCCAGGCGACCAGTTCGCCCAGGGACACGTAGGAGAAGGTGTAGGCCGATCCGGACACGGGGATCGAGGAGGAGAACTCCGCGTAGTTCATCACCGCGAGGCCGCAGATCACGGCCGCCAGGACGAAGGAGATGATGACGGCGGGCCCCGCGTAGTTGGCGGCCGCCTGGGCCCCGACGGAGAAGATGCCCGCGCCCACGGCCACCGCCACGCCCATGACCGCGATGTCCCAGGCGGACAGCTCGCGTTTGAGGCTGCGGTCCGGGTCCTCCATGTCCTCGGAGACCTGGTCGATGGTCTTCTTGACGAACAGACTCATTGCCGCCCTTCCACGTTGATGGGACACGCCGCGGGGGGTGCCCCGGTCGGATCGCTGATCCACGTTACGCGCCACCGTCTGACGGGAGAATGTCGTCTCACGGGAGGGACGGGTGCCGGACTGCCCGACCGCCGGGACGCGCCCGAACAGGTCGGGTGACCCGCGGTCCCACCTGGATTGGTGATCCCCACGACGAGGGCGACCGCCCCGCGCTCCCGGAATGCCGGCCCCGCGGCCGCAGTCGGTCGCGGGCAGCGGCCTCTTCACCGACGAGGGCGACCGCCCCGCGCTCCCCCGACGTCACGCCGCCGGGGACGCCCTCGTACGGGTACGGGAGTGCCCCCCGGGTCCCGGCGGTCCCGGCCCCGGGGGGGCAGTGCGGCAGTGGTGGAGCGGGCGCGTCCCGCGGGACGGCGCCCGCAGGGCTGCATCTCAGCCCTGGACCAGGCGCGCCCCCGCGACCAGGGACTCCAGCTTCGCCCAGGCGATGGAGGGGTACACGCGCCCGCCGAGCCCGCAGTCGGTGGAGGCGATGACGCGCTCCGGACCCACGGCGTCGACGAAGTGGCGGATGCGCTGGGCGACCAGCTCGGGGTGCTCGACCACATTCGTCGAGTGCCCCACGACGCCGGGGATCAGGACCTTGTCCTCGGGCAGCTCGATGTCGCGCCACACGGTCCACTCGTGCTCGTGGCGGGCGTTGGCGGCCTCGAAGGTGTAGCCGTGGGCGTGGACCTGCAGGACCTTGTCGACGATGTCGGCCAGGGGGATGTCGGTCGTGTGGGGTCCGTGCCAGGATCCCCAGCACACGTGGAAGCGGACCTGCTCCTCGGGGATGCCCTCCAGCGCGCGGTTGAGCGCGTCGATGCGCAGCTGGATGTAGTCGCGGTAGTCCTCCAGGGCGGGCTCGGGGTTGACCTGGTCCCAGGCCTCCGCGATCGAGGGGTCGTCGACCTGCACGGTCAGCCCGGCGTCGGTGATCGCCTTGTACTCCTCGTGCAGCGCGTTCGCGCACGCCTCGAGCACCTCGACGTCGTCCTTGTAGTAGGCGTTCGACACCCGCGCGGCGGAGCCCGGGGACAGGGCGGCGACGAACCCGTCGGCCGGGGTGAGGCCGTTGGCCGCGAGCGCCCTCGTCACGAAGTCGATGTCGCGGTGGACGGCCTCCTGGCCGATGTAGGTGAGGGGCCCGGTGATCGTGGGGAAGACGGTGGGGCCGGACCTGGCGACGTGGATGCCGGACTCGGGATCGGAGTAGGCGTCACGGAAGCGCACCCAGTCGCGGCGCTCGGAGAAGGGGGCGAGCTGGACCTTACCGCCGGCGGCGGGGGGCGCCATGTCGAAGCGCTCGTCGGTGGACAGCTCCAGGCCGCCGAAGCGGGAGAAGGAGTAGAACCACCAGGCGCCGTAGTCGACGCTCTCGGTCATGATGTGCCCGTACTCGCCGTCGTTGACGACGTCGATCCCGATGTCGTGCTGGCGTCGGACGACCTCGTCGACGGAGCGCTGGAGGATCTCGGCGAACGCCTCCTCGCCGATCCCGGCGCGACGCGCGTTGGCGTCGAGCAGCTCCTTCGGACGTGGCAGTGAGCCGACATGGGTGGTGCGGATGGGCATCTGTCTCCCTCTCTCGAGTTTCCTCCAGCGTACGCAGCCGCCCTCGTGCGCCCGCCTGCGTCCGGACAGTGGTCGATCGTTCCACGGGCCCACGAGGGCGCCCCCGGCGAACCGTCGCGGACCACGGGTGCCGGTGCTCCCGGCACGGGTCCCAGGGGCGCACGCCCCGCTCCCGCACAGCTCCCGGCACCGGGAGCAGATGAGGACGCGACGCCGGGTGAGCTGACCCGGGCACGCGCCGCCAGCCGGAGGACCGCTCCGGGCCGGGTCACCGCGGCCGTGCTCACCGCGGCCGGGGTCACCCGCGGTGCGGGATCAGGGCGCGGCGCACTGCACGAGGGTCCCCTCACCCCGTGCGCTGAGGGCGTGCTCGCAGGCGGCGACGAAGGCCGCCTCGCCGCGGCGCAGCTCCAGGCGCTGTGCACCCCGGCAGGCGTCCCCGACCGAGACGGTCACCTCGCCCTCGGTCACGATGACGACGCGTGGACCCTCACCGGGGACGGGCACCTCCCCGCCGCGCGGCGTGGTCACCGAGAGCTGGAACTCCTGGGCGGGGGCGAGGAAACGGTCGGTCGTCGCGGTGGGGTGCTCGGGCGCCACACGCACGGGGGGCAGTGCGGAGAACTCCGCGATCTCCACCAGCTGCGCGGCATCGACGTGCTTGGTGGTCAGCCCCGCGCGCACGACGTTGTCGGAGGACGCCATGACCTCGATGCCCATGCCCGACTGGTAGGAGTGGATCATCCGTGGGGGGATGTAGACGCACTCACCGGGGCGCAGGGTCACGGGGTTCATGAGGAAGGCCACGATGATTCCGGGGTCCCCGGGGTGGAGCTCCGCGAGGGCGGCGACCATGCGGTCGGTGCGCACCGAGGGGGATCGGCCCTGTGCGAGGCGCTCGGCGCTGGAGTCCACGAAATCGCCGATGGACTCCGCGGTGACGGGCGAGTCCGGGTCGAAGAGCCACGCCACCAGGGAACGCAGGCCGCCGCGCACGGTGGCCAGGCGCAGGCGCTGGTGGAGGTTCTCCGCCAGGGGGCAGTCGAGCCCCTCCAGGAGTTGGCGGGCACGGCGCGGGACGCGGAACCCGACCAGGGCCTCGAAGTCGGTGAGTGCGTAGAGCATCTCCGGCTTGTGGTTCATGTCCCGGTAGGTGCGCCCCGCATCGGTGCGGGGGATGCCGAGGATGTCCTCGCGCAGGTAGCCCTCCCGGGCGATCTCCTTGGTGGGGTGGACCTGGAGGGACAGGGGGCGCGAGGTGGCGATGACCTTGGCGAGGTAGGGCAGCTGCGGGCCGAAGGCGTAGACGAGGCCCCTGCCGAGCATCCGCTGGGGGTCATCGCCGATGAGCTCGGCCAGGGTGGCGCCGTCCGCGGTGAGGGTGGGCCCGTCCGGATGGGCGCCGAACCACAGCTCGGACCAGGTGGAGCCGTCGGGTGCCCGACCGAGCAGGCCCGGGATGGCGTCGGTGGAGCCCCAGTCGTCGTGCTTGGCCCATCCGCTCAGCTTCTCCACGTGCGCGTCCTCTCCGCCTGTGCCGGACGTCCGACCGACCTGTGCTGCAGATGCCTCCTGGCGTGCCCCGTCGGGCGGGCCTCAGGCGCCGACGATGCTGGGGGCCGCGGCCTCCCAGCGCTCCTTCCAGTCCCCGATGGGCTCAACTCCGATGCGGCCGCAGCGCGTCGTGGCCGAGGACCGAGTACGCGGGACGCGGCGCCGGGCGCTTGAAGGCCGCGGCCGTGGTCTGTCCGACGGCCTCGGGGGAGATGCCGATGGAGGAGGCGATCTCGCGGGTGAACTCCCACCAGGAGCACTGCCCCGACGAGGTGCCGTGGTAGATGCCCGACGGTGCCTTGGCCTCGATGAGGCGCAGGACGAGGTCGGTGAGGTCACGGGTCCAGGTGGGCTGGCCGACCTGGTCGGTGACGACGTCGACGTGGCCCTTCTCGCGCAGCAGCCGCGCCATGACCTTGGGGAAGGGGTTGCCGTGCTCGCCGTAGAGCCAGGCCGTGCGCACGATGAGGAAGTCCACACCCTGGGAGCGCACCGCCCACTCCCCCGCCGCCTTGGTCCGCCCGTAGGCGCCGAGCGGCGCGAGGAGGTCGTCCTCGCCGTAGGGGGAGGTCCCGTTGCCGGGGAAGACGTAGTCGGTGGAGATCTGGACGAAGCGGGCGCCCGAGGCGGCGCAGGCAGCCGCGACGTTCTGGGGGCCCACGGCGTTGAGGGTGAAGGCCAGGGGCTCCTTCTCCTCGGCGGAGTCGACCTGGGTCCAGGCGGCGCAGTTGATGACCACGTCGTTGCTGCCGGGGGTCCCCAGGGCGTCCATCACGGCCACGGGGTCCGTGATGTCCAGCTCGTCGCGGTCCACGGCCACGACCTCGTGCCCTCTCGCCCGTGCCGCCGCCACCAGGTCCTGTCCGAGCATTCCGGCCGCGCCGGTCACCGTCCATGTCATGGCCCCGATCATATCGGGCACAATGGGGGACGCCGGCGCCCCTGGGGTGTCGGCGCATGTGTGGTGCACGACGAGGATCTGGAGACCCGGAATGGAATGGCGTGAACTGTCGGTCAGCGGCGCATGGGAGATCACCCCGAAGCAGTTGGGTGACCCCCGCGGCCTGTTCATGGAGATGTTCAAGGAGGACGAGTTCGAGGCCCACCTCGGCCACACCTTCGACCTGCGACAGGTGAACTGCTCGACGTCCTCCGCCGGCGTCATCCGCGGCATCCACTTCGCCGACGTGCCCCCCTCGCAGGCGAAGTACGTGATGTGCCCCAAGGGCGCGGTCCTCGACATCGTCGTCGACATCCGGGTGGGGTCCCCGACCTTCGGGAAGTGGGACAGCGTCCTCCTGGATGACGCGGACCGGCGCGCGATCTACCTCTCGGAGGGTCTGGGCCACGCGTTCTGCGCCCTGGAGGACGGGTCCACCGTCGTCTACCTCTGCTCCGCGCAGTACCACCCCACCCGCGAGCACGGCGTGAACCCGCTGTGCTCGACGATCGGCGTCGACTGGCCGACCACGGACCGTCAGGGCAACCCCATCCACCAGCAGTTCTCCGAGAAGGACACCGTCGCGCCGGGCCTGCTGGAGGCCGAGGAGCAGGGCCTGCTGCCGACGTACGAGGAGACCCAGGCGTTCATCGCCTCCCTCTCCTGACGCCGAGGTCCGCTCTGTTCCAGGCCTGAGGTCCGCTCACTTCTGGGGCCGAGGTCCGCTCTGTTCCAAGCCTGAGGTCCGCTCACTTCTGGGGCCGAGGTCCGTTCTGTTCCAGGCCTAAGGTCCGCTCCGGTCCCGGTGCGGGGCCCGCCCTCTCCGGGCCACCCCGCACCGTTCTCATCGCGACCTGCGGGACGGGGACCCGTCCCACAGGTAGGCTCACAACGTGTCCCCCGTCACGTTCCAGGAGCTCCTGGTCATCGCGCTGGGGCTGTGCTTTGCCTGCGGTGCGGTCGTGGTGGGCCTCAGGCACCCCTGGGGGGCGACCGTCGCGGCCATCGTGTCGATCCCCGCGGTGCCGGTGTGGGTGGGCACCGCGGTCGGCCCCTTCTTCCTCACGGTGCACTTCCTGCTGGCACTCCTCGCGGTGTGCGCCATGGTGCGCGCAGGACAGGACCTTCCCCACGTCCACCCCGCCGACCTCGTCGTGGCGGGCCTACCACTCCTGGCCCTCGTCATGACCGCGACGGGGAACACCAACCTCAACCAGGTCTTCGTCCAGGTCCAGTGGCTCACGGCCTACGCACTGGGCCGCCTCGCCTTCCACACCTGGCAGCGCCGCCGCGTCCTGTCGGTCGTGGGAATCGCCTTCACAGGTGCCGCGCTCCTCATGCTGGTGGAGGCCGTCACCTCGGAGAACCTCTGGATCCGCAACCTGGGCCTGGCGAACTCCCTCTTCACGGTGTGGGGCACCCAGCAGTTCCGAGCGGGTGAGGTGCGCACCGAGGGCGCCTTCGGGCACTCCATCGCGGCGGGCATCTGCCTGGCGATGGCCGCCGTGCTCACACTCGACGCCCGTCTGTCCCAGTGGGTGCGCATGGCCTGCTCGGCGACGATGCTCGCAGCAGTGCTGACCACCCTCAGCCGCATCTCGATGGTCACGGGCGCGCTGGGTCTGCTCTTCGCAGCGTGCCTGGCGCGCTCCAGCCTGACGCGCCGGGCCCGGGGGCTGGTCCTCGGACTCCTCGCCGTGGGGTCCGCGGTCTACCTGTGGCGTTTCTCCGGGGTCCTGGAGAGCGCCGGGGACGAGGGCGAGAACAGCGCACTGTACCGCACCTGGATCCTCGACCTGCTCCCCACGCTGCGACCCCTGGGCGTCGCCTCCAGTTACTCGCGGACCTCCGCCGGGACCAACACCTACGGGGCCTTCCGTTCCATCGACAACGCCTTCCTCGTGTTCGGGCTCGCGAACGGGTGGATCCCGATGCTCATCCTGGCCGCCCTCCTGGTGGGGGCCGTGGTCCATGCGCTGAGGGGTCGCGCCGGGGTGGCCGGTGTCGCCCTCGCCGCCCAGGTGCCGGCGCTCCTCAGTGTCGCGCTCATCACCCAGTACTCCGTCATGTTCTGGATGACCGCGGGCTTCGCCGCCACCGAGGCCCTGGCCCTCAACGCCCGGACCCCCGTCCGCGGGCATGGACCCGTCGGGGTGGCCGCGCCATCCCCCCACAGCGCCCCACCGGCGCGCACCCCCGTAGGAGGACTCCCGTGCTGAACCATGCCAGCGTCACATCGCTCAGGAAGCACTGGGTGGCCGTCCTCGTGTGCGCGATCCTGGGGATGGTGGCCGCCGTGGGCTACTCCTCCACACTCACCCCCCTGTACCGGTCCACCTCGGGGCTCTACTTCACGCTGAACTTCGGCAACACCGCCAGCGACCTGGCCCAGGGGTCGACGTACACCTCCAACCAGATGCTCTCCTTCGGGATGCTCGCCACCTCCCCCGTCGTGCTCGACGGGGTCATCGAGGACCTCGGCCTCGACACCGACGCCAACGAGTTGGCGAGATCGGTCTCCGTGTCCACCCCGCGTGACACCGTGGTCATGGAGATCTCCGCGATCAGTCCCGGCCCGGCCAGGGCCGCTGACATCGCCAATGCCACCGCGAAGCACCTCGCCTCCGTGGTCGAGCAGTACGCCCCGCGCGCTGCCGACGGCAAGGCCACCGTCACGGTGCGCACGATCCAGCCGGCGGTGCCCGCCCGGTACCAGTTCTCCCCCGACAAGAAGGTCAACGGGGTGCTGGGGGGGCTGATCGGTCTCGCCGTGGGCTGCGCACTGGCGGTCGTCCTCGCCGCGCGGGACAACAAGGTGCGTGACGCCCGTTCCCTCGCCGACACCACCCACGCCGCCTTCCTCGGGACCCTCAGGGACAGACCCGACCCCGAGGGGCACGAGGCCGTCGTCCTGCAGGAGCCACTGAGTCCCTTCGCCGAGGAGTACCGACACCTGCGCACCAGCCTGAGGTTCGCGGCCCTCAACAAGCACCCCCTGACCCTGGTGGTGGCGTCCTCGGCGCCCGGGGAGGGCAAGTCCACCGTCTCGTTGAACCTCGCCGCGGTCCTGGCCGAGTCGGGTAGCCGGGTCCTGCTCCTGGACGCCGACCTGAGACGGCCCCGCATCGCGCAGTACTCCCACGTGGAGGGGGTCATCGGGCTCAGTGACGTCCTGGTGGGCGAGACCACCCTGGACGACGTGGTCGTCCCGCTGGGTGACAGTGGCGTCGACGTCGTCCCGGCGGGGTCCTCGGCCCCGAACCCGGGGGAGCTCCTCTCCGCGCGGCCGATGGCGGAGATCCTCACCGAGGTCCGCTCCGCCTACGACGTCGTCATCGTCGACACCGCGCCGATCCTCGCGGTGAGCGACGCTCTCACCCTCGGCCAACTCGTGGACGGGATCGTGCTGGTCGTCAGGGCCAACCGGACCACCAAGCACGACGTGGCCCGGTCCCTGGAGGCGATCCGCTCCTCGGGTTCCACACTCCTGGGCGTCGTCCTCAACGGTGTGAGGAGATCCCAACGACGCGACTCCCAGACCTACGGGTATGCGAGCCAGGTCGCCACCACTCCCTCCGCGTCGCCCGGTCGCGCGGGGCGGACACGGCGCAACGTCTTCTCAGTCCACACGGGGCACTCCGCAGACTTCGAGCGATCGGGGCCGTCATGACCAACCCACCCTCCGGGCCACCTCGCCCGCTCGCACGCCGCCGGGAACTCCGACCCGGGGAGGACTCCGGGAGCGGACCCCCGCCTGGACGGGAGGGACAGGTGCTCGTGCTCTGCTCGGCCAATGTGTGCCGCTCGGTCCACGCGGCCCACCTGATGCGCGAGGTGCTCGCGGAGCGTCGGGTGGAGGTCACGTCGGCGGGCCTGAGGGCCCACGACGAACTCCCCCCCTGCAGGGAGGTGCGGCGCCGCACCGAGGCGCGGGGGGCGCCGCCACTCCCTCGCCGTCCCGCCCGTCAGGTCGCCACCTCGGACGTGGAGAGTGCCTCCCTGGTCCTCACGATGACCAGCGCCCAGCGGGCAGCGGTCGTGAGGTCCGACCCGTCCGTGCGGCCGAGGGCCTTCACCCTCCTGGAGGCGGCCGCCCTCGTGGGCGCCACCGGACCCGCTGCCGACCTCGACGAATGGGTGGGTGCCCTGGAGCTGGCGCGCTGCCGCGTCCCGCTGCCTCCTCCGCCCCGCTCCTTCGCGCTCCCCTGGTTCGGTGCGCGCCAGAGGAGCGCCTCCCCCCTCGACATCTCCGATGGGCACACCAGCGCGCGGCGCGGGGCCCACGCGGCCACCCTCGACGCCGTCGAGGGGGCCTCCCTGGCCGTGGCCGAGGCCCTCGCCTCGGCCCTCACCGCGTACCGTCCCCCCACGGAGGCACGATGACACCCCGACCGATGACCGTCCTGATGTCGTTCCCCCCGCCACGTCCCACCTCGAACCCGTACAACTCCCTGCTCATGGACGCCGTCGCCGAGCAACCGGGGGTCACCGTCCTCACCTTCTCGTGGCGACGCCTCCTCTTCGGCGACTACGACCTCTTCCACGTCCACTGGCCCGAGATCCTGGTCGACGGGAGGTCGTGGTGGAAGAAGAAGGTCAGGCAGGCGTTCTTCGCAGCGGCCCTCCTCCGCCTGCGGGCCACGCGACGTCCCCTGGTGCGCACCCTGCACAACCTGGAGCTCCCCAGCGGCATCTCGGCCACGGAGCGGGTCCTGCTGCGCTGGGCGGAGCGGTGGACGACCTGGTGGATCGTCATCAACCCGACCGAGGAGATCCCGGAGGGCCGCCCCTTCGACGTCGCCCTGCACGGCCACTACCGGACGTGGTACGCGAAGCACCCCGCCCACCGACCGGTCCCCGGCCGCTTGGGTTTCTTCGGCATGATCCGCCGGTACAAGAACGCGGTCGGTCTCGTCACGGCCTTCCGCCGGACCGACAGCCCCGACCTCAGCCTCAAGGTGTGCGGGAAGCCCTCCACGGAGGAGCTCGCCGCGGAGATCACCCGCGCAGCCGACGGGGACCCGCGCATCACCCTGGTCCTGGACTTCCTGGACGAGGCCGCCCTCGTCGCCCAGGTGACCGACTCGGAACTGGTCGTCCTGCCCTACCCGGAGATGCACAACTCCGGCAGCGTGTTCGCGGCCCTGTCCCTGGACCGGCCGGTCCTCGTGCCCGACAACGAGGTGAACCGCCGACTGGCGGACGAGGTCGGCCACGAATGGGTCCTCATGTACTCCGGGGAACTCAGCGGCGAGCACCTCGAGCAGGGCATCGAGCGGGTGCGGTCCACCCCCGCTGGAACCCGTCCCGACCTGGCACAACGCGACTGGGACGTGGTCGCCGCCCACCACGTGCGCGCCTACCGACACGCCCTGTCGCGATCCCGTCGACGACCCTCGAGGGAGGGATCGCGCCCGGCCGCGCACGCGTGACCCCGGGTGCGCCCCCGACCGGGAACGAGGGCGGGCAGGTGGTCTCCCGCCACCGCGCACGAGGGCGGGCAGGTGCTCCCCCGTCACCGCGCACGAGGGCGACGCCGGAGCCAGCCGTGACCTGGCCGGGGGTCAGCGTTCGGCGCCCCAGCGGATCGGCGCGTGGCCGGGGATCAGCGGGCGTCGCCGGTGAAGACCGCCGTGGTCGTGGTGGTCCCGAGCGACACGCTCACCGAGATCGGGCGCCGCGCGGACTCGGGCACTGCGAAGACATAGGTCCCCTCCGCGGTGGCGTCCGGTGCGAGCTCTCCGTCCAACCACTTCGCGGGTTCCCCGATCATCCCGGCACCGGGTGCCCCGGCGGAGTCCGTCATGTTGACCGACACCTGCGTCAGGTCCACCGGCCCACCGCTGGTGTTCCTCACGGACACGCTGACGACGAGGGCGGGACCTGACACCTCACCGGGACCTGAGGCCGTCGCGGTGGCCGACCTCAGGTCGGAGAGCTCCACCTCCACCCCTTTGGATCCGGTCCCCGAGACGACGACCGACTGGTCCAGGTCGACCTCCTCTGTGGGAGGCTCCGCACCGGGTTCCACCACCTGGTTGACGTCCCCGTCCTCGGCGGGCTCCGCGACCGGGGTCGCCGTTGCGCGAGGTGTCGCGCTGCTCGGGGTCGCGGAGGGGGTGGTGGAGGAGCCGGCACCGGACTGGGAGGTTCCCGGGCCCGACATGGCCGCGACCGCTCCCGCCCCCGACTGCCCGGCGCCTCCGCTGGTGCACCCGGAAGCCAGGAGGGCGAGGGCGACGAGGGCAGCGGCCCTCATCCCCCAGGTGGGTCGTGGGGTCACCGGGGCGCTCATGGGG
>NZ_CCXH01000008.1 GCF_000820725.1 Actinomyces polynesiensis | reverse complement strand
GTCCGCATCCGAGGACCCCGACCCGTCCACCGACACCGACAACCCCTCCACCGACGACACGAACGACGCCACCGGCGCCTCGTTGGCCGGCGGTTGCCCGTCGGAGGCACTGAAGTGGGCGGCCACCCTCGAGGGACTGAGCACGGTCGGGTACACGGCGACCTCGTCGATGGAACCTGCGAGGAACGCCGAGCCGCTCCAGCTCGTGTCACCGCCCACGCGCCAGTAACCCGTGTAGTCCTGTGCCGAGGTGTTCGAGCCCTGGGCCTGCAGCTGCCCGTCGAGGTAGAGCCGCATCCCGTTGGCCCCGAGGGTCGCCACCACGTGGTGCCAGGTCCCGTCGTTGTAGGACCCGGGCGAGGTGACGATCTGCGAGGACCCGGTCCACACCCCGAAGTTCACCTGCCCCGAGGGGTCGAGGTAGACGTGGCGGTCGTAGTTGGAGGACAGCCCGGACCTGGTGTCCCCGAACCCGATGATCTTGCCACCGCTCGTCGAGGTGGTCTTGAACCATGCCTCGAGGGAGAAGACGCGCGGATTGGAGAAGGACCTCGTCGAGGAGACGGTGTCGTTCACTCCGTCGAAGGTGACGGCGGTGTTGCCGGCGGTCTCCAGCGGTGAGGCCACCCCCAGCTGGGGACCCCCGAAGTACTCCCCCTGGGCGCCGTTGCCACTGGCGTCGGCCGCGGTGGTGCCCGTCTTCTCGTCGAGGCGCCAGAACAGCGCCGGTTCGTCGTCCCAGACACTGCGCCCGTAGGCGTCGGTGGGCACGCTCACGTCCAGGGCGCGTCCGCTCTTCGTGTAGTGGTCGCGGACCTGTGCCTGGCTCAGCGCGGTCTGGTAGATCGCGATGTCGTCGAGGTCCCCGCGGAAGGTGTTCGTCGTCCCGGTGTTGGGCCAGCCCGAGATGTTGTCCCCACCCACCCGCCAGTACCCACGGAAGGGCTGTCCCGAGACCGTGGACGGGTCGCTGGCGACGCGGCGCCCGTCGAGGTGGAGGGACATCCCCCCGGAGGACAGCGTGGCGACCACCTGGTGCCACTGGCCGTCGTTGTAGCCGGCCGAGGAGGACAGGACCTTCACCGATCCCGGATGCACCCCGAAGGTGATCCGCCCGTCGGAGGACATGTAGATGTGGCGGTCGTAGCTCGAGGAGTTCCCGGTGGCCGCGTTGCCGAACCCCAGGAGCTTGCCTCCCGTGGTGGAGGTCGTGCGGAACCACAGCTCCTGGGTGAAGGTGTTGGGCCCGTCCACCGTCTGGGTGGAGGCACCCGTCGCGGTGGAGGTCCCGTTGAGGGCGGCCGCCGTGTCGGCGGAGCCGATGATGGCCCCGGCTGCGCCGAATGCCACACCGGCGCCGACACCGAGGTCGTTGCCTCCGGCCCAGTCCACCGCACGTGTCGACCCGGAGGCGTCACCGAGGCGCCAGTAGTTGATGGCCCCGTCGGCGAAGACCTGGCGCGAGTAGGCGCTCGAGGGTGGCACGCCCTGTCCGGCGACCACTGTGGCGGGCTTGCCGCTGCGGGCGTTCCCGTCGGAGTCGGAGGCGATGATGGTGTAGGTGTAGCTCTTCCCCGCCTCGACGGTCGTGTCGTCGAAGGTGAGGAAGGGACGGTTCCACCACGTCGACTTGCCGGTCGTGGTGTACACGGGGTTGTTGACCCCGCGGTCACTGCGCACGACCTTGTAGGTGAGCGTGATGTCGTCCCTGTCGAAGTCGGACCTGAACTGGACCCGGGTGGTGCCCGTGTCGATGTTGCGCAGCGTCGGCTCGGTCTCCGCCCACGGGGCGTCGGGTCCCATCTTCTTGGGGTTGGCGGCGACGCTGCGCGTCGCGAACCTGACGAGCCCCTGTTGGCTGACGCCGTTGACCCTGGTGAACTCGCCCCCGATGACCAGGTAGTCCCCACCGGACTCCACGGTCCAACCTGCTTGGTCGGACCCGGTGTAGGAGCCCACGGACATGGTCGGGAACCAGTTGACGTAGGAACCCGAGGGGTTGCCCTGGAAGTTGGGGTAGCCGTAGGTGTTCGTCTGGACGGACCCCGTCGCCTCGTCGGTGAAGGCATCGGTGTGCTGCCAGATGCGCGGGGTCGCTTCGGGGAAGCCCCCGGAGTCCGTGCACTGGTGGTGGTGGCTGACCTGGTAGACGACCCCGTTCATCGGCACGGCGTCGTAGGTGTCGCCGAGGCAGTTCATCATGTTGAGGATGGTGCCGTCATAGGCGTCGCTGACCAGCGCGCCCTCGAAGTTCCCGGTGCCCCCGTACCAGTAGCCGGTGCTGTAGGCCCTGGACCCCTCGACCTTGAGGGACATGAGGGCGGCCGTGTTCCCGGTGTTGTGCACGACGCGGTTGGCCGCGTAGGCGTAGGACTCCCCCGTGGTGGCGTCCAGCGAGCCGATGCTGGTGGCGTCCTGCCCGTTGAGCTGGGCGAAGGAGCCGGCCACGACGACCCGGTCCTGCGCGCCGGTGAGGCCCAGGGCGTAGACGGTGCCCGAGGCGGTGGGTGTCCACCCCGTGAGGGCTCCGTCGGAGGCCCGCAGGGCCGCCAGACGCGTGCGCGGGGTGTTGCTGACGGCGCTGAACCATCCGCCGATGTAGACGACGTCATTGGTGGCGGTGACACCGAAGGTGTCCCCGTTGACGACGGGGCGGAAGGCCGTGTTCAGGGAGCCGTCGGAGGTGTTGAAGGCTGCGATGCGGCTCCTGGTCTGCCCGTTCACCTGGGTGAAGGACCCCACGATGTAGATCCTGGAGCCGTCCGGGGAGGCGGAGATCCCCCGGATGCGGGCATTGACGTTGGGTGCCCAGGACGTCATCACACCCGTGCGGATGTCATAGGCCATCGCGTTGTAGCGGGTGAACTCGTTCGTACCCGCTGCGGCCCCGGCCGGGCGCGCGGCGCTGAAGTCGCCGACCGCGTAGACGGTGTTGCCGACCACGACCTGGTCCCACACCACACCGTTGACCTGCGCGGTGGGCAGTGCGTCGGAGGTGACGGCGTTGCGGGGGTTGTCGACGACCGGTGGCGCGCTCGTGGGGACATCGGCCCCAAGGGCCTGGGGGGCCGTGAGGCCCCCCAGGATGAGTGCGCCGGCAGCGAGGACCGCTCCGGTCCGGAAGAGGGTGCGATGGAACATGGCCCAGCCTTTCGGGTTCCCAACATTGGTCAACCGACGCAAGGTGGAGTTGGGGTTGCCCGAGTGTCCCATGTCACACTTCGGCCCACAAGGGACCGTTTCAATATTCGGACTATTTTGTGACCTGAATCACACCCAGAGTGGTTCCGGCACTCGTCGACACCCCGAGCTGGGCGGCCATCGAGGAGGGCAGGGCCGTGCCCGCTCCCCCGGCAGAGGCAGTGCTCGTCGTGCGGTACTGGCCGTCGCTGGTGACGAAGGGATCCGTCGTGCTGGTGACCAACTGCCCTGCCGTCATGTAGGACGACGAGGTCGCGGCGCGCAGCCCGGCGAGGGAGGTGAACACCTTCAGGGGGTCCCCGGAGCGGTCACGCCACAGGGCGAACTGGGTGGAGGCAGGCTTCGCGAAGGCGTTCCGGTTGAGGACGCTCACCGCCTGGAGGGCG
Organism: Actinomyces polynesiensis; assembly: GCF_000820725.1. Classification (GTDB taxonomy): domain Bacteria; phylum Actinomycetota; class Actinomycetes; order Actinomycetales; family Actinomycetaceae; genus Pauljensenia; species Pauljensenia polynesiensis. The sequence continues at coordinate 3,827 of NZ_CCXH01000008.1, read as the reverse complement.
GAGGTGTTCCCCGGGACGGAGGCCGACCCGCCCTGCACCCGCAGCAGCGGACCGCTGCTGGTGGGCTTGGTGGTGACGACGTTGTTGACGAACTCGATGCCGGTGCTGTTGGGTCCGACCCGGCTGGCGTCATAGCCCGTGGAGGACTGGGGTGAGCGGTCGTCGTCGTAGAGGAAGACGCCCTGGCGGTTGTCGGCGAAGGTGTTGTTGTAGACCTTCGTGTCGGCGGCGCTGAGCATGAGCCCCCACCCGCCTCCGTTCACGGTCGAGTTCCACCCGTTGTCGACCACGAGGTTGGAGAAGATGGATCCCGTCGAGCTGACCTCGTAGAGGATCCCGTGGCGGGCGTTGCCCACGACCCGGTTGCCGTAGACGTTGACCTGTCGGCAGTCCAGGTCGCACCAGAACCCCGAGGCGCGGCCACCGTCATTCTGGGAGAAGCTGTTGTAGCGGATGTTCCCGCCCACCAGCCCCGAGGCCTTCGACCCGGCGGAACTGCACGAGAAGGTGCAGTCCGCGCCGAACCCACCGCGGTTGTTCTCGTCGATGCGGGAGTACTCGACCGTCAGGTCGTCGCGCACCGAGGGGTTGGCCGCCACCTGCTTGGCGGACCCGGACACGTTGAGCCCGTTGGCCCCGTTGCGGTAGATCATCGAGGAGCGGACCGTGAGGTTGCGGGAGTTCCACACCAGGACGCCTGCGCCGGCGTTCTCACGCACCACGAGCTTCTCCAGGAGCACCCCGGTCCCGCCGTTGATGAGGAGGGAGGCGCCGGTGGCGTTGTCGTACTGGTTGGAGGCGTACCGGCGGAAACCGATGCCGTGGATGCGCAGGCCGTTGGGCTGGTAGAACGCCATCGCCTGGGCGAACTTGGTGACCTCGATGCTCGACGTGGTGGGGTCTGCCCCGATGTGGACGACCTTCGCCTTCCAGTCGTGGTAGAAGGTCGTCGGCGAGAGCTTGGAGAGGGAGTCGACCTGGGTGAGTTCCTTGCCGTCGGCGAAGACCATCAGCGGGTCCGCGGCGGCGGGAGTGGCCGCGGCCGCATCGGAGTAGGCGCAGGGTCCGTTGGCGGACCGGTCGGCCGGCGGACGGGAGTAGTACGCACCGGCGCACAGTGAGGAGGCGTCCCAGGACGTCTGGTAGTGACCCGTGGAGACCTTGGTCCACGAGGAGACGCGCTGGGTGCCGTCGAACCAGACGATCTCCCCGGGGTAGGACTGGATGGTCACGTTGGCGGGGACACCCGTGTAGTACTTCGTGCCGCCCACGGCGTAGCCGGTGGCGCCCTCGCGGTAGATGCCGTCACGCAGCACGATGGTGCCTCCGGCCTTGACGACCGTCAGTGCCTTGGCGAGCGTGCGGAAGGGACGTTCCTTGGTCCCCGGGTTCGTGTCGACCCCACCCATACCGACGAAGATCGTGCCCGCAGGGGGCGCGGGGGTGGTCGTCAGGGCGGCCGTCGAGGACGCGATGAGGGCGGGAGCGGGTGTGGCCGCCCGGGCCGCGGTCCCGCCGAGGGGGAGCAACGCGACCGAACCGGCCAGTGCGACGAGCAGGGCGACCACCACCGCGAGGGGTCGTGCGGACGGGCGCCGTGTTCTCGGATTCATGATGGGACCTCCTGGGTCCGGTCAGGGGCAACGGATGTCCCGCTTGCGGACCTCGTCCCGGACGCGGCCAGACTAACGAGCCCCTTTCAAGACCTGAACATGAGAAAGGTCATCCCGATCGCCCGGCCTCAGTGCCCACCGACCGCGGAGACCCGCCGGTACCACCTCCCCAACTGGAGGAACAGCAGGGCGATGTTGACCACCGCCAGGACGGTGTATGCAATGCGCCACACCGGGAACCACCCGAGCAGGCCCATGAGGAGGCAGAGCACGCCGTAGTCCACCGGGATCCCCAGCAGGCTGGTGAGGACGGGGGCGGCCTCGTCCTCGGCGCGCAGCTCCGCCCTCTTCACACCGGCACCCCTGAGCAGGAGGTCGGTGAGGATGATGCCGAAGAACCACACCGAGGCCTGCAGGGCGAAGGCCAGTGGGACCAGCGTGGTGGCGACCGACCACCCCTCGAGGTGGCGGAACCACATGACTGCCACCGCGAGGTGGAAGCCCGAGGTCTTGAAGGCATCCAGGATGTGGTCCAGCCACTCCCCTGCCAGTGACCCCCCGCCCTGGAGGCGGGCCACCTGTCCGTCGGCGGAGTCGAGGGCGTACCCCACCACCAGCAGCGCGGCCACGAGGACGCCGGTGGTGACGGTCGGGGGGAGGACCGCGACGAGGGCGATGCCGGTGAAGGAGAAGCAGGCGCTCACCAGGCTGATCGAGTCGGGGCTGACGCCCCAGCGGTAGGCGGTGGCCGCGAGGACACGACCCAGGGGCCTGTTCACCCACCGGGAGTACGCCTGGGCGTTCCTGTTCGTCTTCTGCGCCCGGGCCAGCGCGTCGCACACCTCTCCCCAGGGTGCGTCCCGGGGGACGAGGGCGACCCTGTCGAGCACGCTCATGACTGCGACGCCCCGACCGGTTCCCGCACCACGGGGACCATCTCGAGCACCTCTTCGACGAAGCGTCGCCGGTAGAGCGCAGGTGCGTGGCGGACGAGGGCGAGGTCACGGTCATCGTCCACCTCGGTGATGACATTGGTCCAGTCCTGGACGAGGTCGACCACCGCCCGGGCCAGGGCGGGCACGTCCCCCGGGGGCACGCGGCGCACTGCGGCGTAGCCGGCGGCGGCCTCCTTCAGGCCGGAGGTGGCCGAGACGACGAGGGGCCGTCGGGCGAGCATCGCCTCGACAGCCGTGTTGCCGAAGGGCTCGTCGACGGTGGAGGGGACGAGGATGACGTCCGCGGCGGCGAAGTGCCTCCAGATGTCCGTGTCGAAACCGAGGAACTCCACCTCGTCGGCGATCCCGAGGGAGCGGACCTGGGAGTGCAGCTCCTCCTCGAACCACTCGTAGCCGGGGAACACGGAGCCCAGCAGGCGCAGGTGGACCGGATGGCCCATGTCCCGCAGGTGCGCGAGGGCGGCCAGGGCCACCTGGGGCCCCTTCCGGGGGGAGAGCCTGCCGATGTAGAGGATGTTCACCGGCCCCTCCCCCAGGCTCGCCCGTGGCTCAGGTGCCCGGAGGGGACCCGGGACCCCGTTGTGCAGGACCGAGGTGCGCTCCGCGAGGCGCTCCCAGGTGTCGGTGAGGACACCGAGGCTGAAGCGGCTGTTGGTCACGAGTCGCGTGGCGAGCAGCAGCGGCGCGTAGAGCCCCCGTCTCACCGCCGGGGAGATGGACCGCTCGGCCTCGTGCACGTGGCAGAGGGTGGGGATGCCCCGGGCCCGCGCCAGCACCAGCCACAGGGGGATGGTGATGGTGTTGACGATGACGAGGTCAGGGTGCAGGGCACGCAGCAACCGACCTGCGGTTGCCGCCCCACGCGCTCCCTCCGCACCCAGGGACACCAGGCCGCGCGGCGACAGGTGGCTCTTGCGCAGCACGGGGGTGGGGCAGTGCTCGACGCGGGCACCCCGCAGGCGCAGCTCCTCCCACAGGGGTCCGTCGCCGGGGAGCACCACGACGACGCGGGCGCCGGCACCGCACAGGGCGCTGACGGACTCGAGAAGGACGCGGTCGGAGCCGTAGAGGGCGGCGCTGGGGTGGGCGACCAGGATCGTGCGCCCACCGAGCCTCCCCTCCGGGACGGGCGGCTGGCGGGGACCGTCGTGCGGGTCCGGACTCGGCGCGGCAGGACGGGTCCCGGCGCCTGGTGCCCCGACCGCCTGGGTCCTGCCACGCCCGTGCGCGACTCCTGCACGTCGGGCGGTGCGTGTCC
>NZ_CCXH01000007.1 GCF_000820725.1 Actinomyces polynesiensis | reverse complement strand
CGTCGATGCTCCCCCGCACGGCGGCCACCGCTCCTCCCGGGCTGGTCAGGAGTTGGCGTCGACCGCCCCTCGTCCAGATCCTCCAGGTCTGCTCAGGTGTGCTCATCAGCCATCCCCCCCAGGTTCCTCGGTGGAAGCGGCTGCCGAAGAGCAGCCGATTCCTGCAGTTGTGGTAGTAGTACGTGCTCGACTTCGCCCTCGACCCGGCGGCGGTGTGTGTCCCGCCCTCGTCGTGGAGGACGCAGAGGTCCTCGCGCAGGACCAGGCGTCGCCCGGCCTCGACGGCGCGGCGGGAGAAGTCGACGTCCTCCCAGTACAGGAAGTAGCGCGGGTCCAGGCCGCCGAGGACCTCGAAGGTGTCCCGGGAGAACGCCAGGCAGGCCCCGGTCAGCCAGTTCTTCCACTCCTCGTCGTCGTCGCCGGGGACCCACCCGGTGCGGATCCGCCCACTGCGCAGGCTCACCGTGGAGCCACGGAAGTCGTACCCGCCGCTCGACCTCACCACCAGCGGCGAGGCCACCGTCAGTGGGTCCTCGCGGACACCCCGGGCGAGCGCCGCCAGCGTGAGGGCGTCGGCGGTGGCGTCGGGGTTCAGGGTCACGAACACCTCGAACCCCTCGGCGATCGCTGCCCTCACCCCGCGGTTGACCCCTGCGGCGAACCCGGGGTTGCCCTCCTGCGGGAGCATCACCCAGCCCCGCTGGGCGCACAGCTCGGCCACGGCGCGCCGCTCCCCCTCGGTCGAGAGGTTGTCGACGAGGAAGACCTTCGCCCCGGCCTCGTCGGCGGCCCTGCGCGGGAGGTTCGCGGCGACGAGGGCGTGGGAGCCGTAGTTGACGACCACCAGGGCGAACCGGACCCCCCTCACCGCCCCACTCCCGCCGGAGACGCACTCCTCCTGCGCAGGCCCGAAGGGTGGGAGGACAGGGGGGTGGGTCCGGACTCGGCGAGGTCGCGCAGGAGCTGCTCGTACTCATCGGCCACGCCGTCCCAGGAGTAGCGCACGATGTCGTCGCGCAGCGCGTTGCCCCGGGCGCGGGCCGCCTCGGGGTCGGACTCGACGGTGGCCAGCGCCCAGGAGACGTCGTCCCTGGTGCGGAAGTACAGGCCGTTCTTCCCCACGACCTCCCGGTTGAAGGGCACGTCGTAGGCGATCACGGAGGCACCCGCGCCGGCGGCCCGCAGGAGGGAGGGGTTGGTGCCCCCCACTGAGTGTCCGTGCAGGTAGGAGCTGGCGTTGCCGTAGAGCTGGTCGAGGAGTTCCTGGTCCCACACGCCCCCCAGGAACCTCACCCGCGCATCGGCGTTGTTGCGGACCTCGCGGGTGTAGCGCGCCGAGTAGGGGGCGGAGCCGACCACCATGAGTGGCAGCCGCGAGCCGCTGCGCGAGTACCCGCTGACGACCTCGAGGACCTGGTTCTCCGGCTCGAAGCGCGCCACCGCCAGGTGGTAGCGTCCGGGCGCGGCACCGACCTCGTGGAGGCGGTTGCCGACCGGGTGCTCGTTGACGGGGGCGCCGTAGGCGATGAGGCGGGTGGGTGCCCCGAACTCGGTGCGGTAGTAGTCGGCGATCCCGTGGGCGTCGGCGATGAGGGCATCGGAGAGACGCACCGCGATCGACTCGGCGTTGCGGTAGTACTGGCGCCCGACGGTGCCCCACTTCGCACGCTTCCACTCCAGGCCGTCGACGTGGGTGGCGCAGGGGATGCCGCGCGCCCGCAGCACGGGGATCAGTGGCGAGTTGGCCGCGTTGAAGACGATGGCCGCATCCGTGTCCCCCAGGGGACCGTGCAGGACGGAGAGCAGGGTGTGGCTGAGGGTCTCCAGGGACCGCTTGCGCAGGGCGGGCAGCGTCACGAGTTTCATCCCGAGGTACTCAGTGGGGTGGGAGCTCCCCTGGGACGTCCCCGAGCGGCAGAAGACGAGGACCTCGTGCCCCCGCTCGACCAGGCGACGCCCGACCTCCTCGACCGCCGTCTCGAACCCGCCGTAGTTGGCGGGGACGCCGCGGGTCCCGATCAGTGCCACCTTCAGTGGTCCGCCCGGAACACGTCGGGACCGTCGCCCACGCGCGGTGACACCGCCACTGCCCTGTGCCATGTGCTGTCCCCTCCTGAGAACCTCCGCGTCGGTGACCTGCAGGTGCCGGTCGGAGCGACCTCGGATCCGATTCCGCCATTTCAGTTCCTGAAACTTTCAGAGTCTGAAACACTTGTGGGAGTCGAGCATATCCGACGGGACGGAAAAGTCCACGCCGGGACCACGACACGCCCGTGTCAGTGATGTCCACCGGGTGGCTGCGCCACCCTGCGGCGCACCCGTGTCCGGGCAGGCTTGACGCAGACCACATAGGCTGTCCGCACCCGACCCGTGCGGACCGACACCGAGGAGGTCGTGATGCCCCCCGTCCCCGAGCCACCGGCCCTCACCGTGGGAATCCTGACCTACCGGAGGCCCGGGACCCTCGCGCGCGGCCTGCCGGCCGTCCTGCGCCAGGCGGAGCTCCTCAGCGCCCGGGGCGGGGCACGCGCCCGCGTCCTGGTGGTCGACAACGACCCCGCGGGCAGTGCGCGCGCCCTGGTGGAGGAGCTGGCCGCCGGGCACCCACACCTGGACTACCGCCTGGAGGCCACGCCCGGGATCGCCGCCGCCCGCCAGCGGTGCCTGGAGGAGTCACGCGACTCCCGCCTCCTCGTGTTCATCGACGATGACGAGGAGCCCGCGCAGGGATCGGCTGGAGGGGATGGTCGGCGCCTGGGAGGACCACCGGCCGCCCCGCCGCGGTGGCCGGCAGCGTGCTGGCCAGCTACGAGTCACCCCCTCCCCCCTTCGTGGTCGCGGGCGGCTTCTTCGACCGGCGTCGACCTCCCACGGGCACCGCGCTGCCCGCCGCCCCCTCGGGGAACCTCCTGCTGGACATGGACCAGGTGCGTGCGGCGGGCCTGCGCTTCGACCCCCGTCTGGGCACCCACGGCGGGGAGGACACCCTCTTCACCCGCCAGCTGGCACGGGCGGGCGGCAGGATCGTGTTCTGCCGCGAGGCCGCGATCCACGACCTCGTGCCCGCCTCACGCAGCACACGCACCTGGGTGCTGGCCCGGGCGCGCCACACGGGCGCCACCCACTCCGTCGTCACCCTGCTCGACACCCCGCCCGGTCCCCGGCGCGCGGCGGCCAGGGTGGGCCTCCTCCTGGGGGGCACGGGCCGGGCGGTGGTGGGCCTCGCGCGGGCCGTGGCCGGGCGTGTGCTGCGCTCCCCC
>NZ_CCXH01000006.1 GCF_000820725.1 Actinomyces polynesiensis | reverse complement strand
GAGCAGTACGCGCGGGTCGCGTGATGGGCCTCCGCAGGGGCACGCGCCCCCGGAGGGGCCCGGGTCCGGACGCGCCACGGGATGGCGGCGGCGCGGCGGGCGGGACGAGGGGCGGCGCAGCGGGTGCTGCCTCCCCCGCCGATCTCATCGCGCCCGTCGTGGACGACGGGAACTGCACGGGGTGCGGGCTGTGCGCCGCCGTGTTCCCCGGGTCGGTCCACATGGACCTGGATGAGGCGGGCTTCCTCCGTCCCGTGGTCGACCCCGCTGCCGGGCCGGTCGCGGCGGGCCGGGCCGGGGCGTTCCGTTCCGCCTGTCCCGGCGTCACCCAGGTGCTCCGGCCCCCGGCCGGCTCCCGGACCGATCCGGTGCTCGGTCCCCACCTCGCAGCCTTCGTGGGGTGGGCCAGCGACCCGGTGACACGCTTCGAGGGCAGCAGCGGCGGGGTGATCACCGCCCTGTCGCAGTGGATGCTCGAGAGCGGGGCGCCCGTCGCGTCGCCTGCGCCACCGCCTCCGGCACGCAGCCCTCGCGCACCGTGCCCGTCACCCTGGGTGATCCCCGCTCGGTCCTGTCCGCGGCGGGCTCCCGCTACGCACCGGTGGGGGTTGCCGCACTGGCCGACGAGGTCGGGGCCCCGGACGTCCTGGTGGGCAAGCCCTGCGAGACCTGCGCGGTGCGCCAGTGGAACCGCGGGGTCCGCGACGGGGAGGACCGCGGGGTCCGCGACGGGGAGGCACCCGACCACCCCGGCAGCGCGAACACGGACGGTGGCGGCCACCCCGGCGGCACGGACACAGGCGTCGCCCACCCCGCAAGCCCCGACACCTCAGGCGCCACCCGCGCCACCGGCGCCAACAGCGCCACCCGCGCCACCGCGGAGACTGCGGGACCGCCCCTGCTCATCTCCTTCTTCTGTGCGGGCACCCCCAGCCAGTTCGCCACCAGCGACCTCGTCGCGAACGGGGGCATCGACGCCGGGGACCTCGTCTCCGTGCGCTACCGCGGGCGGGGTTGGCCCGGGGAGTTCGAGGCGGTCTCCACCCGCGGGGTGTCCGCCCGCCTGGGGTACGAGGAGTCCTTGGGCGGCACGCTGGGCAAGCGGCTCCAGTCCGCGTGCAAGACCTGCCCGGACGGGCTCGGCCTCTTCGCGGACATCGCCGTCGGCGACTTCTGGACCAGCGACGCCCAGGGCTTCCCCGTGTTCGACGACGCGGAGGGACGCTCGGTCGTCATCGCCCGCACCTCGCGGGGTCTGGAGGCCATCCGACTCGCCAGGGACGAGGGCGTCCTCGTCCTGTTCGACCACGACCTCGACGACGGGTCCGTCCAGAGGACGCAGCCCTTCCAGGTCAGGCGCAGACGGATGGTCGGGCCACGCCGGTGGGGCAAGAGGCTGGCGGGCGCACGCGTGCCGCACCTGGAGGGTCTGGTGCGGTGGGGGTGGGCCCTCCGCCACCCGCGACAGGCCTGGCGCGAGGCGCGCGGGACGGCCCGACGGACGAGGGCGGCGCGCCGGGCGCGCGGGGACCGCACCTCCACCCGCACCGGGAGACCCTGACCCGCCGCGGGCCGACCCACCGGGGAATCACCGGGGAATCACCGGGGGCGAGGCGTGGGGCCACCATCCGCTGCGGGGCGGGGCGGATCGGGGCAGCGGTCCCGGTGCGGGCGGTCCCGGTGCGGGCGGTCCCAGCGTCCCGGGAACGGCGGACCCACCGGCACGGGGCATCTCCGCCCTCATCGCCGCAGGCCGATCCGCACCAACGCCAGGACTTCCCGGACATCGGTGCGGAAGGGCCGCACCAACGTCGCTGCCGTCACGAAGGTGAGCGTCGCGCACAGGAGTGCCAGCACCAACTGGGGCCAGGGTCCACCCGCCCAGGACCACGGCAGGCGGGCGACCAGGACCACCCCCGTATGGGCGGCGACCCCCACCACCGCACCGAACAGGAGCACCCGCACGCCCCCGGCCCACAGCCGCCGCACCGGGATGGCGGCGCGGCGAGAGAGCCACCAGATCGACAGTGGCCACGCCACGGCGGGGGCCACGGCCATGGCGGCGGCCACCCCCACCAGACCGAAACCCGACCCGATGACCACCATCACCACCCGGATCCCCGTGGAGATGAACGTGTAGTGGAAGAGGTGGTCGACCAGGCCCTTGGTGACGTAGACCCAGTAGCCGACATAGGCCAGGGTCTGCAGTCCGGCGCCGATGGCGAGGAGGCGCAGGACGGGGATGGCCTGCAGCCACGCCTCCCCCAGGACCACCGACACCAGAGGTGCCGCGGCGCCGGCCATCACCGCCAGGCCCGCCACCAGCGTGTACCCCATGGCGACCTGCCCGCGCGCGACGGTGGACTGGAACCGCTCGTCCTGGTCCTGCATCCTCGACAGGACCGGGATCGCCACGGTGTTGAGGGGACCCCTGATCTGCCCGACCGGGGTCATGACCAGTTGGTACGTGCGGTTGTAGACGCCCAGGGCACCCGCCGTCGACCGCAGCCCGAGCATGACGGTGTCGATGTTGCTCCCGATGTAGGCGATGAGTTGCGAGCCCACCAGACGCACCCCGAAGGACAGGAAGCGCCTGACGGGGACCCCGCGCCGGTACCGCCCCGGCAGCCACCGGGCCCCCAGGCCCAGCACCACCAGGACGACGGTGGCCTGCATGACCTGTTGGGCGACCAGCGCCCAGAAGCCCACGCCTGCCAGGGCCAGCACGGTGGCGAGGGCGAGTCCGCAGGCGGGCCCCAGGACGTCGGCCAGGGCGAGGCGCCTGAAGAGGAGGCGACGGTTGAGGTCCGCACGGTACTGGGTCGACATGCCGTTGATGAGGAAGTTGACCGCGAGCGCCATCGTGATGACGCGCAGTTCGGGGTGCTGGTACAGCAGGGCCACCAACGGCGCGGAGGCGACGGCGATGACTGCCAGTGTGAGTCCCAGGAGGGTGTTGATCCAGAAGAGGTTCACCTGCTCGTCGCGACTGAGGGTGGGGGCCTGGATGGCGGAGGAGGAGAGGCCGAAGTCCCGGAAGATGTCGGCCACGCCGATGACGGCCATCACCATGGCGACCAACCCGTAGTCCTGGGGGGTGAGCAGGCGGGCGAGGATGACGACGGAGAGGAACTGGATGACCATCTTCAGTCCCTGGGCCGACACGGTGACCACCGCGCCGCGCACCGCGCGCCGCCCCATGCCGTCACCCGGGCCGCCTCCCTCCTGCGGCCCCGTCCCCCCGGGCCCGCCGGGCCCCTCCCCCGGCGGCGTCACAGGACCCCGCGCAGGGCGGTGACCGCGTCGCCGAGCAGCGCCTCGGCGCGTCCTCGTGCGGTTGCGGCCTGTGCCTGCGCCGGTGCCCTCGACGCCTCGTCGACGAGGGCGAAGACGCGTTCCGCGACGCCGGCCACCCGCAGGTCCACGACACGGTCCCAGCCGAGGTCTGCGAAGAGCGGCGCGAACTTGCGCGAGTAGGCCATCGCCACGCAGGGTGTGCCGACCGAGAGGGCGTTGAGGCAGGCGTGCATCCGTGACCCGACGACGACCCGGGCACCCCGCAGCAGTGCGCGGACCTCCCCGAGGTCCTCGGGCACGACGGCGGGGAGGTCGTGGCGCTGCGCCAGCTCACGCACGACGGGGACGTCGTTGTCGGGCGAGGAGGAGTCGAGCACGTGCGCGAGGAGGGTCACCTCGCGTCCCTGTCCGCGCAGGCCGTGGATCAACTCCTCCACCTCGGCGCGGTAGCCCCGCGCGGAGACGTGGTCGTCGGCGCCCCACAGCAGGCCCGAGACATTGAGAACCACGTCCAGGTCGCCACTGGGGGCGGGGACGGGGAGGGCGAACACCACGTCCGTGGCCCGCACGTCCACGGGACGCCCCATGCGTGCGGCCACGGCGGCGGAGGCCGGGTCGCGCGCCATGACGAGGCGCGCCAGGCGCAGACCGCGCGCACCCAGGAGGTGCCCGCGTCGGGTGGTGAAGGGGCCCAGCGTCTGGGGGCCGAGGACGAGGGGGACGCCGAGGTGGTGCACGAACTCGGCGAAGGCACACTGCTGGGTGAGGCGGGTGAGGCCGTAGATGTCGGTGAAGGAGTCACCGCCACGCATGTCGAGGACGAGGTCGAACCCGCGCACCCACTGTGCCAGTCCGTGTCCGCCCCCCACGGCCTCACGCGCCAGGGTGCGTGGCACGCCGATGTTCGTGGGGGCAGGCCCGTGCCCGTAGTCCTGGAGGACCACCTCCGCGCCGGGGAGGGCCGCCGAGACGAGGGCGGAGGCGCCCTGCGCGAGAGCGCGCAGCCCCAGGTTCGTCGAGGTGTCGTCGGCCCATGCCACCAGTACCCGAGCCACGCCGCCTCCCTAGATCGTGGGGACCCTCGGGGCGGCGGATGTGATCCACGTCGCACCGGGGTTGCGCCGATGCTACACGAGAGGTGCGCGCGCCAGCCCGGGATGGGGGCGCGCCGGGGCGCGACCTCAGACGCGCTGCTCGCGGGCGACCAGGGTCGCGAGTGCGCCGCCGGCGGCCAGCAGTTCCTCGTGGGTGCCGCCCTCGACCACGCGGCCCCGGTCGAGGACGACGATGCGGTCCGCGTCGACGACGGTGGAGATCCGGTGCGCGATGACGACGAGGGTGCGTCCGCCCGTCGCCTCACGGATGCCGGCGAGGACCTGTGCCTCCGTGTCGTGGTCGAGCTGGGAGGTGGCCTCGTCGAGGATCGTCACGGGCGCCCTGCGCAGCAGGGCCCGCGCCAGGGCCAGGCGCTGTCGCTGCCCTCCGGAGAGGCGCTCCCCCATCTCACCGACCTGGGTGTCCAGGCCCTCCGGTTCACGCGAGAGCCATTCGCCCAACCCGACCCGGGCGCACACCTCCTCCAGGTCGGCCGGGGTCGCGTCGGGTGCGGCGAGCAGCAGGTTCGCCCGGACGCTGTCGTTGAAGACGTAGGGGCGCTGGGGGGCCAGCGCGACCAGTTCACGCAGCCGGTGGCGGGTGAGGTCGCGGACGTCGACCCCACCGATGCGCACCGCACCGGCGTCGACGTCCCACATGCGCTCCACCATGGCGGCGAGGGTGGACTTCCCCGACCCGGAGGCACCGACCACGGCGGTCACCTTCCCCGCGGGGAAGACGGCGTCGATCCCGTGGAGGACCTGTTGGCGTCCCACCGGCGAGTCGGCACGCCGCGGGTAGGCGAAGTCGACGTGCTCGAGGACGACGTCGCCCCCTCCGTCGGAGTCCAGCGGGGTGGCCGGGTCCGTGACGAGGGGTTCGCGTTCGGTCATCTCCAGGACCCGCCGCGCGGAGGCGAAGGACTGATCGAGGTCGGCCTGGAAGTCCTCCACCGCGGTCACCGGGGCGAAGGCACCCAGGGCGACGCCCAGGGCGAGCCCGACCTGGGCGAGGTCGATCCCCCCGCTCGCGGCGAGGGTGGCGAGGAGTGCCACCATGGCGACGAGGGAGCCCGCCACCACCGTCTGGTTGAGCCCGCGTCGGGTGGCCAGCACGCGCGCGGTGGTGTCCTGGGCGGCACCGATCCGCTCCTCGATGGCCTCCATCCCGGCCGTGCGCCGCGACTGCGCCCCGAAGGAGAGGACCTCGCGCACCCCCTGGACGGAGTCGGTGACGGACTGGGCGAGCTCGCCGCGGTCCTGGCGGATCGCGCGCGCGGCGCGGTCGGTGTCCCGCGCGCCGATGCGGGGGATGACGGCTCCGACGAGGACGAGGAAGGGGAACAGCACCAGGCCCGACCACCAGGACACGGCCATCCCGAGGTAGACGAGAGCGCCCGCGGGCACGAGGACCGCGGTGAGGGCGGGGGCCAGGGTGTGGGCGAAGAAGACCTCGATGCGGTCGACGTCCTTGGTGACGCGGGAGAGGAGGTCCCCGGAGTCGGCGCCCTCCGTCACGGCCGGGGCCTGGGGTTCGAGGCGGTCGTAGAAGTACATGCGCAGCAGGGCCAGGGAGCGGAACGCCACCCAGTGCCCGCTGAACTGCTCGAGGTAGCGGGCCAGGGCCTTGGCGAGCGCCAGGGCGACCAGGGTCCAGGCCACGCGCGCCAGGCTCCACGACGGTGCCACCCCGGCCCGGGTCGCCTCCGCCCAGGAGCCCACGGCCCACCCGCCCACGGCGAACAGGGCGATCCCCAGGCCCAGGGCGACCGTCCGGCACAGTGCGGAGATGCCCAGGGGCGGCAGGACGGGTCGTGCGACACGCAGGAGGGTGCGTGCGAGGGCGGGGCGGTCATCGGCCCGGTCGGTGGCGTGGTCATCGACCCGGATGTCCGGGTGGTCACCGGCGCAGGCACCGGCCACGTGTTCGGCACCGCCATCAGCGCGGCTCATCGCTCCTCCTCGGTGCCGGCGGCGGTGCGGGTCACGGTGCCGGCGGCGGTGCGGCTCACGGTGCGGGTGACGCGGCCGTCG
>NZ_CCXH01000005.1 GCF_000820725.1 Actinomyces polynesiensis | reverse complement strand
CGCGCAGCTCCGCGCGTGCGGGGGCGTCCTCGATGGTGGCGGCGCGGTGGGAGATCGTCAGGGTCGTGCGCCCGACCGTCGCCTCCCGCACGGCGGCGAGGACGGCCCGCTCGGAGCCGAGGTCCACGTGGGCGGTGGGTTCGTCGAGGACCAGCACCGGCGCGTCCTTGAGGAGCGCCCGGGCGATGGAGACACGCTGCGCCTCCCCTCCCGAGAGCCCCAGGCCCCGCTCCCCCACGGGTGTGTCCAGTCCGGCCGACAGGCGGTCCAGGAGGTCACCGAGGTGGGCGCGCCGCAGGGCGTCGAGCAGGCGCTGGTCATCGGCGGAGGGATCGGCCAGGAGGAGGTTGTCGCGGAGGGTGCCGGTGAACAGGTAGGTGTGCTGCGCGACGGTGCCGACCTGCGCGCGCGTCCACTCCAGGGGGACCTCGCGCAGGTCGTGGCCCCCGATCAGCACCCGCCCGGAGTCGGGACGCAGGTCGGCCTGGACGAGGGCGGCGATGGTGGTCTTGCCCGCCCCGGAGGCACCGGTGAGCACCAGGTGCTCACCGGCCTCGAGGTCGAGGTCCACGCCGTCCAGCACGGGTGTCGTGCCGTCGTAGCTGAAGTGCACGTCCTCCAGGCGCACGGATTCACCGGCGCCGCCCACGGCGTCCCGATCCGTCGGGTGAGACCCATCGCCCGGCCAGTGCACGCCGGGGGCGTCGACGACGTCGGGCACCTCCGGGCAGAACGCGCGGATCTCCTTCCCGGCCGCGATCCCTCCCATCCCGATGTAGAAGAACTGCCCGATGCGGTCCAGGGGGTCGAGCATCAGGGAGGACATCAGGACCAAGGCGATGCCCTGTCCCGGCGTGATCGCCCCGTCGCGGATCCGCCACAGGGCCAGGACCACGGCGGCGGTGACCATGGCCAGGGAGAAGACGGCGTCGACCACCAGGAGCACGAGCTGGTTGCCGGCGAGGAGCCGCATGACGCTGCGGCGCACGTCCTCGCTCGCCCGCGCCAGGCGGCGCCCCATGGAGCTCCCGGCGTTGAGGAGTGCCAGGGTCGACAGGCCCTGGATGGCGTCCAGTTCCTGCGCCGCGAGCGCCCGGGAGGAGGCGCGGTACCGCCCGGAGACGCTCCGGAAGGCCATCTGGAAGGACCCGATGCACAGGGGGACCAGGGGGATGGAGATGGCGAGCAGGCCTGCACTGAGGGGGTCGACGGCGATCGCGACGATGACGAGGACGAGGGCGGGTGTGGCCAGTGAGGCGATCATCGGGGCGATGAACGTCGCCCGGTACCCGGCTGCGCGCTCGACCCCGTCGGTGGCGGTGGACACGATGCGGCCGGTGCGTTCCCGGGTGCGCTCAGACGCGCCCAGGGCGAAGACCTGTCGCAGCACGCGGTGCCGCAGCTCCCTCTCCTGGGGAGCGAGCCCCCTCCCGGAGAGGAGGGAGGCCCCCCACGCGCACACCCCGGAGGCGACCACCCCGAGGAGGGCGATCCCGAGTTCCACGCCCCCGAGTCCCCGGCCGGCGATGATGCGGTCCACCCCGCGTCCGACGCAGAGCATGACCAGCGCCAGTCCGAGGACCGATCCCCATGACAGCACGATGACCGGAAGCCTCTTCATGCGGTCCCATCCTCGTCCGGCGAACATCAGGCCCACCCTACGTCCCGCTCCGGGGAGGGTCGAGGACGAGGGCGACGCGGCTGCCACGGGGGAGGATGCACGCCCCAACGCCGGGCGCCGGGCACCGCCCCGTGCGAGGATCGCGGACATGGCACCTCCCACGCGCCGTGTGCACGAGCCGACCGCACCTGCCCGTACGTCGGCCTATCGGTCCTCGGGCGCCGACCTCCCCTTCGGGCACCCCGAGCGGGCCCACGGCGTCGCCATGGAGGGCTACTACTGGCGCGTGACGGACCCGCGGTCCGGGCGTGTCCTCATCGCCCTCATCGGGGTCCAGACCGACGCGACGGGTCGGTGGGCGCTGGTGGGAGTGGGGAACTCCGACGGCTTCTGGCGCGAGATGATCCTGCCCGTGGCCAGCGCCCGGCCCGACGGACTCGGTGCCCGTGCCGCAGGGCCCGGAACACGCGCCGCGGGGCCTGGGACACGCGTCGCAGGGACGGGGGCGACCTTCCTCGGCACGGACCGACGTCTGGTGGTCGACCTGGGCGAGGATGCCCGTCTCGACCTCCGTCTCGACCGTCCCACGCGCTGGCCGGCCCGACGACCCTTCGGTGGGTCGAGCTGGTTCCAGTCGCTGCCCGGCCTCAACCAGTACTGGCATCCCTGGCTCCTCGGTGGGCGTGCCTCGGGAACTGCCGAGATGGGCGGACAGCGTCGGGAACTCCAAGGTGCCCAGCTCTACGGGGAGAAGAACTGGGGGAAGGCGGGGTTCCCCGACTCCTGGTGGTGGGGGCAGGCCCAGGGCTTCGCCGACCCGTCGGCCTGCGTGGCATTCGCCGGGGGTGAGGTGGTGGCGGGTCCGCTGCACACCGAGGTCACCGCACTCGTGGTGCGCCTGCCCGACGGCCGCGTGCTGCGTCTGGGCAACCCCGTGACCTCACCCGTGCGGGCGGAGGTCGATGACGAGCACTGGCACCTGCGTGGCCGTTCACGCGGCTGGGCGGTCACGGTCGACGCACATGCACCGCTGGGCGATGCCCATGTCCTCCCCGTCCCGTTGGTCGGGCAGCGTCGCGCCGTCCCCGGTGCCATCGAGCACCTCAGTGGGGACCTGCGGGTGCGGGTCACCCGCTGGGGCGAGGAGGTGTGGGAGGACCGGTCCACCCTGGCCGGCCTGGAGCACGGCGGCCTGTCCCGCGCCGCGGCCCTGGCGGCCTCGCGCAGGTGAACCGACGCCGGTCAGGGCCCCGTCACCGTCACCCACGCGCCGCAACCACACCCTCCCCGGCTCCCCCACCACCAGCTCCTCCACCGCCTCACTGCCATTGCGCGGATCACACCCATCCCTGTTGTGGACACTCTCATTTCGGTAGATACTCACCTTTTGTGAGTACAGAAGAGTCGACGCACCCCTCCCGGCCGCCCGCAGGGGATGCGGGCAGCGCCTGTCCCTCCTTCGTGGCGGCGATGGACGTCGTCGGCCGCCGCTGGAGCGGTCGCGTGGTCCAGGCACTGGGGGCCGGCTGCCAGGGGTTCGCGGAGATCGCCCGCCATGTGGGAGGCGTCTCGGACCAGGTCCTGGCCCGCCGCCTCCGCGAGCTCGAGTCCGACGGGCTCGTCAGCCGTTCCGTCACCGACGGGCATCCCCCACTGGTCCGGTACCGGCTGACGGAGGTCGGAGGCGCACTGCTCCCCGTCCTGGACGCCCTCACGGACTGGGGCCACCAACTCCTCGAGTCCACGGGAGAAGGCGGCAAACCGCAGGAGGAACCCCTCGGTGGGCGCGAGATCCTCCCCGCGTGGGCCCGGGGCGGCCTCACCACCGGAGGGACGCCGGGCGCCGCACGACCACCCGAGCCGGACCCCGTCGCCCCGGTGGGGGCACGCAGCACGAACGACCAGTCACTTCGGACGGAGCAGGATTCATGATGGAGATCGGAGTCCTCACATTCGGTGAGGTCACCACGGACCCGGCCACTGGGCGGGCGCCCAGCACCCGCCAGCGTGTCGCGGAGACCCTGGAGCAGGCGAGGGTGGCGGACCAGGTGGGCCTGGACGTCTTCGGCATCGGGGAGCACCACCGCGGGGACTTCATCGCCTCCGCCCCCCAGGTGCTCCTGGCCGCAGCGGCCACGACCACCGAACGCATCCGCCTGACCAGCGCCGTCACGGTCCTGTCCAGCGATGACCCCGTGCGCGTCTACGAGCAGTTCGCCACCCTGGACCAGGTCTCCGGGGGACGCGCGGAGGTGATGGCGGGACGCGGCTCCTACACGGAGTCCTTCCCCCTGTTCGGGTACTCCCTGGAGGACTACGACACCCTCTTCGAGGAGAAGCTCGACCTCCTCCTGCGGATCCGCTCCACCAACCCGATCTCCTGGTCCGGCACTACCCGACCTGCCCTGGACCGTGCCGACATCGCTCCTCGCGCCCTCCAGGACCCCCTGCCCGTGTGGCGGGCGGTGGGTGGGTCACCCGCCTCCGCCGTCCACGCTGGACGGGCGGGCATCCCGATGGTCATCGCCTTCCTGGTGGGTCCACTGGGCGCCCAGGAGGTCATGTCCCAGTACTACCGGGCCGCCGCCGAGCAGGCGGGCGTGCCCCAGGACCAGCTGCGCGTGGGCGCCAGCGTGCACGGCTTCGTGGGGCGCACCAGTCAGTCCGCCCGGGACACCATGTACCCCCACTTCTCGCGCGGCATGCGTGAGAACAACCACCAGCGCGGTGTCGGGTTCGACATCCCGCGCCGGGCCTTCGACGCCCAGGCGGGGCCCGGGGGCATGCCGGTGGTGGGCTCACCCCAGGAGGTCATCGACAAGGTCATGCGCTACCACGAGGTCTACGGCATCGACCGCATCATGTTCCAGATGGGCTTCGGTGGAGTCCCCCAGCGCGACCACCTGGAGGCCATCGAGCTGCTGGGAACCGAGGTCGCGCCCGTCCTGCGTCGCGAGTTCGGTGCGGGTCCCGCAGCACCGTCCGGCGGTGCGACCGCCCTCGCGGACACCGGGGAGGCCACCCGATGAGCGACGTGGAGCAGCTCCCGGGCGGAGGCGTCCTCGGCGCGGGAGAGGACACGGGCACCCACACGGAGCACCTCGAGGTCGTGGTCCTCAACGGATCCCCCTCGGGGAGGTCCAGGACGGCCTCACTGGCACAGCTCGCCGCTGACGAGGCGGCACAGCGCTTCCCCACCCACGTCACCCACGTCGACGTGTACCGGATCGGGACCGACCTGACCTCCGCCACCGGACGCGAGGAGGTGGGCCCCGCTGCCGAGGCGGCGTTGCGAGCCGTCGAGGCGGCTGACCTGCTGGTGGTGGCCGTGCCCGTGTTCCGGGGTTCCTACCCGGGGATCTTCAAGCACTTCGTGGACCTCCTGGACCAGTACGGCGTGGCGGGCACCCCGACGCTGCTCATGGCCACGGGCGGATCCGACCGTCATTCCCTCATGGTCGACCAGGAGCTGCGCCCCCTCTTCGCGTTCCTCCAGGCCTTCGTGGCGCCGGCCGGCATCTTCGTCAGCTCAGCCGCGTTCGACGGGACGGCCATCCTGGACCCGCGCGTCTACACGCGGGTCCAGGTCGCCCTCGACGACCTCGACCCCCTGCTCCGGGTCCGCCTGGCCCACCGGGCGCGCCCGACGGGAACAGGACCGACCGGGCCCGCCCGACCGACCGCGGACGGGCCGGCGGACGGCACCGAGCAGGCCGAACAGGTCGGGTAGTCCCCCGCCACCGCTGACGGCCGGGGACGCGGAGGGGCGCGGTCTCCGGGATCACGCGCCCTCCATCCCCTGCCCACCGACCCCGTGTGCCGGACACGGAGGGGGCCCGGAGCCGTGTGGCTCCGGGCCCCTCACCGCTCCCCCGACGCAGATGGCCTCAGAGGATGCGGTAGGTCCAACCGAAGGGATCGGGGACGCGCCCCATCTGGATGTCGGTCAGGTCGTGGTAGGCCTTCTCGGTGACGGGCCCGGTGGGCACCTGCACGTCGAAGTCGTCCCCGGCGAGGCGGCCGATGGGGGTCACGACCGCGGCCGTGCCGCAGGCGAAGACCTCGGCGACGTCGCCGGACCGGATGCCCTCGACCAGTTCGTCCAGGGCGATGGGTTCCTCACGGACCTCAGTGCCCTGGGAGCGCAGCATGCGGCAGATCGCGGAGCGGGTGCCGCCCTCGAGGATGACGCCGGTCAGCTCGGGGGTGCGCACGGTCCCGTCGGCCATGACGACGAAGACGTTCATGCCGCCGAGTTCCTCGAGGTACTTCTCCTGGTAGGTGTCGAGGAAGCACACCTGGGAGAAACCGCGCTCGGCGGCCTCCATCTGGGGCAGGAGCGAGGCAGCGTAGTTGCCGCCGGCCTTCGCGGTACCGGTCCCGCCGGGGCCGGCCCGGTGGTAGCCCTTGACGACCCAGATGGACACCGGCTCGAAGCCGCCCTTGAAGTAGGGACCCGAGGGGGAGCCGATGACGTAGTAGTCGATCTCGTGGGCGGCGTGCACGCCGAGGAAGTCCTCCGAGGCGAACATGAAGGGCCGCAGGTACAGGCTCGACCCGGGCCTGTCCGGCACCCACTTGGCGTCGGCCCGCACGTAGTCGACCAGGGAGGCGACGAAGTCCTCACGGTCGATCGCGGGCAGGGACATGCGCCAGGCCGAGTGGTCGATGCGGGCGGCGTTGTAGCCGGGACGGAACGTCCAGATGGACCCGTCCGCGTGCCGGTAGGCCTTGATGCCCTCGAACACCGACTGGGAGTAGTGGAGCACCGCAGCGGCGGGCGTCAGCTCCAGCGGCCCGTAGGGGACGACCGCGCGGTCGTGCCAGCCCTGGTCCGGCGTCCACCGCATGTGGGCCATGTGGTCGGTGAAGGCACGCCCGAAGGTGAGGTCCTCCATGATGGCGTCGTACTCGGCATCGGAGGCGGGGCTCGGGTTGGCGTGCAGCGGGAACCGCCCGGCCAGCTCGTCGGCTACAGGGATGACGACGTCACCTGCTGCTTCGAGCGCGGTGGGGACGTGTGTCTGGGTTGCCATCCGGGGCCTCCTCTTCTGGACGTGATGTCGCGCACCAGCCTAGGGAATCCGCACCATTTCGCGGGTCCGGGTCCGTCATGTGACCTGACTCCGGAGCCCGGGAGGGCTCGCGGAGGCGCCCTCGTCGGCACTGCGCCCAGAACCCGGGACCTGGGTCCCACCCGATCGCGGCTCGCGTCCGGGCACTGTCCACGCGCGACTCCGATGCACGAAGATGGAGGTCCGGACGTGGGAGGGAGGCAGCGATGACCCAGGCGCCGTCGTGGCTGAGGAGGTCGGAGCTGGCACCTCCCCCGGACGAGGGCGGGGCGGACACCGGCTTCTCGGTGCTCTTCGTGTGCACCGGGAACATCTGCCGCTCGGCGTTCGCCGAGATCTACCTGCGCGACCGGTTGGGCCCCTCCAGCCCCGTCACGGTCTCCTCCGCCGGCATCATGGCGGTGGCCGGCCATGACCTGGAGGACGAGATGGCGGCCCGCGCGCAGTTCCTCGGCCTCCCCCGCACCGGGCACGTGGCACGCCAGCTGAACGGACGCATCCTGGCGGGGGCGGACCTGGTGGTCGTCTTCGAGGAGCACCACCTCACCTGGGTCCTCGAGGAGCGCCCCGAGACGCTCCTGCGCACGGTGTCCCTGGGCCAGGCAGCGGCCGCCGCCACGGCTCTCGGGCCGGAGGGGACGCTCCCCTGGACCGAACTCGCGCCGCGCATCCACGCCCTGCGGCCCTCCCCCCTGCCCGAGGACTGGATCCCCGATCCCTACGGCCGTGGCCCCGAGGCGGCGTCCGCCGTCGCCGGGCGCATCACCCACGACATCGACACCCTCCTGGCCCACGTCGCGCCCCCGCAGGGCTGAGCAGGGCTGAGCGGCGCTGGAGGAGGTCTGGTCCACACCCACCCGGGCGACGCTCACCGTGCCGACGACGCTCACCGTGTCGGCAGCGCGCACCGCGTCCTGGCGTGCACTCTGCGGGTGGCCACACCCGGCCGGGGACCCTCACGGTGCCGTCGGCTCCGATGGCGCCGAGGGGACGGCCACCCGTCGCATCGTCCGCCCCAGTGCCGTGACCAGGGCCCGGGCCGTGTCGACATCCTCCTGGAGGTCCCGGTCGCGGGTGTCCTCCCCGAGGGTATCGCCGACCGCGAACAGGTCCCCGACCGGGCCCTCGTGCCCACTCCCGCCCCTCAGTCGCAGCGCGCACGGCCTCCAGGAACTCGCAGGCGACGAGGACCTCCATGCCCTCCACCGCGCGGGTGAGCCCCCGGAGCATCTCCCCCACGAAGGAGGCGTCCTCCTCCATGCCCTGGGAGATGACGACGGAGTGGGAGGCCAGGTCGGTGACCGACCCCAGCACCATGGCCGCCCCGGATCCGGCGACGTACTCGAGGATGATCGTGCCCGAGGCGCCTGCCTCGTCGGTGGAGAGGAAACCGGGCAGCCCGGAGTGGACCGGGTCGTTGAGCATGCGGATCCGGGACATCGTGAGCGTGGTCGTCTGGGCCAGGGCCCGGCAGGTCGAGGACAGCTCCTGGGCGAGGGCGGCCTGGAGGAACACCCCGTGGTGGAGGACCCCCTCCGGCGTGAACAGTGGGTTCTCCTGGGCGGTCGAGCACAGGGCCAGGGCCTGGTCGCGCAGGCGCGCCACTGCCCGCAGCGCCACGGACTGGGAGGGCACGTAGGCCCGGAAGCCGTAGGAGTCCTGGACGGCGTGGGGGTCCCACCGGACTCCCCGCAGCGCGCCGCGCAGGCGGTGGGCCAGCTCCTGGGCCTCGGGCACGGCCACGGCACGGGCCGCCGCCGGCGCCAGCGGGGAGGTGTTGGCCCGCAGGGCCGTGCAGCTGAGGACGAAGGCCCCCTCCGCGGCGTCCAGCACCTCCTCCAGACGCGCCACCTGCAGCAGCGTCCCGGCCAGGGTGAGGGCGGAGGAACTCATCAGGGGCAGCGCGGAGTCGGAGGAGATTGCGCCGATCGGATCCAGGGGTGCGGTGGCCGGCCGCTCCCCCGCCAGGGTGAGCCCGACGGTGGCCAGGGCCGACAGGTCCGCCGTGCCCACCCCGGAGTCGACCCGCACGAGGGGCAGGGCCCCGGTGTCAAGCATGGTGACCATCCCGGCCACGACGGCCGGGTCGATACCCGATCCCGCCCGGCACAGCTGGTTGATGCGGATGGCGAGCATGGCGCGCGTGGTGCGAGCGTCGGCCACGGGGCCCGTGCCCGCGGCGTGGCTGCGAAGCAGGCGCATGCCCTGGCGCCATTCGTCGGCCGCCACCGCCACGGCCTTGTTGGCTCCCACCCCGGTTGACTGGCCGTACACGCCGCCCCGGGCCCGGATCTCCCGCGCGCGGGTGTGGGCGTCCGCGAGCGCCGCCATGACCGGTCCGGGCACGGCCACCGCCGCCCCGTCCGCGATGCGCACCAGGTCCGCCAGCTCCAGGTCGCCCCGGTCGGCGTCACCGCCCAGCTCGACCACCGCGTCCGCCCTCGTCACCATCGGTCCCTCCCCTTCCGCTCCGTGTCCTCCACCGCCCGCCCCACCTCAGCCGAGCACCCGGTCGACGCTGGACTCGATGAGCCCGGGGTCAGCCAGGCAGGGCTCCGTGATGGCGGCGCTGTCGCCGTGGCGCCGGTTGAAGTCGGCCACGACCTCCATGGCATGGGGGTTGCGCGCCCACGACCTCCTGGCCACCCCGCCCATGACGTCCCACAGGAGGGAGGAGCGGATGACGGCGTCCACCCGCTCCGACCCGTCCAGGACCAGCCCGAAGCCACCGTTGATGGACTTGCCGATGCCCACGCCCCCGCCGTTGTGCAGGGCCACCAGGCTCATGCCGCGCGCGGCGTTGCCGGCGAAGCACTGCACCGCCATGTCGGCCATGACGTTGGAGCCGTCGCGGATGTTGGCGGTCTCGCGGAACGGGGAGTCCGTGCCGGAGACGTCGTGGTGGTCGCGGCCGAGCATGACGGGACCGATCACGCCCTCGCGGACGAGTTCGTTGAAGCGCAGGGCGATGCGGCAGCGTCCCTCCATGTCCTGGTAGAGGATGCGGGCCTTGGTGCCCACCACGAGGTAGGCGTCCTCGGCGTCGCGGATCCAGTTGTAGTTGTCGCGGTCCTGGGAGCGCCGGTCCGGGTCGATGCTCTCCATGGCCGCGCGGTCCGTGGCGCGCAGGTCCTCCTCGGACCCGGACAGGCACACCCACCGGAAGGGGCCGTAGCCGTAGTCGAAGAGGTGGGGGCCCATGATGTCCTCCACGTAGGAGGGCAGGGTGAACCCGTCCTTGTCGTCGGTGCCGTTGCGGGACAGGTCGCTCACCCCGGCGTCGAAGCAGGCCTTGAGGAAGGAGTTTCCGTAGTCGAAGAAGTAGGTCCCGCGGTCGGCGAGCTCGCGCACGAGACCCGCATGGGTGCGCAGGGACTCGTCGACGAGCTTGGCGAAGAGGCTCGGGTCCTCCCCCAGCAGGGCCGTGCGCTCCTCGAAGGTGATGCCCTGGGGGCAGTAGCCGCCGTAGTGGGCGTCGTGGCAGGAGGACTGGTCGGAGAGCAGGTCGATGGGGATGTCGTGGTCCACCGCGTACTGGAGGAGGTCCACGACATTGCCCTGGTACGCGATGGACAGCGCCCTGCGCGCCCCGAGGGCCTCCTCGGCCAGGGCGAAGGCCTCCGGGATGCCCACCGCCACCCGGTCGACCCACCCCTGGGAGTGGCGGGTCGCGATCCGGGAGGGGTCGACCTCCGCGATGACCGACACGCCCCCCGCCAGGGTCATGGCCTTGGGTTGGGCGCCGCTCATGCCGCCCAGCCCGGAGGAGACGAAGAGCCGGCCCGCCAGGTCCTGGTCCTCGGGGATGCCCAGGTACTGGCGTCCGGCGTTGAGGAGGGTGTTGTAGGTGCCGTGCACGATGCCCTGGGGCCCGATGTACATCCACCCGCCCGCCGTCATCTGCCCGTAGTTGGCGACCCCCATCTCCTCGGCGATCTCCCAGTCCTCGTGGTTGTCGAAGAGGCCGACCATGAGGCCGTTGGTGATGATGACGCGCGGGGCGTCGGGGCGGGAGGGGAAGAGTCCCACGGGGTGCCCGGAGGCGACGACGAGGGTCTGGTCGCGGGTCATGACCTTCAGGTAGGAGGTGATGAGGCGGTACTGCATCCAGTCGTGGCACACGGACCCGGTCTCCCCGTAGGTGACCAGCTCATAGGGGTACAGGGCGACGTCGACGTCGAGGTTGTTGTCGATCATCACCTGGAAGGCGCGGCCCTCCAGGCAGCGGCCCTCGTAGTCGTCCACGGGGCGCCCGTGCAGGGGCTCGGCGGGCCGGAAGCGGTAGCCGTAGATGCGCCCGTAGCGGGTGAGCTCGTCGAGGAACTCGGGGGCGAGCTGCTCGTGCAGGGAGGGATCGACGTAGCGCAGGGCGTTGGCCAGGGCCACGCGGGTCTGGGCGCGGGTGAGGCGGAAGCCGCGCGAGGGGGCGCGGCGCACCGTGGGGTCCATGGGTGGCACGGGCGGCAATTCGCTGATCGGTGGCACCCGGAAGGGCTGGGCGCCCGCCGTCGCCGTGGCGGCGTCCACGTCCCCGTGGTCCGCCTCGTGCAAGGTCCTCGTGCTGGTCATCTCGCTCATCCTCACCATTCGGGTCGCTGGGACAGGTACGTGTCGTCGGGGCCGCCCGGGGGGCCGGTCCGGGTCTCCAGGGCCCGCACCAGGGGCACACCCACCCGGTACGGGACGTGGAGGAAGGTCGGGGCGTCCACCACCGCCAGGTCGGCGCGCGCCCCGGGGCGCAGCACCCCGACGTCGTCGCGTCGCAGGGCGGCCGCTCCCCCGGCGGTGGCCGCCCACAGGGCCTCCTGGGGGGTCATCCCCATGTCGCGCACCGCGATCGACATCGCCAGTGGCATGGAGGAGGAGGCGTTGGTGCCCGGGTTGCAGTCGCTGGCCAGGGCCACGGTGATGCCGCGGTCCAGGAGTCGGCGCGCATCGGGGTAGGGCTGGCGGGTGGAGAACTCGACGAGGGGCAGCAGGGTGACCACCGGGCCGTCCCCGTGCGCGGCCTCCGCCAGGAGGTCGACGTCCCCCTCCCCCAGGTGGGTGGTGTGGTCCAGGCTCGCCGCGCCGACCTCCACGGCCAGGCGGGGGCCGGGGCCCTGGCGCAGCTGGGCGCCGTGGACGCGTGGTCGCAGTCCGCGGGCGGCACCGGCCTCGAGGACGGCGCGCGCCTCCTCGGCGTCCAGGGCGGTGGGTGAGGCGGGTTCGCAGAAGGCGTCCACCCACTTCGCGTGGGGCAGGCAGGCCTCCAGCATCTCCCCGCAGACGAGGTCGACGTAGGCCGCGCGCCGCGTGCGGTACTCCGGGGCGATGACGTGTCCGCCGAGGAAGGTCGTCTCCGTCGTGGCCTCGCGGGCCAGACGCAGCAGGCGCGCCTCCTGGTCGACGTCGAGTCCGTAGCCACCCTTGACCTCGACGGTGGTGGTGCCCTGGGAGCGCAGTTCCGCCAGCCGCGCCGCCAGTCCCCGTCGCAGGCGGGTGTCGTCGGCCAGGCGGGTGGCGTGCACGGTGCGGTCGATGCCCCCGCCGGTGTAGGGCTCCCCCGACATCCGCGCGGCGAACTCGTGGCTGCGCTCACCGTCGAAGACGAGGTGGGTGTGGGAGTCGACGAACCCGGGGAGCACCGCGCGCCCGTGCACGTCGATGCCGCGGTCGCAGGCGGGGGCGGCGTCGGCGGGGCCGACCCAGGTGATCCTCCCGTCCTCGCAGACCAGCGCCGCGTCGTGGAGGATGCCCAGCACTCCCCGTCCGAGGGCGGGATCGTTGGTGACGAGTTCGGCGATGCCGGTGACCAGTGTGCTGCTCATGGGGTGCTCCTCAGTGCCGCGATGCAGCGGGCCAGCGTGGGGGCGGCCTCCACCCCGACGTGGCGTCCGGCCCCCACCACGCGTCGTCCCCCCACCCACACGTCGGTGACGTCGTGGGCCCCGGCCTGGAGGGGGATGCGGTCGGGCCGGACCCCGGCCACGGCGGCGGAGGCGGTGGAGACGTGGACGAGGTCGGCGAGCGCACCCTCCCGGATGCGTCCCGACTCCGGCCACCCCAGGCAGGCGTGCCCGTCCGCGGTCAGGGCGTCGACGAGGGCGACCGGGGCGAAGTTCTCGCGGGTGCCGCGGGCGAGGCGCTGGTCCATCTCGAGTCGGCGCATCTCGGCGAAGGGGTCGGTGAGGACGTTCTGGTCCGATCCCAGGGCGAGGGGCGCGCCGGAGTCGGCGAGTTCCACGGCCGGGCCGATCCCGTCGGCGAGGTCGGCCTCGGTGGAGGGGCACAGGCAGCAGGTGACGCGGTGGGCGCCGAGCACGGCGATGTCGCTGGCCTCCAGGTGGGTGGCGTGCACGGCGGTGGCGTGCGCCTCCCAGGCCCCGGTTCCGTCGAGGACGGCTGTGGGGGTGGCCCCCAGGGCCTCCAGGCACGCCTCGTTCTCGGCGACCTGCTCGGAGAGGTGCACGTGCAGGGGCGCACCCCGGTCACGTGCCCAGGAGGCGACGATCGCCATGTCCCGGGGTGGGACGGCGCGCACGGAGTGGATGGCCGCTCCGATGCGGACGCCTGGACCGGTGCGGACGCC
>NZ_CCXH01000004.1 GCF_000820725.1 Actinomyces polynesiensis | reverse complement strand
CCGCGTCCCTCGGGCCGGAGGGGGAGCCCGACCGGCGCACCGAGTGTGCAGGGTCCGGGCGGGGCGCCGAGTGTGCGGGGTCCGGGTGGGCCGCGGCCAGGGCGTCGACCCGCTCCGCCCAGGCGGTGGCGTCCCCGTCCCCGAAGCGCAGCTGGTCGGGGGTCAGGGGTGCCCCGAAACCGGAGGAGAGGTAGCAGGTGTCGAGGAGGGTCAGACGGATCCCGGTCTCCTCGGCGGCGCTGATGAGTGCCTCGCCCATGGACGTTGGGGTCCGGGTGGGGCGTCCCGTCGGGGCGGTGGTGGAGGTAGTGGAACTCCCCCACCGAGGTGTAGCCCGCCTCGAGCATCTCCGCGTAGGCGCCCAGCGCCAGCTCGTGGTAGCTCTCCGGGGTGAGGCGCCCGGCGATCCGGTACATGTCCTCGCGCCAGGTCCAGAAGGACCCTCCCGGCACGCCGGCCCCACGCAGGGCGCGGTGGAAGGTGTGGGAGTGGCAGTTGGCCGCCCCGGGCAGGAGCATCCCCTCGCGGACCTCGTCGCCGGGTCGCGGTGGCACTCCGGGTTCGACCCGGGTGATCCGCTCGCCACGGATGTGCACCCGCACGCGGGCCGCGGGCCCCCCGGGGAGCCAGGCGGACGCGCACCACAGGCACTGGGAGGTCATGAGGCGCTCCCCGTCCGGTGCGTCGCGGGACCCGGGCGGCCGGTCGTGACGGGGGTGCCGGCCGCTCCACCAGCCCCGGCGGTGCCGGCCAGTTCCTCGAGGCAGACCTCCAGGGCCTGCACGCCGCGGACGCAGTCGGCGAGGGTGGCGTACTCGGCGGGGGTGTGGGAGGAGCCGGTGCGGTTGCGCACGAAGAGCATGGCGGTGGGCAGTCCGTCCTCCTGGAGGATGCCCGCGTCGTGGCCGGCGGCCGTGCCCAGTTCGGGGGCCCGGAAGCCCGCCGCGACCAGTGCCCCGCCGAGCCGGGCCCGCAGGTCCGCGTCGAAGGGCGTGGCACCCGTGAGGGACTCCCGGTGGGGGTGCCAGTGGTCGAGGTCCGCGACGAGGGCGTCCAGCTGCTCCTCCGACGGGGCGCGGGCGTCCAGCCACATGGAGACGTGACCGGGGATGACGTTGACCCCTCCGGGTCGGACCTCGATGCGCCCCACGGTGGCACGGGCCCCGTGGGCGAGGGCCGCGTCGCGGGCGTCGCGGGGGAAGTCGAGTGCGGCCAGGAGGGCGTCGTGGCGCCGGTCCATCGGGGTGGTGCCGGCGTGGTCGGGGACGCCCCCGACGTCCACGCGCCACCGGCCGTGGGGCCAGATGTGGGTGGCCAGTGCGACGGCCTGCGGGGTGTCGGCGAGCCAGTAGCCCTGCTCGACGTGGAGCTCGACGTGGGAGGCGCTCAGGGCGCGGGCACCGGGGTCGGCGCCGTAGGAGTCGGGGTCCCTCCCGGCCGCCTCGAGGGCCTCGCGCAGGGTGGTCCCGTCCTCGTCGGTGCGCGCCAGGGCGCGTGGGGCGGGCAGCGCGCCGGTGAGGACGCGGGAGCCGAAGCAGGCGATCCCGAAGCGGGCGCCCTCCTCGTCGGAGGCGTTGAGGATGCCGATGGGCACCCGGG
>NZ_CCXH01000003.1 GCF_000820725.1 Actinomyces polynesiensis | reverse complement strand
AGGGCCCCGCGTTCACCGTCGCGACGGCACCACGGCGCTCACAGGCCCTTCTCGGTGAGCCAGTCGCGGGCGATGGTCTCGATGTCGTCCCCGGAGTTCACCCGACCGTTCATGGTGAGCAGGTCGTCCGTGGTCAGCGCCGCGGAGACGGCGTTGAGGGTGGAGGTGACGGTGTCGGAGACCTTCGACTCCCGGATGATCGGGACGACGTTGGCGGAGGGGAACAGGGACTTGTCGTCCTCGAGGGTGACGAAGTCGTTCTCCGCGATGGAGGGGTCGGAGCTGAAGAGGTCCCCGACCTGGATCTGGCCGCCCTGGAGGGCCGCCAGGGTGAGAGGTCCGCCCGCGTCGAGGATCTGGAAGTCCTTGAACTCCAGGCCGTAGACCTCCTTCAGCCCGGGGACGCCCTCGTGGCGGTCCTTCCACTCCGGGGGGCCACCGAGCACGAGTGTCGAGGCGATGGGCTCGAGGTCGGAGATGGTGGACAGGCCGTGCTCCTGGGCGAGCTCGGAGGTGACGACCAGCGCGTCCTTGTCCTCCGCCTCGGACATGTCCAGTGCCGTGATCCCCTCGGGGAGGGCGTCGGCGAGGGCGCCCATCACCGCCGAGGACTCGGTGATCGTGGTGTCGGGGTCGAGGTAGGCGAGCAGGTAGCCCGTGTACTCGGGCAGGAGGTCGATGGAGCCGTCCTGGAGGGCCTGCATGTAGACCTCACGGGAGCCGATGTTGAGCTTCTCCTCCACGGCCACGCCCTTGTCCTGGAGGGCCTGGGAGTAGATGGTGGCGAGCAGCTGGCTCTCGGAGAAGTCCGCGGACCCGATGATCACTGACTCCGCGTCGGAGGAGGACCCGGAGGAGGACTCCGACATGGGGTCGGAGGAGGAGCAGGCGCTGAGCGCGAGGGCCGCGCCGAGTGCGAGGGCACCGACGGCGAGTCGGGGGGTGGGGCGCATGGGTGGTGCCTTTCTGTGTGGTCGTGGGGGTGGTGGTCAGGCGGGCAGTGGGACGGGGTCCCCACCGGTCCGCGTTTCCCGGCGGGACAGGCCCGGGGAGATGAGTCGTGCCTGGGCGAAGGAGAAGAGGAGTTCGAGGACGAGGGCGAGGAGCGCCACGAGGATCGCGCCGCCCGCCATCTCCGCGTAGTTGCCCACCGCGCGGCCGTCGATGATGTAGCGGCCCAGGCCCTGCAGGGAGACGTAGGCCATGACGGTGGCGGTGGCGACCACCTGGAGGGTGGCGGAGCGGACGCCCGCGAGCACGGAGGGCATGGCGCAGGGGACCTCAATGCGGGTGATGATCTGGGCGTCGGTGCAGCCGATGCCGCGCGCCGCGTCGGTGGTCTCCCGGTCGATGCCCCGGATCCCGGTGACGGTGCCGGCGAGGATCGGGGGGATCGCCAGGAGGACGAGCACCACGAGGGCGGGGATGACGTAGGCGAGCGTGGAGTGGATGCGCGGCGCCATGAGCTGGACCATGAGGATCAGCAGGCCGAGGGTGGGCAGTGCGCGCATGGCGTTGGCGATGCCGACCACGACCCCCTCCCCGCGTCCCGTGTGGCCCACCGCGATCCCGATGGGGAAGGCGATGACGAAGGCAATGGCCAGCACCACCAGGGAGTAGCCCAGGTGGTAGCCGAGCTGTTGGGGGATGGACCCCGCCCCGCTCCAGTTGTCGGGGTCCGTGAACCATTCCTGGATGCCCATCACATGGCTCCCTTCCGTTGCCAGGGGCTGACGAGGCGGCCCGCCACGGCCAGGAGCCGGTCGCAGGCGAAGGCGAGGGCCACGCAGATGACCAGGCCGACGACGATGGGCACCAGGGAACGCCGGGTGAACCCGAGGGTGAAGAGGGACCCCAGCTGGCTGACACCGACCAGGGCCGCCATGGTGACGATGGAGATGTTGGAGACGACCACCACCCGCAGCCCGGACACCAGGGAGGGCACGCACAGGGGCAGCTCGATGCGGGTCAGGAGCTGGAGGGGCGAGTAGCCCATCGCGACCGCCGCCGTCTTCGTCTCCGCGGGCACGGCGAGGAGGGCGTCGGCCACGACCCTCACCAGCAGGGCCACGGTGTAGATGGTGAGCGCGACGACCACGTTGACGGGGTCGAGGATCTTCGTCCCCAGCACCTTCGGCATCAGGACGAACAGCGCCAGGGAGGGGATCGTGTAGAACAGGCTCGTCACCCCCACCACCGGCCCGTAGGTGACCTTCCTGGCGGCGGCGAGCCACCCCAGGGGCAGGGAGATCACCAGTCCGAGCATCGTGGGAACGAGGGTGAAGTACAGGTGGGACAGGGTGTAGCCCCAGATCATGTCCGCGTTGCGGAGCACCCAGGAGAGGTCCACGTCCTCACCTCCCCACCCGCGCGGCCTCGAAGGCCGCGGTGACGGTGCGGATGTGGACGGTGCCGACCACCCGGTCCGCCCCGTCCACGACGATGCCGGCGCCGGAGGGGCTGGACAGGGCGGAGTCGAGGTGGTGGCGCAGGGTGTCCCCCGCGACGACCGGGGAACAGGCGTAGTTGACGTCCTCCTCGGTGACGGTGTCCCCGGGGGAACCGTGGAACCAGCCCAGGGGGGCGTCGCCCTCGTCGACCACCACGTGCCAGGGGCCGGTGGCCCCGGCGGGGACGGAGGACCCCAGGTGCAGGGTCTCCACCGGGTCGATCCGCACCCCGTCGGGTCCGGCGAAGGAGAGGGAGTGGTACCCGCGGGAGGACCCCAGGAAGTTCGCGACGAAGGGGCTGGCCGGCTCGGAGATCAGCTCCTCGGGGGTGCCGACCTGGGCGAGGACGCCACCCTCGCGGAGGATGACGATCTGGTCACCCAGGCGCAGGGCCTCGTCCACGTTGTGGGTGACGAGCACGATCGTCTTGGCCACCGAGGCCTGGATCTCGAGCAACTGGTCCTGGAGCTGCTGGCGCACCACGGGGTCCAGCGCGCTGAAGGGCTCGTCCATGAGGAGGAAGGGCGGGTCGGCGGCCAGGGCGCGGGCGATGCCGACGCGCTGCTGCTGGCCCCCCGACAGCTGCCAGGGGTAGCGGGTGGCGTGGGAGCGGTCCAGGCCGACCATGTCCAGGACCTCCAGGGCGTGGGCGCGGGCCTCGGCCCGGCGGGTCCCCAGCAGGACGGGCACGGCCGCGACGTTGTCGACGACGGTGCGGTGGGGGAAGAGGCCGGCGTTCTGGATGACGTAGCCCATGCGTCGCCGCAGGGTCTTCGCGTCCTCGCGCTCGGAGCGGTGGCCGTCGATGAGGATGACCCCGGAGCTCGGCTCGATGAGGCGGTTGACCATCCTCAGGGAGGTGGTCTTGCCACAGCCGGAGGGACCGACGAGGACGGTGATGCGGCCCTCGGGGATGGTGAAGGAGAGGTCGTGGATCGCCACGGTCCCGTCGGGGTACTCCTTGCGGATGTGTTGGAACTCGATCACCAGGTCGCTCCGTCCTTCGGCGTTGACCATCTCCGTTTCCACTCAATGGAAACCGCCTTCCACTTTGGAGTAAAGAGCTGTCCACATTCCGGTCGCGCCATCACCCCGCTCGAGCCCCGACCGTGTCAACCCTGTCACCTGTCCCCACCTGCGTGTTCACTCAGTCGTGACATCTCCCACAGGGGGCGGCATCGGTGCCGGGCCATGGTCGGCTGCCACCGGACACCGGTGTCTGTTGCGTCACATTTCCGTGCTGATCAGGGATTTCGCACGCTTCTCAGACACTTCTCCCAGAGTCGGTGAGGGTCGCCACACCTCATGTCCGAGAGATTTTGGATTGACTTGGTTCACCCTGTCCGGGATGCGGATCCTCGTCAATGCTCATTCTCGCTTCGTTAATCTTCCGGTCAACTCCGTCGGTCATCCCACCCGCGGAGTCCAGTGAGAGTGAGGAAGACAATGAAGCATCCCCATGGTGCGCGGACACCGAGGGTGGCGGCAGCGGCCGTCGCCCTCGGTGTCCTCGGCGCGACGGCCCTGTCGGGCGTCGCCGCCGCCTCCCCCGCCGCGACCGGTGGGCAGGACCAGGCACGCTCGATCACGGCGGACGCCACCGTCTCCGATGGTCAGGTCATGAACTACGCGGTCAACCTGCTCGCCGATGTCTCCGCGGAGAACTTCGCCACCGCGGTCTCCCTCGTGGAGAAGGCCGGCGGGACGACCCTCGAGCAGTACCCCCAGCTCGGCACGTTCTTCGTGCAGTCGGCCAGCGCCGGGTTCATCGGCGACATGGCCAACGACCTCGCCCGCGCGGGCATCCCCTTCGATTCCATCGGCCCGACACGACAGGCGCCCATCGAGGGCGAGGAGGTCGTCGTCGACGCGTCGAGCACCGTCGCGAAGCCGTTCTCCCTGCTCCTGAAGTCCAACTCCCAGCTCGACAAGGAGGAGGCGATCTCCGGTGGCCTCGAGGCCGACCCGCTGTCCGCCTCCGCCTGGGGCCTCACCGCGATCGGCGCCCTGGCCGCCCAGGGCGTGGACGTCCCGCTGGAGACGGTCACCGTCGGTGTCCTCGACACCGGCATCGACGGGAACCACCCGGACCTCAAGGACCAGATCGACGTCGACAAGTCCGTCTCCTGCGCGGTGAACGGCATCCCCGACACCTCCTGGGACGCCTGGCAGGACAACCACTACCACGGCACGCACGTCGCGGGCACGATCGCCGCTGCCACCAACGGCACCGGTGTCGACGGCGTGGCACCCAAGGCGCGTCTGGCGGCCGTCCAGACGGGCAACCCCGACGGGTTCTTCTACCCCGAGTACGTGACCTGCGCCTTCGTGTGGGCCGGGGACCACGACTTCGACGTCACGAACAACTCCTACTACACCGACCCCTGGGAGTACTGGGTCCCCGGGGACAACACCCAGGCCGCCGGCCTGGAGGCCGTGACCCGCGCCGTGGCGTACTCCGAGGCGAAGGGGGTCGTCAACGTGGCGGCCGCCGGCAACTCGAACAACGACCTCGACAACCTCACCACGGACTCCGGCAGCCCCAATGACGTCGACACCCCGATCAAGGACCGCGACGTGAGCGACGGCGTGGACATCCCCGCCGAGCTGCCCGGTGTGGTCACGGTCTCCTCCGTGGCCCGTCAGCGCTCCTCCGACGATCCCGCGACGGCGACGCTCATCCGTTCGAGCTTCTCGAACTACGGCGTCAACTCCATCGACGTCGCCGCACCCGGGTCGTCGATCCTCTCCACGATCCCGACCTGGTACAGCTCCTCCGCCGGCGCCGGCTACGGATCACTGAGCGGCACGTCCATGGCGTCCCCGCACACCGCCGGCGTGGTGGCCCTCATCAAGGCCATCCACCCCGACTTCACCCCGGAGCAGACCACCGCCCTGCTGGAGAAGCAGGCCGGGTACACCTTCGACCGTCTGGCCGTGCCGACCGACGGCAAGGAGTACCGCGGCGCGGGCCTGGTCAACGCCCTGGCCGCCGTGCTGAAGGACCAGCCCCAGCCGGTGGTCGGCGAGGTCGAGTACTCCACCGACGGTGGGGAGACCTGGTCGGCCCTGGAGGGTGCCACGCTGCAGGGTGCGGTGAAGGTCCGCGTGTCGGTGACCGGTCCGGTCACGGCCGCCACGCTGAGCGTCGGTGGGACCACGCTCGCCGAGGGCGAGGCCGATGGTTCCTTCGACGGTCCCGGGATCCTCCTGGAGGGTGCCCTGGACTTCTCCGACGCCACCGAGGCCCAGGACCTGACGGCCACCGTCTCCGCAGAGGGTCGCAACGCCGATCCCGAGGCGGATGACGACGTCGCCGCCGACACCGCGTTCTCCGCGGAGCCGACGCCGGCGGTCGAGCCCACGCCCGAGCCCAGTGACGACGGCAGCCAGAGCGGTGATGACGGCTCGGCGGCGCCGACGCCCACCCCGTCCCTGACCGCCAAGCCCGGTGCCTCGCCGACGGCCACGGACCAGGGAGGCCTGGCAGCGACCGGCGCCAACCTGAGTGTGCTGGTGCTGGCCGGACTGGCCCTGGCGGGCGGCGCCTCGGCGCTGGTCGTCTCCCGGACCCGCTCCACGCGGCACTGAGTCCCACGCACACCCTGCCCCACAGGTCCGTCCTCCGGACGGACGCGAGGCCCCTCCCGGCTCTGCCGGGAGGGGCCTCGCGTCCTGGTCGGGAGCACCTCGCAGCGGCGAGCGACACCCGCCGGGACGCACCTCCTGCTGGCCGCCTCGCCCGTGACGATCCCTCGTCGAGCGGTGGGGTTTCCACCGAATGGAGGGGTTACATGTCCACCGCTCGGTGGAAACCCCACCGCTCGACGGGAAGTCGGCTCCTCGATGGCACGTCACCTGCTCCACGAGCGCTTCCGTGCGGCTCACACCTCAGGATCCCCACGGACCCGGCTCCCGGGTGGGGAGGAGGACACAGTCCCCCACCTGGCCCTGCACCCGGGACAGTGGTGGGGTGTCACCCATCGGCGACACCCCACCACTGCGCGACCGCCCGGCAGCACCGTCAGTCCGGGCAATCCCCCGTCACCGTTCGCTCTCCCCCTGTGCGAGCCAGTGTGCGAACTCCTCGGCGTCGGCGTAGGACTTCTGGGTGCCGCGCTTGGTCACGGAGTTCGCGGCGTAGGCATTGGCCGCCCTCAGCGCTTCGGGGACCGGGTCCCCCTGGACCAGGTGGTGGCTGAAGCAGCCGATGAACGCATCTCCCGCGCCGGTGGTGTCCACAGGGGTTGCTGGGTACTCGTCGAGCAGCAGTTCCCCTTCCGTCCCCAACCAGAACACTCCGCGCTTGCCCAGTGTGACGATGAGATTGGGACATCCCCTGTCCACCAGGACCTGTGCCGCAGCGCGCACCTCCTCGATGCTGCCCGTGGGCAGACCCGTCAACGTGGCCAGCTCGGTCTCGTTGGGCACGAAGTAGTCGCACTTCGTCACCTGCGCGAAGTCGAGCTCGGTGGAGGCGGGGGCCGGGTTCAGCAGCACCGGCACACCCACCCGCCGCCCCAGGTCGATGGCCGCGTAGACCGTCTCCAACGGGATCTCCAGCTGGAGGACGATGAGCCGGCACTGGGCGACCTCGTCGGCCACGGCGTCCACGTCCGCCGGGGAGAGCGCGTTGTTGGCACCCTTGACGATGATGATCGAGTTGTGGGAGTCGGGGTCCACGAAGATCGGGGCGACGCCCGACGTCCCCGGTGTCGACAGCACGTGGGTGGTGTCGATGCCGTTGGCCTCGAAGTTGCGCACGGTGTTCGCCGCGAACATGTCGTCCCCGACACGCGAGACCATCAGGACTTGGGAACCGAGCCTCGCGGCCGCGACCGCCTGGTTCGCGCCCTTGCCTCCACAGCCCATGGAGAAGTCGGGAGCCTCGATGGTCTCCCCTTCCTGGGGCATTCGGGTGATGTAGCTGATGAGGTCGACCATGTTCGACCCGATGACCGCGATGTCCATGCTCATGACTCCTCCACCAGACCGGTCACGACGCGGAAGTGCCGCGTCTCCTGCGCGCCGAGCTCAATCAGCGTTCCTGCAGCCTTGGCTGCCAGGCGCCCCTCCGGACGGGAGGTGCCGGGCAGGACGAAGGCGGCGACCTGTTGGTCCGGGTTCCACAGGATCCACCTCGTGGCCACCGGGAAGTCGGCGGAGGAGAACTCAGTGCGGAACGTCTTCCCGTCAGGGGCATGCAGCTCGAAACGCATGTCGGTGCCATACTGGGGCAGGTCGTCGGCGAAGAAGACGATCTCGGGATCGTAGTTCTCCGAGCCGGCCAGTTTCGTCGTGTCGACCTCGCCGGACTTGATGGCCTCGTTGAAGGCGGTCCACTCCGGGGTGGGGTGGACGTGGGCGGGGATGGACTCGCGGATCCGGAAGCTGCCGGCAGGCAGGTTCTCGGTGAGGGTGGCACCCTCGACGTAGGCGTAGTTCATGTGGCACATGTACTGCAGCGGCATGGGCTGGTAATCGGAGAGGTTCGTGACCTCCATCTCGATGGTGAAGGTCGTGGCGCCAGTACCCAAGGTGACCTTCGGGCGAGCGCGGTAGTGGTCCCCGAAGCCCTTGACGTACTCGTAGGACCCGGTGACCGCCACGCTCCCCTCCCCCACCTCCAGCCAGGCGCGGTCCATGCGGGCGCACGCGAACTCGCCGTGCAGTGGATGTGTGTCCTCGGGCGAGGGACACCCGGCGCCCAACAGGCCGGAGTGGAAGGCGAAGCACCCGTAGGTGTCCTCGATGAGGGTGGCCCGGTGGGGCTCGGCGAACATGTTCTTCATGCGCAGGCTGGTGCCGTCGAACTCGGCATCCCAGATGATCTGTCCCATGAAGGGCAGGACTTCGAGGTGACCCCTCGAGTTGGCGATGACCAGGGAGCTGACGCCGGTGGCGTACTCCCGGGCGGTGACGGTGAACTCCTCATCCGAGAGGATCACCTGTGGGGTGGGGGTGAATTGGCTCCTGGACAGTTCAACGGTGAACATGCTGGACCTCCTTCAGGTCTGAAGCGGTGGACGGAGCGCGGTGCTCGCGGCGGTAGAAGGACACGAAGTACATCAGCACCGCCGCGAAGCAGACGATGTTGACGACGAAGGACAGCTGCATCGACCCGGTGTGGTCGGAGACCAGGCCCTGCATGACCGGCACGAAGGCCCCACCGACGATGGACATGACGATGACGGCACCTCCGGTCTCGGTGTGACGCTTGTCCTCGATGGTGTCCAGCGTGCGGGCGTAGATCGTGGCCCAGCAGGGTCCGAAGAGTCCGGAGACCAGCACGGCTGCGTAGACGGCGGTCATGTTGGGCACGGAGACGACGTACACCAGCGCCAGGATGCCGAGCACGGAGTAGCCGATGAGGACGATGTTCGCGTCGAACTTCGTCATCAGCAGGTTGGCCACGAACTTGCCGACGAAGAAGGCGATGTAGGAGAAGATCATGAAGGTCGAGGCGTCACGCTCATTGATGTTCCCGTTGAGCTGCATGGCCAAGCGGATCGTGAAGGACCACACCGCGGTCTGCATGCCGACGTAGAGGAACTGGGTGCCGATGCCCTGCAGGAAACGCTTGTTGTGGGCGAGGTAGCTGATGGTCTCCCCGATCGTGGCGCTGGCCTCGTGGGTGGCGTCACGCAACGGCTTGCAGTGGGGGAACTGGGTGACGGCGACCAGGAGGAGCATGACGGCCAGGACCACGACGATGAACTTGTAGGGCAGCAGCGTGCTCTGCAGTGCCTGTTCAGCGAAGGCCTTGGTCTGTTCGGCATCGAGGCCCTCCATCTGCTTCTTGAGGGACTCACCGCTGCCGAAGATCAGGTACTTGCCAAGGACGATCCCGAGGATCGACCCGAGGGGGTAGAAGGTCTGGGAGATGTTGAGGCGCAGGGTCGACAGCCGGCGTGGGCCGAGCATCGTGGAGTAGGTGTTGCACGAGGTCTCCAGGAAGCTCAGACCGATCGCCAGGGCGAACAGGGCCACGAGGAAGACCGAGTACGTGGCCATCGTGGAGGCGGGGAAGAAGAGCACACCACCGAGGATGTACACGCTCAGGCCGATGAGGATTCCGACCTTGTAGGAGGTCTTCTTGATGACCCGAGAGGCGGGGATCGCCATGATGAAGTAGCCGCCGTAGAACGCACTCTGGACGAAGGCGGTGGCCACGTCGGAGAGGGTGAAGACAGTCTTGAACTGGGTGATGAGGATGTCATTGAGGGCTGCGGCGGCTCCCCACATCGGGAAGCACAGCGACACGAGGATGTACTGGAGCAGTGGCGTCTTGGAGAGGTAGCCGTCGGGCAGTTGCTCGGAGGTGTCCTTGAACAGCATCAGTCCGTCTCCTCCCCGAGGAGCGCCAGCCCTGCGGAGGCGCCGATGCGGGTGGCGCCGGCGGCGACCATCGCGTCGAACTCCTCCGGGGTGTGGATGCCACCGGAGGCCTTGACCCCGAAGTCCGGACCCACGGCGCGGCGCATGAGTTCCACGGCGTGGACGGTGGCCCCACCGGTGGAGAAGCCTGTCGAGGTCTTGACGAAGTCCGCCCCGGCACGCACGGCGGCGTGGCAGGCCTCGACGATCTGATCGTCGGTGAGCAGGCAGGTCTCCAGGATGACCTTGACGAGGGTGCCCTCCCCCGCGGCCTCGACGACACCGCGGATGTCCTCCTCCACGAGGTCCCAACGTCCGTCGAGGGCATGGCCGATGTTCATGACCATGTCGACCTCGTCAGCGCCGTTGGCGACGGCATCGCGCGTCTCGAAGGCCTTGGTGGCGGTGGTGGTGGCACCCAGGGGGAACCCGATGACCGTGCACACCGCGACGTCGGTGTCGACGAGCAGGCTGGCTGCTGTGGGCACCCAGCACGGGTTGATGCACACGGAGTGGAACCCGTGTTCCTTCGCCTCGGCGGCGAGTGCCTCGACCTGGGCCTGCTGGGCATTGGGCTTGAGCAGGGTGTGGTCGATCAGTTGCGTCTTTGCCATGGTGGCAACCTCCCTTGGTTGTGGCACCCACGCTACGACCAAGGGGAACTTCTGTCAATCACTATCTTTACAGTTGTTCACTCTCGGCGTCGCTGTCGCGCGTCCCGGCCGCCCGCTCGAGCAGCACCCTCGCCGAGACCTCGTCCGTCACCAAGTGCGTGGCATATCCCGCTCGCAGCGCGACTTCCAGCGAATTGAGCTTGCGACGCCCGCCCGCGACCAGCACTCTGCGCGGCTTCGCGCGCAGGTCCTCCAGGCTGATGCCGACCGTCCGACGGTCGAGGCTGGGCACACATGCCTTGCCATCTGCGTCGAAGAACCGAGAACAAATGTCACCCTTCGCCTTCTCCAGGACCTCGCCACGCTCCTCCGGGGTGAGGTAGCCGGCCGAGAGCAGCAGGGAGTCCGGCTCGACCGATCCGACGGTGAACACCGCCAGGTCGGCCTCGCGTCCCATGTCGAGGATGCGTCGCAGGTGACGCTCGGACTCGACCAGTCTCTTGACCTCCTCGGAGTCGAAGGCGACGGGCAGGTGGAGGTACCGGCCGTAGGCGTTGAACGCCCGGCAGAAAAGGTTCATGGTCTCCATGTCGTTGGTCTCCCAGGACGTGAAGGACAGCCCTCCCTTGAGCTGGATGACCTCCACCCCGTGCACGTCACGGTGCCCGAGGTGCCGGGCCACGGACCACATGGTCTTGCCCCAGCTCACCCCGATCATCGTCCCGTCGTGGACGAGGTCCTCCACGACCTCGGCGCCCACAGCTCCCAGGCCGTCCAGCAGCGCCTCGTAGTCCCCACCCGCCGCGCTCGAGATGCCCACGCCCTCCAGGTCGAAGGTCTCGCGGAGACGGTCCTCGAGGGCTGCCCGGTTCTCACCGGGGTCGTTGATGGAGATCGTCACGAAGCCACGGTCGCGCGCGTACTGGATGAGCTTGGAGGCAGTGGGGCGTGAGACCCCCAGAGACTTCGCCACGGCCGACTGTGGCAGTCCCTTGATGTAGTACAGCCGTGCCGCCTCCAGCGCACGCGCGTCCTTGTCGTTCGCCATCGTCTCCTCGTTCCCGTGTGGGACCAGTCTAGTTTCGCTGCGG
>NZ_CCXH01000002.1 GCF_000820725.1 Actinomyces polynesiensis | reverse complement strand
TTCCCGTGTGGGACCAGTCTAGTTTCGCTGCGGACAGGCACGGGAGGACGGTTCCGTCGTGCCCGCCGGCAGGACGAGGGTGGCCCGGCGCCCATGCCTCCTTCGCGGTGCGGGTCTATCCGTCGAGCTCACGAACCCGACGGCACCCCGACCGCCCTGCCATTGGCTCAGGGCAACGCGACCCGCCGGACCCGCCCGATCCCCACACCCACCGCGCATCCCGCCGCCACTGCGAGGAGCACGGCCGCGTTGAAGACGGACTCGGCGAGCATGCGGTGCTGGCTCGCGAAGAAGATGCTGAAACCCGGTGCTCCGCTGGTCCAGGTCAGGAGGGCCAGCACCAGACCGGCGGTCAGCGCCGAACCGAGGTAGCTCCGCAGTGGGCTGCGACGGGAAGCGAGCACCGCGCACACCGCGAGTGCGCCGACAGCCGGCCCCAGGTAGGGCTCCACCCACAGGAGATCCATCGGGACCAACACGAGGCGCCAGATGGCGTCGAGCGCGACCAGCGCCGCCCACCACCCGATGCTGCGGCGAACGTCGTCGCCCCCCAGCGGGGACACCCACAGCGTCGCGGCGAGGACCAGGGCGCCGGACAGCAGCCACCCCAGCACCATGGCCACTCCCTGGACCGTCCAGAACGCCAGGGCGACCTTGTCCGACACCTCACCGAGGAGCAGGTCCCAGAGGGCTCCGCGCGCGGTCCCGAGCACCAGGACGACGATCCCCGAGAGCGCCCAGCGCAGGCGCGGATCGTCGAGGGTGCGAGCCGAGACGCGCGTCGATGCGGGGGTCATGTCTCCACTTCCACCACTGCGCCACCGCTCCTTGTGGCGGATCGGGCCGGGGATGCCGCCGTGGCCGTCGCCCCTCGCCTCAGCGGACGAGGGCGCTCAGCGCATCCCCCACCTGCGAGGTGGAACGCACCAGCGGCTCCCCCGCCTGCGCGGCGGCGGCGCGGGCCTCCATGTCCACCCGGATCGCCGCACGCACCCGCTCGGCCTCCGCAGGGTAGTCCAGGTGGTCCAGCATCAGCGCCACCGAGGCGATGGTCGCCGTCGGGTCCGCCTTCCCCTGCCCCGCGATGTCGGGGGCGGAGCCGTGCACGGGTTCGAACATCGAGGGGTAGGCACCCTCGGGGTTGATGTTTCCCGACGCCGCCAGACCGATCCCTCCCGTGACGGCACCGGCTTCATCGGTGAGGATGTCCCCGAACAGGTTGTCGGTGACGATCACGTCGAAGCGCCCCGGGTCGGTCACCAGGAAGATCGTCGCCGCATCGACGTGCAGGTAGTCGTGGGCCACCTCGGGGAACTCCTCCCCCACCCGCTCCACCGTGCGCGCCCACAGTCCCCCGGCGTTGACCAGCACGTTGTGCTTGTGCACCAGGGTCAGGTGCTTCGCGGGACGCGCGGCGGCCATCTCGAACGCAT
The DNA here is from genome assembly GCF_000820725.1 of Actinomyces polynesiensis. GTDB lineage: Bacteria > Actinomycetota > Actinomycetes > Actinomycetales > Actinomycetaceae > Pauljensenia > Pauljensenia polynesiensis. Next base: position 35,118 of record NZ_CCXH01000002.1, on the reverse strand, counting down.
AACGCGCGACACGCTCCACCCCGAAGGCGGTGTTCACGCTGACCTCCGTGGCGACCTCGTGGGGCGTGTCCACCCGGATCGCCCCGCCGTTGCCGACGTAGAGGCCCTCGGTACCCTCACGCACGACCACGAAGTCGATCTCACCGGGGTGCGCCAACGGGGTCGGCACCCCCGGGTACAGGACGCTCGGGCGCAGGTTCACGTACTGGTCCAGCCCGAAGCGCAGCTTGAGCAGGAGCCCGCGCTCCAGGACGCCCGAGGGCACCGAGGGGTCACCCACCGCACCCAGCAGGATCACGTCACAGGTCTTGATGGCCTCCAGGTCCGCCTCCGGCAGCACCTCACCGGTGCGGTGCCACCGTCCCGCCCCCAGGTCGAAGACGTGGCGCGCCACCTCCACCCCCGACCCCGCCAGCACGGCGTCCAGGACCTTCAGGCCCTCGGGCACCACCTCCTGACCGATTCCGTCTCCGGGGATCACTGCAAGGTTGAGCGTCGTCGTCGTCATGGGCGCCATTGTCCCCGCCCCGCCGGGCCCCCCGTCGCGGGTTCCGCCATGTGGGTGGGCGCGCCCGTGTGGTGGGGTCCGGATTGACGAGGGCGTCCCTGCCCACCCGGGGTCAACAGCATCACCTACCGAACCATCCAGCAATTCCTTCTGGGTGCTGACTGCGGGACCCCTTTCTCAGTGGACCTCGATCAGCCGGGGGCGCGGACCTTCAAGTCTCGCCACTGCGATCTTGACCTCGGTCAGCTCACGCTGCAACCGCTCGAACCTCTCGTCCATCCGATCGAACCGCTCGTCCATCCGATCGAACCGCTCGTCGACCCTCCTGTCCGAGGCCTCGAACCGCTCGTCGATCCACCTGTCCGAGGCCTCGAACCGCTCGTCGACCTGTTCGAACCGTCTCTCCATCTTCTCGTCCAGGGCCCGGATCTCGCCGCTGAGCTTGGTGTCGAGGTGGCTGATCTGCTTGCTCACGTGGGAGACGACCCAAGCGAAGCCCGACGCGAGCGTGAGGAGCAGGGCCACCACGCTGGCGATCGTCGTGAGGATCTCCGCCGACATGTACATACCCCCATTCTCCTCGTGATCCCGGTCCGTGTCACTGATGAGAAGGTATCCGTCCCGTTCCACTCCCGGCTCCACGGACGCCACTGCCTGTGGATGGAGACGACACGCCCACCCCTGTGGGCTGTGCGGGTGGGAGCGCCGCGGGTGCTCCGAGCATCTCCCGCAGGGCGGTGTTCATCTGCTCCCACATCTCGGCGGGCTCGATGTCCTGGCCGGTCTTGAGCCACTGGAGGCGGAATCCGCTCACCACGGCCATGGCTCGGCGTGCGAGCGCCTCGGGGTCCTCCACCCCGCGGGGCACCGTGGACCGGAAGTGCCCGAGCAGTCTCTGCTCGCGCTTGAGGAAGTAGTCGTGGGCGGGGTGGTCGGGGGTGATCGACTCGGACTCGAGCACGGTGTAGAGCCGGGCACGTCCGGGATTCTCGGCGTCGAGGCGGATGAGGATGCGGCACAGCCTCCACACCCCCGTGTCGCTCGGGTCGGACGTGGGCGGTGGTGGTTCGTCGCCGCGCTCCTCCACGGGCCCCGCCCGGGCGAGCTCCCGGATGACGGAGTCCGTGAAGTCGGAGTCGACCGTGTCCAGCACGGCCTCGAGCAGGTCCTCCTTGGTGTGGAAGTGGTAGAGGATCCCCGTCACGGTGAAGTCGCACTCATCGGCAACGTCCTGCAGCGACGTCCCCCAGAATCCGCGCCGACCCAGCAGTGCCGTGGCGGCCTCGATGATCTGGTCACGCCTGTCCGCGGCCCTGAGGCGGGTGCGCCTGCGCTCTGTTGTGGTCTCCATTCACCGACTCTAGGGGGACCTTCGTCCCTGTGCACGGGATGGGTCTGCGCCGACCCGCCGAGCCGGCCACGTCCGTGGGCATCATCCCTGCTCCGGGTCGCTCCCGTCGCCACCGGACCGGTCAGCGTCCCTGCGCAGCAGGGGGATGCCCTCCACCATGGAGTCCCACATGGCCAGGATGTCGAGTCCCTCCGGATCCCTCAGCCACTGCACGCGCAGCCCGCTGATGAGTCCCATGGCCATGCGCGCGATCGACAGGGGCCTCTCGACCGTGCGTGCCACGATCACCTCGTAGGAGTCGAGCAGACGCTGCTCACGGCGCAGGAAGAAGTCGTGGGCCGGGTGACGGGGATCGGTGGACTCATTTTCCAGCATCGAGTACAGCCTGGTGCGGGAGACGTCCTTGGCGGAGATGAGCACCAGGACCCGGCAGATGGAGGCGAGATCCACCCCCTCCAACGGGTCTCCCAGTCGGTAGGTCGAGGTCTTGTCGCCTCCTTCGCGGGTGGCGTCATTGATGTAGGCGCGGTCGAGGGAGTCCAGGAGCGCCCGGAGCAGGGCCTCCTTGGACTCGAAGTGGTACAGGACCCCCGCGACCGTGAAGTGGCAGTGGTTGGCGATGTCCTGCAGGGAGGTGCCCCAGTAGCCATGGTGACCGAAGAGCTCCTCGGCGGCGCCAAGGATCTGCGCCTGCCTCTCCTCCGGCTTCAGGCGCTTGCGCCTGCGGGATGTGCCGTCCGCCGTCGTCTCCTCACTCATTCTCCGCACCCTCTCCTGCTCCCCGGACGGCACCCGACTCCCCCTGGGCGTCCTCCCGCGGTCCCCCCTCGGCGTCGACCGGCCGGGGACCCACCGGGGTCCGGTCCGCGAGCACGGGGATCTCCTCGACGATCTCCTCCCACAGGGCCACCATGTCCACGCCGTGCGGGTCACGCAGCCACTGCACGTGGAGTCCGCTGAGCAGCCCCATGGCCATCCGGGCCACGCCCATCGGGTCCCCGTTTCCCTCGGGCACGGTGGAGGCGTAGCTCTCGAGGGCGGCCTGCTCGCGGACCCGGAAGTAGGCGTGGGCGGGGTGGCCGGGGTCGGTGGACTCGTTCTCCATGACGGAGTAGAGGTAGGCGGCCTCGGGGTCCGTGACGGTGACGCGCACGAGGATCCGGAAGAGCTGACCGATGGTGATCCCGGGGACGCCACGCCCCAGTTCGAAGGTGACGCCGTCGCGGTCCATCTCGTGGGCGCAGGCCGCGAAGAGCCTCTGGTCCATGGCGTCGAGCACGGCCTGCATCAGGCCTTCCTTGCTGCCGACGTGGTAGAGGATCCCGGTGACTGTGAAGTCGCACTCGTCGGCCACGTCCTGCAGGGAGGTGGCCCAGAACCCGCGCTCCCCGAACAGCTTCGTCGCCGCCTGGATGATCTCCTCCAGGCGAACATCCGGGTCCTTGCGTGTCCGTGTGTGTCGCCGGGTCGAAGTTGTCATCACCCCATCATGACATCACCGGGTCCGAAGTCCCATGCGGGGCAGGGACGCCCAGCGGTCCACGCGGTCGGCTCCGGCTGGTCACGCGCCTGTTCGGACGATGATGTCGGCTCGCTCTCACACCGGTGGCGGGGAGCACGCATTGACATCGGCACCGGGGACGAGGGCGGCTCAGCAGACCTGGTCCGCGGACAGCAGCCGGTTGATGACCGTGCCGAGCAGGTCGCCCAGCAGAGCCGCAGACACCTGCGCGAGGTGGTCACCGAGGAAACGAGCAGGGTCGATGTCGTCGGGCGCGACGGGCATCGTCGGGGCCCTTTCGAGATGGACGTGAAGAGATCTCTCGAAGGATCGCACGGTCACCGTCGCCGGGTTCACAGCGACGCGGCCACCCCCTCCGTGCACCACGCCATTGGACGCACCCCGACGCCACGACGCTGTTCCCCCGGCGTCGACAGAACTGCCGCCACCGAACGAGGGCGCAACCAGGTGCCCGGGCACAGGAGTGGGGGGTCTGCGTCCCTGTGGGACGCAGACCCCCCACGCCCAGTCTCAGCGGAGCGAACCCTCCACAGTGATCCTGCGACGCCCGGACAGGAGAGCCAGTCCAGCGATCGTCAGCACCATGCCGACAAGCCCCAAGGTGATCAGCAAGACGGAGTCCGCACCCGTGTGGGCCAGTCCTCCTGTGCCAGCGCCGGTGCTGGGACCGCCTGAACCGTTCTCGCCACCACTGCCATCAGGCGAGCCGTCGTCACCGGGCTGGGCTGCCCCGACGGTCGTCGTGGCGACGATGGTGACCTCGTCCTCACCGAGCACCAGGTCGAGGATGCCCGAGGAGTTCGCCTGCACCGTTGAGGCAGGGTCCACCCCGAACTCCGTGTGAGTGGCGTCCTCGCCCCGGGCAGCCAAGGTGCAGCGTGTCCCCACAGGGACCGTGGCTCCGCCCAGGTGCACCTCCTGTCCGTGCGTCAGACGGAATGAGGCCAACTCACCCACCCCGACGGGCCGACCGTCAGATGTCGAGCAGCTCAGGGCATAGTCCACCGAACCCGGGGCTCCACCACCGATGGCGATCCAACTCGCACCGCCCACCAGGTTCGCACTCGCCACCCCGGGTGCGCCGTCCTCCCCGCGCACCACCTGGGTGAGGGACAGACCGGCAGACCAGTCGTAGGTGTTGACCAGGACCACCCGCTGTCCGGCGGGCACCTCGGCCCCACCGGCGACGCTCTGCTCCACAGTGACCGTCCCACCCTCGGGGGTCGAGGAGCGCCGGGTCTCACCGAAGGAGCCGACCTCTCCCTGCTGGTTCACCGTGCACCGGGCACCCAACGGGATCCCGTCGATGCGTACGCTCGCACCTCCGGTGGCGACGGGGACCCGCGTCATGTCCCCCAGGTCCACCTCAGTGCCGTCCAGCGTGCAGACCACGTCGGCCAGAATCTGTTCCGGGGCCGTCGCGGCTGCCGCTCCATCGATGCGTGCCTCCACGGCGATGGACCCAGTGCCTGCGGGGATCTCGACCACCGTGACGGTGGCCAGTGCCCTCACCTCGGTGCCCGCGACGCGTCCGTGGACCTCGAAGGCCCCTGGCTGGGCGTACTCCTGGGCGGTGATGCCATCCCACGTCACGGCCACCTCCCGCGTGGTCCCATTGGCCAGGACGGCGGTGACCAGGCCCGGCAGCCCGGGAGCGGTGCCGACCGTGGTCTCCACCTCCACCGGCGTGATCTCGACGATCTCGTCAGGGTCAGGAGTGGCCTCGTGCACGTACACCAGGGCATGTGCGGCCACACCCGGGTGGTCCGTGAGGTGCCCGGTGACCACGAAGGCCCCGGACCGGGCGTAACGCGCCGGGTCGATCTGGTCCCAGGTCACGTCCTCGTCCGCAACGGAACCCTCCACCCGGGTGACGCTGACCGTGGAGGGCAGCACCGGGGCGCTCCCGACGGTGGTCGAGACGGACACGGTCATGGTGCTGGTGATGTCACTGGCACCCAGGATCTGCACGAGGGCCCTGGCGGGGATGTCGCTCCCCGTCACGGCACCGGTGATGACGATCTCGGGCTGGGTGCGGTCCAGGTCCTCCGTGAGGTCCCACTCCACGGGCAGTTGCCCGGAGGAGCCGTCCGCGTAGGTGACGCGTACGGTGGAGGGCAGGGACGGTGCAGCGCTGCCCTTGACGGAGGTGGTGACCTCCTCCACCGAGACCACGTCCGCAACCCCTGACACCAGGGCGTCGGAGACCTGGTAGGCACTGTTCCAACCGCGCACACCGATCGACCCGCTGGAGTGGCTGGAGTCCTCGACGTCGATGACGGGGGTGGTCATGTCACCTGCGAACACCTGGATGTGGGAGCCGCGCGCCACCACCCGCAACTGCACGGGTTGGTTGAATGCGATGCCCGGAACCGTTCCGGACTCCTTGATCGAGGTCCACCCGTTGTCGGCCTTTCCGAGGATCACATGGCCGGTCGTGGTGTCGATGCCCGCGTAGTAGCCGCGGTAGGTGTCGGCGCCCACGCCCGGGTCGCTCACGCGGAACAGGAGTCCCGCCTGGTTGCCCTCGGTCACACGCACATTCGCCTGGTAGACGAGGTCGTCGGGCGCAGCAGCATCCGCCACTGCCTTCTCGCCGCGACCCCAGGCCGTGTCCCTCTTCACGCCCAGTGACGGTCCGGTCGTGGACCAGGTCCCGCCGTACGTCCTCCAACCCTCGACCCCGGTGGAGGCAAAGGAGTCGGAGTAGCTGGCCACCGCCACGTGTGCGGTGACCGTCTCGGCGGACCCCACAACGGTTCCCCCGACATCCACCCAGGACCCGGCCCCGGCGAAGTCACTGGGATCCAACTGAGGCCAGGTCACCGCGACGTCACGGGTGGTGCCGTCGGGCAGCGTCTCCGTGGCGGTCGCGGGAAGGACCGGTGCCACTCCCACCCGCGTTAGGGTCAGGGGCACGCGCACGGTGGCAGCGGCTGCGGCGTCCTCCACCGTGACGACGGCGGTGACGTCAAGACCGGTGAGACGGCCCCGGACCGTGAAGGAGCCCGGTGTGGTGTAGCGGTCGGGGTCGGGGGTCTCCCAGGTCACCGGTGTCGACACCACGTCACCCGCGGAGTCCAACGCACTGATCGTGGCCGGCAGTGCGGGCGCCGTGCCCACGGACGTGGTCACCGCCGTGTCGGAGGCAGTCACGACGCTGGTGAGCGGACGCACAACGAAGGACGTGACCTCCGCTCCTGAGCGCCAGGTCCGCACCCCCACGGTGCCTGACGCGAAGGAGGAGTCCTCCTGGGTCAGGACTGGTTCCCCCATGTCATCGACGAAGAACGACAGCTGCGACCCGTCGGCCACCACCTTCAGGTGACGCGACTCGGACCCCTTCACGCCGGTGTCGGCGTAGGCCCACTGGATCGCGTCACTCCACTGGCCGTTGACCTGCTTGCCTGCCACGAAGTTCGTGGTGTGCTGCTCGACTCCGAGGTAGTAGCCGTCCCGGTCGTTGTCGGTGCCACTGGAGCGCACCCACAGACCACCGTTGCCGTAGGTCGAGGTCAGGCTCAACGTGGTCTCGACGATACCGTCGGCCAGGGTGAGCGCCCCACCCTGGACCGGGTCGCAGACGTGGGCGTAGGAGGATCTGTTGGCTGTGTTGCCGCCGTGGATCAGTCGGGAGCCGTCCGCAGTCCATGTCCCGTCCCCGCCGGGCGTCCAACAGTTCGCCCCCCCGGTGCCGAAGGGGTTGAGCACCTGGGCAACCGTGACGTAGGCGCGCACGACACCCTGGTGTCCCGGCGTGGTGCCGTCCACAGTGAAGTAGCCCGGTGACGCATACTGTGTGTCCTCCACGCCCTGCCACTGGACGGGGACCGAGCCCTGGCTCCCGTCAGTGAAGGTGACGTCGATGTCCTGGGGCAGGACGGGACGCTGGCCGGCCTGGGTGCGCACCTGCACCACGGGGACCGCGGCAATGGGTGTGAGGGTCTCCGAGACGGTGATGACTGCGCTGGCCTGCAGCGTGGACCCGGTCACGCTCCCCGCGAGAGTGACCTCGCCGATCTCGGCGAAGTCACTGGAGTCCACGCCCTGCCAGGTCACGGGGAGTTCGATCTCACGCCCGTCCGCTGTGGTGGCAACCACCAGACCCGGCAGGACGGGGACGGTGCCGACGGTGGTGACCAGGTGCACCGTGTGCAGGCCGGTCACGTCACCCTCGGGGACGACGACCACGCGTGCGCGTGCGGGGACACCCGTGCCGGGCAGTGTCCCGGTGACGTCGTGGGTGCCGGCGACCCGGGTGTCGAGGCCGGAGAGGTCCCACTGGACCTGCTCCGTGCTCGTGGCTCCGTCGGAGTGGTGCACCGTGACGGAGTCGGGGAGTTCGGCCCGCGCACCCTGGAGGACCGTGAGGGTGACGGCGTCACTGAGCACGGCACTGGCCGGGGAGTCCACGGTGGCGGGCCCGGCCGTGGTGACCCGGAAACGTGCGGCACCGTCGGAGGCGGCATCGACGAGGGCGACGCCCTCGTCCCCGTCGACGGCGAGCGAGCGGCCCTCCCGGGAGGTCAGCGTGAAGTAGCCGTCGGGGAGCAACGTGACCAACCACTGCTGTGCGGGTGAGAACCCCTGGACGTCGGGGGCGCCCGCGGCGCTGAGGGAGGGCGTGGCACCGGACCCGCTCAGTGCCAGACCGGAGTCACGTGAGACCAGGCCGACGTATCCGTCCAGGGAGGGCACGGCGCTCCACCGCTGGGCGGTGGTGGCATTGTCGTCGAAGGATTGGCGTGACACCCCGTCCTGGGTGCTTCCCAGGACCCGGGAGGCGGTGGCGTCCAGGATCTGGAGATCACCGACGGGCTGGAGGTACCACCTCTGGTAGTCGGATCCTGTGGCAGTGTTCTGCTGGACCGTCGGCAGGGCCGGGTCGGTGTCGTTGAGCTCCAGGACCTTCCCGGACGCGGTGTTGGTGACCAGGTAGCTCCCGTCGGCCTGCTGGGAGAAGGTGTAGCCCAGGTGCTGTCCCGGCATGGGGATGCTCTGGACGGCTCCCGCACCCACGCTGGTGGAATCACCCTGGGGGCGCAACACCTTCGCGGTGGAGCGGTTGACCACCTTGAAGCCGCCGGGTCCTTCCTCGCCCTGGGGTTCCAGCAGCCACTGCTGGGTGGAGACCCCTGTGGACGACTCGACGGGCGTGGTGGTGAGGGCGGCACCGTCTGCACGTGAGGCGTCGCTGACATCGAGTGCCTCGCCCGTGGCCCGGTTGACCAGTCGGTAGTAGGCGTTGAGACCGTTGATGTCGGACACCGTCGGCTCGGCGACCGTGTAGCGGCCGAGACGGTCCAGGGTCTTCTGGGTCATGCCCGCCAGCATGTACGTGGCCCACCCGATGTTCGAGCGGTTGCCGTCGCCCCGCTGGTTGTTGTTCCAGTAGTCGTTGGCGGCCGTGCCCAGGTACTCATTGGTGAAGCCCAGTCCGGATCCCTTCACGGAGTCAGCCATCTGGCCGTACTTGTCCCCCATGTTCGTGTAGAGCATGGAGTTCTTCTCCAGGAACACGGCGAAGTCCCGGTAGTGCTCGTCCCCGGTGGCCTCCCACAGCTCGTAGTACTCGGTGACGAAGAAGGCGGCAGCGACGTCCCCACCTGCGGCGCCGGCATGGATCTGGCTGATCCCGTAGGGCGGCAGGTGGTCATTGCCGTACATCACCAGGTCAGCCGAGGCGTCCTCGGGGTTCGTGGTCAGGTCCTGGACGTAGCTCCAGGTCTCGGAGTAGTCGGCGGCGAGCTGGGCGGCTCCCAGCCACTTCGCCCTGTCACCCGCGGTGGTCGAGTCCCGGTAGAGGGCCATGTAGGCCTCCAGGGAGGTCAGACCCATCTCACGGTCACGCTCAGAGGGCCCGCCGTTGTAGTCCTCCAGGGAACCCACGAAGTACATGTCCTTGGACTGGGTCTGGTAGGCGGCCTGCCCGGCGGCCAAGGCCTTGGTGCGGTACCCGGCCTCGCCGGTGGTGCTCGCCAGGTCCAGGAGCACGGGCACCGCCCAGATGCTCGGCGTGGCCGCGAGGCCGTCCCCGTAGCCGCGCACGGTCGCCAACCAGGTGGGGTTGTCGGTGCCCTGCTCGCGGTCCGTGAGGTAGGCGTTGAGGACCGCCGTCATGGCCTCCGCATGGGTGCGGGGGTTGGAGGAGACGAGTCCACCTTTGGTGATCTGGTCGTTGATCACGTTGCGGGCACGTTGCTTCATCTCCTCATCGCCGCGCTGCCACCCCTGGGCCAACTGGATCGAGGCCAGGTCGGCCTGTCGCCACAGGAACCCGCTGGAGGTCTGGAGCAGCTCGTAGTTGGTGGAGTAGACGCGCTTCCCGCCGGATGTCCCGTAGGAGTTGTAGATGTAGTCGACCATGGTGTCGAAGTGGGTCTTCGTGTCGACGCGGTCCACGGTGCGGGCGCTCTCGGCGAATGCCTGACGCCACACGGAGGTGACCATGTCGTCGAACGTCGCCGCACTCCCGTAGCGCAGCGCCATCCCCGTCTCCCGGTGCAGGTCCTGGGACAGCGGAACCATGCGTGCCGCGGTGGGTTTGCCGGAGTAGCGGTTGCGGTAGTTCGTGTTGGTGCCCGGGTAGGTCTGGAACAGTTCGGTCGCGCCGCCGGAGCCCGACAGCGCCCGCAACCCCAGGCTGGCGAGGTTGATGCGCGCGTCGACCAGTGTCTTGGAGGTCTGGGGGTCCTTGTCCGCCGCGATCGTCTCCCGCTTGCCGGGGGTGCGGTCCAGCAGCGTGAGGGCGTAGGTCGAGGACTGGTCCCAGGCGGTCACCAGGGGCGCGGTCATGGCGTCCACCGGTAGGGAGGTCTCCACCCCGTCGAAGGCCATGGTGTTGCGGTCCGTGAAGGTCATCGAGTCATTGCCGTACCAGGTGCCCGGGGAGAACCACTTGTAGGACCCGGGTGCCTTCCCTGTGGCGTCGGCGAGGGGGAAGGTGAGGGAGATCCCCTTCCCCGCGTCCGCGGCCGCGAGCGCGGTCACGTCGAAGGTGCGGGCGATCTCCAGGGTCCCCTCGGAGAAGGAGTAGGTGTCGCTCACCTCCACCACGGTGCCTGCCCCGACAGTGACGCTGGCAGTGGCGACACGGGTGTCACCCTGGGTGGTGACGTCCTCGTACGGAGCGTTGACGGTGGAGTACCCCTGCACGGTGACACCCACGGCGCCCGACGAGGTGCGCCACTGGGGCACGTCCTCCCGGTCGAGTTCGAGGACGTACCCCTGTGCGGAGCCCGAGGCCTCCACGAACCGGTAGGTGACGTCGTCCTGCTGGGCGACGACCAGGGGATCTGCTGCGGGCGTCGCGGGTTCCGCCGATGCGGGCTGTGCCCCCAGCCCGACCCCGGAGGCGACGAGGGCGAGGCCGGTGAGCATCGCCCCGGCACGTGCTGCCCAGGTGGGGAGGGCACGTCCTGCAGCCCGTGCGCCTCGCGCGGGGCCGCGCACTGCTCCCGGGCGGCGCGGCCGGTGTGCTGTGGTCTCCATCAGGGTTCCCTTCGATCCGTCGTGACGTCGCTGCTGGTGGTCCACACGCGCTGTGGCGCGGAACCCGTGTCGTGGGCGCGGGTGTCCACCCGGTACGCGTGGTGGTGGCTGTTCATTGCCCCTCACCCCGCCGCCTGCGCGGGAGGCGCAGTCCTGAGGTGCCGATGCCCGCCAGGAGGAGGGCCAGGGCGCTGGTCAGGAGCAGGGCGGACCCGGCTCCCGTGCGGGCAAGGTTGCTCCCCTGCTGGGAGCCGCCCTGGACGGCGCCCGTGGTGGCGGCGGAGGCGGTGCCACCGGCGCCTGACCCACCCGAGGCGGAGTCGTCGCCCGTGCTTCCACCCGGGGTTCCACCCCCGTCGGAGGGTGAGGGGCTCGGTGCGGGGGTCGGGTCGGTCCCGGGATCGGTCCCGGGGTCGGTCCCGGGGTCGGTGTCCGCGATCGTCACCTGGTGGGTGACCACCTCCGAGGTGTTGCCGGCCCTGTCCGTGGCGCGTGCGCGGACGCTGTGCTCCCCCGTCCCACTGACCTCCAGGGCCGTGGTCCAGGGCTGCCAGTCGCCCTCGTCAATGCTGACCTCGGTGCTGGCGGTGCCCGAGGTCACGTCGGTGGCGGTGACGGTGATCGTGCTGCGTCCGCCCTGCGGGTCGGGCTCGTCGCCCACCTGTACGACGGGTGCGACGGTGTCAACGGAGAGGGTCGTGGCGGAGACTGCTCCACGGTCCTCACCCACGACGGAGCGTGCCTCGATCGTCGTGACACCGTCGGGCACCTGGAGCGATTCCTGCCCGACCGGCGTCCAGTCCCCGCCTCCCAGGCGGTACTCGACGCCCACGGTGGAGGCCAGTGGAACGGCCAGCGGGAAGGTGACTCCCGGTGCGGTGCGGTGCCAGACGCCCAGGTCGGGGACCCGATCCGTCTCGATGGTGACACCGGGTGCCTGCGGGGTGGCCAGTGCCTGCAGTTCCTGGTCACCCACGGCGCCCGCCTGGATGCGCAGCTCGTCGATGCCTCCGGTGAATGCTCCGGCACCGGGGGCCGGTGAGGCCCCGATGGTGTCGGGCTGGGAGGGGGTGCCCGGCGTGTAGGAGTCTGCCGCGAAGTTGATCGTGGTGCTGCCCGCGACGCGGTCCTGCTCCACTCCGTCGATCCACACGCGGATCGTGCCCGCGACGAAGTCGATGCTGGTGGCGATGTGGTGCCACTGCTGGTCATCGGGGTAGTCGACGAGGACGCTGTTGTCGGGGTCATCCACGGTGGAGCGGGCCGCCACGCGCAGGTGTGCCCCGACGAACCCGACATCGATGCCGGCCTTGGCCTGGTCGATGCGGGTGCCGAGGACCCAGTTCCCCTCCGTGTCACCACCCCGGTCCAGGTCGGTGGGGCGGATCCAGGCCGACACGCTCACGGCCGGTGCCCCGGCCAGCGCTGTGGCCAGGGATTCACCCCCGAGGGTGCCGCGCGCCGTGCCGTCCAGTTCGATGGCTCCCCCGATGGGTCCCGTGACCTGTCCGGAGGAGATCGTCACGTCCCGACCCCCACCTGTGGAGTCCGCGAAGGTGGTGTTGTCGGAGGGTGCGTCGAAGGACCATGCCGCCAGGAGTACGGCAACCCCCAGGCTGCGGGAGGTGGCTGTGGCCTGCCCGGCCACAGACGACTCCGCGGTGGCCCGCACGGAGAGGGCGTGGCCGGCGTCGGCGGCACTCACCGTGTAGGTGTCCGACGTCGCCGACGTGATCGTCTCCCCGTCACGCAGCCACTGGTAGGACACGGTGGTGTCCCCGGGTGTGGCGGTCGTGGAGGCGCTCAGGGTGGCGCCGGGACGCGGCGTCCCTGAGACCTCCACCCAGTCGATGCCGGCTGCGGGGATGCGCCCCACGTGGACCGGGTCCGAGACGCCGCTGCCCGGGGTGCGCCCCTCGGCGCTGGCCGTCACCTGGACGGCCAGGGTGGCCCCGGAGTCCTCGGCCGTCACGCGGTGGGTGTTCCCCGTCGCGCCGGGGATCGGGTGACCGTCCCGCAACCACTGCAGGGAGATCTCGGCATCCTGCGGATCGGTGGAGGGGACCACAGCGCGCAGTTCGGCGCCGGCATCAGCTGTTCCCTCGATGGTGGGCTGTGCCACTGCCACCGGTTCGGCGCCCTCGTGCCACAGGGTCGCACCCTGGAGGCGAGCGGTCTCCAGAGCGCCGGATGCACGGTTGGACGTCGCGAACACACCGACGTCGAGCTTCTCCCCGACTCCGCGCAGCGTGACCGTGGCGACCCTGGTCCAGGGGTCGCCGGTACTGCTCCGGGCGTAGCCCACCAGGGTGTCGGCGCTCTCGCGTACCACGCGCAGGTGGACGGGTGCCTTCATGCCGGGCGTCTTGGCACTCTCGGAGTCGATCCACCCGTTCCCGTCGGCGTCCCACTGCATGAAGGCCCCCGACTGCCCGGACACCGCCAGCGTCGCATACCCCGTGGACGCCCCTGAGGAGCCGCCCCGTGAGAGGTCGTCACGCACGACGATCCCCGCCCGGGAGTCCGCGTTGACCTCGGTTCCCAGCGATGCCAGGCGCACGTCGAGGGCGTCGCCCACCCCGAGTGCGTCGGACTTGTAGATCGTGGACATGGAGTCGTAGGTGGTCCACATTCCCTGGTTGCCGTCACCGATGACGAAGGAGTTCGTGCCCTCGGCGCAGAAGGAGGATGCTTGGGCGCCACCCCAGGCGGCGATGCGCCAGGGTTCCGACACCGAGCAGTCCGTGCCCCGTCGCAACCAGATGGTGTAGGTGGTCGTCGTGGTGGTGTCGGCGGCTGTCACGCGGATGTCCACGCGCTCGGCTGCGCTGCGCACCTCGACCTGGGCCCCCGGATCCGTTGCCGTGGCCACCACAGTGGGGACACCTCCCGTGGAGTCGACCTCGTAGGTGGTCGTCGCCGGGTCGAAACCGTCCAGGGCCCGACCGTCCAGGGTCACCGAGGCAAGCGTCGCGGTGGTGGCGGGGGTCCCGGAGAGGGTGATGGGGAAGGCGTTGAAGCTGAGGAGTCCGACGTCCCTGCTGGTGGCGATGGTCGGGCCCGTGCCGACGTGTCCGTAGTAGGTGAGCCCCGTGGCCCCTGACCCCAACGGCCCGTCCAGCGAGAGACGCAGCAGACCACCCCCCGCGTTGGTGACCCGCGTGATGCTCGCCTGGGAGCCGGTGAGGGCGAAGTCACCGGAGGGATCCCCGGAAATCCTCAGGGAGTCGTCCGCGTCGGCGAGCTGCAGCTCCAGGACGGAGGAGGTGGCAGAACCGCTGACAAGTGCGGGGGTGGGTGCGGTGTAGCCAGCGCCATCGCCGTCGAAGAGGTCACGCAGGAGGACTCCCTCGGCCTCCTGGGCGATGGTCTCGTATCCCCCGGCATAGGGGTAGTGGCAGCCGTCGTGGCGGGGGATGCCGGTGGTGGACAGGACGGTGAGGTCGTACCCGGGAAAAGTGGTGGGCAGGGTGCGCTGCGCCTCGCGCAGGGTGATGCCCACGGACGCTGCAGCGCAGGAGCTCCGCACCTGGAAGGCGTAGTAGTCGATCGTGGAGGTCTGGGCACCACGGGCGAAGTCATGGGTCCACCCCTCCAGGAGGCGTCCGAACCCGTCGATGTGCTCGGCGGCACGGTCGTGGTCACTCTCGCCCTGGTAGAAGATCAGGGCGTCCACCTGGTTGAGCAGCCCGGCATTGCGCATGCGGGTGTAGAGACGCCCGTAGTTGGTGTTCAGGTCCGCGCGGTCAGCGCTGTTGCGCGCGAAGTACTCGATGACTTGTCCGCCCTTGGCGCCGTTGATGACGGCGACGGGGATCCCGCTGTCCTGGGCGAGGTCGGCGCCCATCTTGAGGCCCCACATGCCGACGTGGCCGGCGTTCCAGCGTCTGTCACCGATGCTGCCGACATTGGCCTGGGCGTAGTTCCAGGTCTGCTCGGCCCCGGAGAGCACGGCGTTCTGCTCCGGGGAGCCGAAGGAGCGCACCCATTCGGAGACGTGGGTGTTGCCGGCCGCCTGGTCGGTGGCCGTCATCCCCATGGCCTCGGCGTTGGACTGGCCCTGGAGGACCACGACGGTACCCGCGACCAGTCCGTGCCAGTGCCCGACCACTCTCGGTCCCGTCGGGGAGGTGGCCACCAGACGGGCCTCACGGTTGCGCAGCTCCGCAGGGATGGACACCGCTCCCGAGAAGGAACGGTCCGAGGCGATCGGTACGTTGGTGGCGCTCCACTCGGTCTCACCGTCTGCGCGCACTTCCAGGGACAACGCGGTGACGGAGGCATCAGCATGCCCGGAGACGGCCACGTCACCAGTTCCGTCCTCCCCGCGTGGGTAGAGGCGCAGGTCCTGGGGGGACTCGTCCAGGGTGACGAGGGCGGGACGGGCGTAGACGGTCAGTCGGCGTGTGGAGTACCCGTCGCGTTGTGGGCGAAGGTCCAGTCGGGGTTGCCGGATGCGGAGGTCCCGATCCCCAGGTCCAGTGTGAAGGAGGAGTTGTTCCAGGCGTTGACCGCCAGGACCGTGGCGGGCGGTGTGGAACCGGTGAGGTCCTCGGCGATGGCGTGGACCTGGAAGGAGCCGTAGGTGCCGGTGGCGGAGGGACGGTCGTCCGCGTCGTAGGTGGTGGCGCTGGCACCGGGGACCTGTCCGGAGGAGGCGGGGTCGAAGTCGGTCCCCCACATCTCGATGTAGCCCTGCTCGTGGTCACCGGTGGGGACATTGGCTGCCGTGGAGGACACGTGGAGGTCGGAGACCCGCTGGCGGCGGATGTCGCCGGCAGCGGTGGGCAGACCGATGCGTGTGGCATCCGTGGTGAAGGCCTGCATCGAGGTGTAGACGCTCTGCGTGTTCTGGGTGGCGCCCAGTTCCAGGCAGTACCCGACCCGGTCGAAGGCCCCGATGGCTGCGGTGGCGTCGTAGTTCCAGACGCCGTTCCACTTCGAGGTGGGCAGGTCCACCTGCTGGACCACCTCCATGCCCTCCCCCTGTGCTTCGGTGTCGCAGGCTGTGGCGCCCGGGGACACGTCGGGGGCCGCGGCGGCGGGAGAGCCCGTGCCGACCACTGCTGTCGCGGCGACCAGGGCCGTGACGGCGAGGAGGGGGACCGTGCGCCGGGGTGTGTGCGGATGGGACATGGTGAGGTCCTTTCCCGGGCGCCCTGCGGTCGGCATCGGCCGTGGGGGCTCCCGCTGGGAGCAGGTGGTGGTGTGTGGGTCGGTGGCTCGTTGTGTGCTGGGTCGGAATGCGGTCGGTCGGAGTGCGGTGAGCGGGTTCGCGGTGGCGTGGATGGTCAGTGGCCCGGAATCCGGACCGCGACCATTGGGACGTGCTCCGACGGCAGCTGCCGGGACCGCCCGCTGCTTCCAGGTCCAACGGATCCACGGACCCTCCCACGGCCCGGTCGAGACCTCCCTTCTGTAGGGGAGTCCCGGCCGGGCCGGATGGGGTCAGCGCCGGAGGCGCCCGGTCACCAGAAGTGCTCCGAGGGAGAGCAGGACCACGGTCAGGAGGGCGAGTGCGGGCAGGGCGTTCGCTCCCGTGGTCGCCAGGCCCGAGCCCGTGGCGGCCGCGGCGGGGCTGCTGCTCGCACTGCTCGGTGTCGGAGTCGCCGCACCGCCGGGTGCGGGAGTGGAATCGCTACCGGGGTCCGTCCCCGGATCAGTGCCGGGGTCCGTCCCCGGATCGGTCCCCGGATCAGTGCCGGGGTCCGTCCCCGGATCCTCCTCGAGGGTGACCTGGAGCTCCTGACCGGCGGAGGTGTTCCCGGCGACGTCAGCCGCGCGGTAGTGCACCGTGTGCGTCCCGACCTCCGTCACACGCACACCCTCCGAGCAGTCCTCCCACTCGCCCTCGTCGAGGGCACACTCCACGGAGGCGACCCCTGAGGTGGCGTCCTGGGCGTCAAGGATCACCGTGGCTGCTGCCCCGTCCGTGTCGACGCTGGCGGAGACCTGTGGGGCCTGCGTGTCGACGGCCACCTCGATCTTCTGCTCAGGGCCGTCGGTGCCGCCCTGGGAAACGTGGAAGACCACCGAGTGGCGTCCCTCCCCCAGTTCGAGGGGCGCGGTCGTGAGGCCGGTGCCTACCTCCTGTGACTGGGGTTCGCCGCCATCGATCGTGTGGGTGACGGTGACCGCCTGACCCCCCACCGGCTGCGTCGTGCGGAACCGGAGAGTGGGGGTGGTGGTGAACCATCCGGCTGCGTTGGCAGTCTCCGGCGTGGTCTCCGCGCTGACCGTGGGCAGGTCCGCGCGGGCCAGATCGGCCGCCTCGGCATCACCGAGCGCCTTCCCGTACACGCGCATGTCGTCCAGGGACCCGGTGAAGAAGAGCCCTGCAGAGGGCGAACCTCCCAGGGTGGAGGGGTCCGCAGGGTTGCCCGGCCGATAGGTGGCAGAGGACCACACGGGTGCCACGCCCGGGAGGGCGCTCACGGCGAGGCCGTCGATGCTCAGCCTGATCTGCTTCGCGGAGAAGTCCAGTGTGGCGGCGATGTGGTGCCACCGGCCGTCATCGGGGTAGGCGAAGAGCGCCTTCTGGTAGGAGTCGCTCGCACTGGAGCGCCCTGCCACCCGTAGGTTCTTCCCGTCGAAGATCACGTCCATCCCGGCGGACTTCGCGTTGACGCGCGTGCCGAAGACGACGTTGTTCTCCCCCGACTCCGCCAGGGCGCTCGGCTTGATCCAGCCGGCCACCGTGATCGCGGGAGCACCGGTGAGCGCCTCGTCCACGGTGTTGCCCAGCACGACGCGCGCGGTCCCGTCCAGGGTGATGGCGCCAGCGCGCGCACCGTCGGAGGCGGTCCCTGTTCCGGTGGCGGTACGCCCGAAGGGTGAGGAGTCCTTCCATGTGCAGCACTGGTCCTCGTCGAAGGTCCAGTGCCCCACCAGTGTGTCGCGCACGACGTCGATGTCGATGGTGATGTCGCGGGTGGTCCCGTCCTGGGCGGTGACCCGCACCTGGGCACGTGGTGAGTCAGAGGTCATGTCGGGCTGCTCGATGACCTCGGCACGTGCGTGTGGGGATCGGGTGACGACCTGCGAGACGGACACCGCGGCGGGGCTGACGCCGGGCAGGGCGCCGACGCGGAGGTGGTACTCGTCGCTCCCCGCCTGCGGGTACACGGCGGGCGCGCCGGAGAAGTAGACGCCAACGACATCGGTGGTGGACTCCGCTGCAGCAGGTGCCCGCAGACGCAGCGTCAGGGTGCGGGAGGCACCACCGGAGGTGAGCTGGACCTCAACGACACGGCTCTGGCCGGCGGACAGGTCCACATCCGTCGACGAGGGCGACACCGTGGTTCCGTCCCCCGCGGTGAGTCCCAAGTGGGTGGTGCCGGGATCCACGGTGAGGGTCTGCACGTCCGCGCTGGGTGTGAAGGCCACGTCCTCTCCGTTGACCGTCACCCGAGTGAGGGCGGGGATCGTGGTGTCGGCCAAGTCGGCCACGTCCTGCGCGCCCAGGGCTGCGCGGAAGATGCGCAGGTCGTCGAGGTCTCCCACCAGTGCGGCACCCCAGGTGGCGGAACCGACGCGGTCGTGGACGGTCGGGTTGGAGACCTTGTACTCACTGGATCCGTAGGACACGGTGGCGCCTTGGGGGTCCACCTCCTCACCGTCGATGTAGATGCGCATGGTGTTGCCCACCAGGTCCGCCACGGCTGCGACGTGGTGCCACGCCCCGTCATCGGGGTAGGCGACGGTGCGCACGACGGCAGGGGTCGATCTGGTGGCCCTCACCTCTGCGCGCACCTGGGCACCGACGCCGTTGGCGGGTGCTCGCAGCGAAACCTCTGCACCCGTGGTGCTCCCGTTGACGGCACTCTGGAAGATCACACCGTTCTGGGGGATCGGGCTCTGGGCGCGGGTCCACGCCGCCATGGTGATGCCCTGGGCGCCCCACAGGGCAGGGTGCACCTGGTTGCCCAGGTCCATGCCACCGGCAGTCGGGGCGTAGGCCGAACCGGACGCCCCGTCCTCGACGACGGTTCCCGCCACGGTCTCCGCCTCGATGCCTGCGGTGGCAGATGTGTCGGCGCCGAGGTCATCGGTGTCGTCGAACCCGAGGTGGAGGACCTCCCTGCCCTGACCCAGCCATGTCCGGAAGTCCGCGAAGCGGTGGAAGGTCATCTGATTGGTGTTGTGGTTGGTGCTGGAACCCTCGTAGGCGGTGCGCGACACCAACAGCAGGTCGTCCCCGTCCACCTGGATGGTGGGCTGGGAGAAGGCGGTGGTCCGCACGGACTGCTCCCACGTCTGGCCCTGGTCATCCAGGACCAGGTTCGTGACGAACTGCCAGTCCTTGAGATCGGGGGACTCGTAGAGCGCCAGGACATTGCGGTGGTGTGCCAGACCCGAGAACTTGTCCTCGGTCTCCGGGTTGCCGACCATCAGGTAGCGCTGGGAGGGCTGGTCCCACAGGATGTAGAACTTGTTGATGGAGACCCCTCGCGGCCAGGTCACTGCCCCCAGCTCCGTCAGTGTCGTGCCATCGGGGCTGATCTGCTCCCACATCGTCTGGGTGGGGTGGTCGTGCCAGCGCTGGATGTCCAGCACATTGCCGTCACGGTCCACGACCGTGTTGCCCTCCAGGACCAGGTTGGTGGTGCCCTCATTGGTCGCCGTCCAGCTGGCGGGATCCGTGAGGTCGGCATCGAGGGGGGCGGAGACCACCATCGCCCGGAAGTTCCCCCAGCCGCCGCCCAGGTAGCGTTCGAAGGACTTGTAGACCCGCCCGTTGGCGATCGCCACCGGGGTGTCCCCGGTCGTGTAGGTCCCCTCCTTGAGGACGCTGGGGGTGGACCAGGTCACCCCGGCGTCCGTGCTGCGGGAGATGACGATGTCGTCGTACTCATCGGCGGAGCCGTTGCCCATCAGGTAGAGCGAGTCCCCCAACTGGAACACGGTCGCCCAGAACATCGGCTCGACCACGGCGGTCCGGGTCCAAGTGGTGCCCTTGTCGGTGGAGCGCAGCACCTCCGTGAAGCGCTTCCCGCCCGTACCGAAGGCGTCGGCTCCCGACCCGAAGCGGTTGGAGGCCGCCACGTAGGAGCCGTCGTCGAGGACCTCCAGGGTGGGTGAGCCGACGAAGGCATTGCTGGAGGCCGGGGAGTAGCTGAGGATGGCCTCCTCGGAATTGCTGAAGGCGTCGGCCTGCACGCTGGCGGCACCGGTGGCGACCATGCCCAGGGAGACGAGGCCGACGAGGAACGCGCGGGTGATCCGCTTGCGTAGGTGCGTGGTGGGGCGGGTGTTCCTGTTCGAGGGTGTGGTGAGTCCTGCCATCGTCATCGATGACCCTTCCTGCGACTGTGTGGGATGTCGACCAGTGAAGTGGGATGTCTGGGGTGGGTGCGGGTGGGCCGGCGGGTCGACGGTCGTGACGGCTCAAGGGTGGGCCCAGGGGCCCGGCCACCGTGGATGTGGCGGCCGGGCCCTGGGTCAGCCCCGCCTGCGCCGCCCCAGGAGCGCCAGAGCTCCGGCCGCGGCCAGTGTGGCGGTCAGCAGCACTGTGGGGAGCAACTGCTCCGCGCCGGTGCGTGCCAGCCCGGTGCCCGAGCCGGATCCCTTGCCGGAGCCCGGACCGGTGCCCGCAGATCCGCCGCCGGTCTGGCCCTGACCGGTGCCGTCGGAGGGCGCGGTGGGCGTCGGGGTCGGGGTCGGATTGTCCGGGTCGGTGGGAACGGCCTCGACGTCCAGGGTCTTCGTCCCGGAGGTGTTGCCCGCGGCGTCGATGGCCCGGTAGCTCACCGTGGTGGCGGAGTCGGGGACGCTGAAGGGGCCCTCGTAGCCGGTCCAGGCGCCCGATCCCAGGGCGTACTGCACGGTGATCGTGTTCGCGTCGGAACCGGACAGGGTCACCGTGCGACCCGACAACGTGGCGCTGACCTCGGGGGCGGTGGTGTCGACCCTGAAGCTTGCCGACACCGGTGTGGAGACGTTGCCCGCCTCGTCGGTGGAACGCACCTGAAGGGTGTGCTCCCCTTCAGGGATCCCTACCGCCGCGGTGTAGGCGGTCCACTCCGTGTCGTCCTCCGCGACGTCGGTGCCGGTGTCCACCAGCCGGTACTCGATGGTCGACTCCTCGCTCTGGTTGTCGGTGGCCGCCACCTCCACGCTGGGTGTGGTGACGTACCATCCGTCGCGCCCATCGGGCTCGGCCGGGGTGGCGGTCAGCGTGACCACCGGTGCGGTGCGGTCGGTGAAGGTCACGGTGTAGGTCTTGCTGGTCCTCCCGTCGGCGGCGACCACGGTGACGGTTGCCCGGGGATCATCGGCACTCGGCTGCGTGATGCTGACCTGGGCGTCCTTGTCGGTGGGCACGGCCACCACCGTGGGCAGCCCCTGTGCGGGGGTGTCCAGGGAGTACTCGGTGGTCTCAGGGGAGAACCCCTCCACGGAGGTGGCTCCCAGGCGCAGAGCGGCAAGGGTCGCCACGTCGGAGGCAGCAGCGTGGGTGTTGATGGCCACCTCGGAGATCTTCGCGTAGTAGTTCTCCACGAGCTCCACCCTCACCCGGGTGGTGCTGACAGGGTCGAAGCTGACCGTCGTGGGAGCCGAGGTCGTCAGTCCGCTGACCTGGCCCGCGGAGGTGGCGACCCACTGACCCGCATCGTCCAGGTACTTCACGGTCACCGCCTGGGGAGCACGCTCGGTCGAGGTCACGGTGACTGAGGAGATCTGTCGGGAAGCACCGAGTGAGTAGGTGAGGGAGTTCGCGCTGCGACCCCCACTCACCCAGTCCGACCAGTACGTGTTCGTGTTCCCGTCACAGGTGTTGGCGGGCTTGTAGTTGCCCTCCGTGTAGGCCGCGACCACGGTCACGGAGTTGCCCGTGGCACACAGGTTGGTGGAGGACAGTGTTCCGTCGAGAACGATGACGGAGAGGGTCGCTTTCAGGGGGCCCGCGTCGGTGTCGTTGGACTCGGCGGTGCCCGTGACGGTGACCACCCCGGCCTGCGCGAAGGAGCTGTCGCCCAGTCCGCTCCAGTCCCAGACGACGGGTGCTTCGAAGATCGTCTCCGGATCAGTTCCGACACGTGCGTCGACAATGGTGGGGGCCGCGGCCCGCACGGCTGCGAGGGTGGTGCCCGAAGCGACAGTCATCGACGTCGGGTCGGTGACGGTGAATGCACCGACGGCGACCTTCACCGTGGCGGGCAGCGTGTTGCCGAAGATGTCCGTCGCGGTCCCGGTGAGCGTGACGAGCCCGGGGGTGGCCCAGGTGGTGTCGGGGACCTCGTCCCAGGCCACTGGTGCGGGTGCGCCGGCACCCCAGGAGTACGTTGGGATGACCGTGGTGGGAAGCGTGGGCGAGGTGCCTGCAGGTGTGGCAGCCGTTGCCGGCTCACTGCCGGTGGGTGTGGTGGAGCGCAGGGTCCACAGCTGGTTGTCGCCCCCGTTGTTGGGCCACACGTCCACTGCGGCGCCGCTGGCCCTCGACTGACCTCCGACTTCGATGGGTTGGGCCGTCTTCTGGTTGACGAAGGTGGTGCGGGTACCGTCCGTGGAGCCGATCGTCCACAGGGCGCTCGGGTCGGAGGACGCCTGCTCCAGGGTCAGATCGGAGGCGGAGACCGTTCCCCCACCGGTGCCGACCGTCGAGGAGGCGGAGGTGAGGACCTTCCCGGAGGCGGACTGGAGGACGTAGCTGCGGGCTCCGCTGATCGCGGAACGTCCCGCCTCGTGCAAGGTCCAGGTCTGGGCCTTGGCCGCGGAGGCGGTGGTGGCAGGGGTGACGACGGAGACACCGGCCTTGCCGTCGGTGGAGGTGGTGGCGCTCAGGGCCAGGTCGGACTGGACGCCGATGAGCTGGTAGGTGGTCCCGCTCTGCACGCCGGTGTCCGCGGACGTCCCGGACACACCGTCGACGACGATGGTGGTCACCGACTGGGCGGGGACCGTGAGGGTCACGGACTTCGCGTCCGCGTCCACGGCCACGGGGTCCTGGGCGACCAGGCCGGTCTCCATGATCTCCGAGGGCGTCCCGTCGGACGAGTTCGGCGTCGTCGAGACATAGGCGGTGGCGGAGGCGCCCTGGGCGATCGCCGCGAACTTCGAGAGGTCAATGGTGACGGTCTGCGCGGAGGTGGACTCATTGCGGTGCACGACGGTGGTCGAGGTGCCGTCCGCGCCGATCGCGGCCGTGGAAGCGGTGTCATTCGTGGGAACGAGGGAATCACCGGGGCGGATGAAGTTGGTGTAGTTGCGCAGGACGTTGAACTTGGAGTTCAACAGGATCCTGCAGGGCTCCACCCCAGATGTCCTGCCCCCGTTGTCGGCGACGCGCCGGTCGGAGAGGAAGGCACTCCCGTGTCCGTCAGGCGCGGAGTCCGTCGTGCCGAGCGCCTGGTCGGTGACGGTGTCGTAGTACTGGCAGTCGAAGTCGATGTCGATCTCGCCCCAGTTCAGCTTCTCCTTGAGTTGCATGTTGTAGTAGTCCTCCACGGGCTGCCACAGGACCCACGCATTGGGTTGGAGGCCGTTGAGGTCGTCAGCGATCTTGCCCGCGAAGCCCAGCGCATTCGCCGTTGAGGAGGGGTTGAAGCCGGTGCTGTCCCAGTTGCCCTCGACCTCGGACATCCACAGCTTCTTGTCGGCGCTGCGTGCCAGGTCGCGTACCTGCTCCGTGGTCGGGGACCAGTAGGTGTGGACGTTCATCTGGGTCACCGCGTCGCGGATCGAGGAGGGATAGGACGTCCAGTTGTTGACGAAGGTGGGGGTGTTGGTCTCGTCCATGGCGGAGATGGCTGTGTCGGAGCCCGCATCCTCCAGGGCCTTCTGCAGGGCATCGATGACGGTGGCCTGCTGGGCTGCACCGACATGCATGCCTTCCTGGCGAGCCGAGGGCTGACCGTTGACGATGCCGGTGCCCCAGTAGTTCGTGTTGGGTTCGTTGAAGGGGTCCAAGGTGTTGAAGGTGGCACCGTACTGGTCCTCGAGGTGCTCGGTGACATGGACCAGGTACTGGACGTACTGCTGGACGGCGTCGCTGCTGAGTTGCTGGGCCGTGGAGTTGAAGCCGCCGGAGACATAGCCGGACTCGGTCATGAACCAGGGCGCGGAGTTCGCGAAGGCCTCCAGACCGGTGAGGTTGTCGTCCTGGACCAGCTTCTCCAACCACCAGCGCTGGGTGGAGTCCTTGTCCCAGTCGTAGTAGGCGTCGTCAGTGGCATCGAAGTTCGCGCGCACGGCGGACTTGTCGACATAGTTGGTGGTGCTGCCGCCGTAGAGACCGGTGGAACCGTCCGCATCCTGGCGCCAGTACCCGTCCACGGCACCTCCGGCGCGCAGGTAGCTGGGCACGTCGCTCGCGTTGCCGCCACCGATGTTGTAGCGCGCGATGGTCAGGCCCAGACCGTCCTCCTGGGAGAAGAGCAGGTCGTACAGCTGGGAGCGCAGCTCTTCGGGGTAGTCCCCCGTGGCATTGGCGAACCAGACCAGGGATGTGCCCCAACCCTGGAAGGGGCCCGATGCGTACCAGGGGTTGGGGGTGACGGTCACCTGATTGATGCTGGCCGCCGGGGCGGTCGCGGCGGGCACGGCCTGCGAGGCGGGGACCAGACCCGTGGTGCCGGCGGCCGCGAGGCCGGCCGCGGCCAGGGCAGAGACCAGGAGACGTGTGTGGCGGCCCCTCCGGATGCGGGAGCCATGGGGACCGGCAGGAGTCGAGGGTGTCATCTGTGACCTTCCAGCGTTGTGCAGAACAGTCTGTGCAGCGGCTGGTTCAGCGGTGCGACCTCGCACCCGCCTCCAGCCTGATAACGCAACCATGCACGTTCAGGTTCATCCTCACCCCCGGCTCGACAACCTGTCAAGGAGCTGGCGAAAGGCTTTGCGAACCCTGGGAGTCCACATCACGGCAGCCCAGAAGACACGAGAGCTGGCAGTCCCAGAATCTCGCGGGTCCTCACGCGTCGAGCCCTCCCCGGGGCAGGATCCAATGTGATCTGATTCACGAAAACGCCATTCACCTGCAGAGCGGAGCCCGGTGCTCTACTCCCCCGCCCGTTGCCAAGAGCTCCGGCCAGCCCCACGCTGCCGGCATCCGGCGAACCGTCGGCACGTGAGAGTTCATCGCAACTCTCACGAGTGGGACCCGGACACGAATGAGGCTCACGCCCCGTTCGACACATGTTCGCGCAGGAGCTGCACCGAGCCTTCGCCGACTGCATAGAGTTGGACCCCGAGGATGAGGCGTGAACACACCACCAGAAGCACAGCCTCAAGAGGTCGCGGTTCGGCGCCTGGGCAAGGATGGAGCAGAGCTTGCCGTCTTCGAGTTTCAGGGCAAGTTGCGGGAGCTCATGATCTCCAGTCTCCGCGAGGGCTATCTGACGACCGGCAGCTATGTCCCGGGAGCGAAGGCAGTCTCGCCGCAAGGTGCCATGTCCGTGGCCGTCGCAGGCGCGGCCACAGGGGCAACCGCGTTGTCCGCAGCATTCTCATCGACACTCTTCGTCGCGACCGCCAACCCCGCCACGCTCATGACCATCGGAAACGGAGTCGGCAGCGCCGTGATGGGAGCCGGCGGGATCGTGGCCCAGGCACCGTTCATCGCTGTGGCGAGCTCACTGCCAGTCGTGGCACCGATCCTTGCAGTCCAAGCTCTCAGCACCGCAGTGATGATGCAGCAGTTCAAGCAGGTCGACCAGAAGCTCGACACCATCAAGAGCACTTTGGACAAGGCGATAGCGAGAATCGAGGCGACGCATGCTGGCGAACTACTCGCCGCATCAAGAATCGTCGACGATGTCTACGAACAGTACGGACTCGAAGGATCGTTCTCGAACGACATGCTCATTCGCCTCGCATTCGCTGAGCGCGACGTGAGAGCGCTCGCCGCACGGTTCCGACAACTCGTCGAGTCCCGTGACATCACCGACGTCGATGGCCTCGACGAGGTTCAGCAGGCAAACTATGACGCCCACAGCGCACTGCTCGCATCGTTCGTGGAGCTCCGGACCTCCTATCTCCGCGTCTGCGTCAACATTCAGGAGAACCCCAAGTCGGTCAGCTCCTCCATCGAGCACCTGAAGTCCGTCATCGACGATGGCATCGGTTTCTGGCAGCAGTTGCAGGACCGCTCACAAGTTCTCAAGCGTGAGAAGGAGCAACTCGAGGCTCGAGTCCAAGACATGGGCTGGAAGGAGCGTCTCCCGGGTCGCGTAGGGGCCTCGACCGAGAGAGAGCTCGGGAGACTCAACGCCGCCTACATGTCGACGATGGAGAGCGAACGGGAGATCATGGAGGAGTTCCATTCCCTCATCGAATCCGCCCGCGAGACAAGAGCAGCACTTGAGACGCCCACACCCACTGATGCAGGGACCTCCTCCACTCTCGTCTGCTGGAAGGACGAGACCGGAGAGCATGCCTTCGTGACGGAGAAGAGCCTGCTCTCCTAAGGGACCTGACGTTGGCACAATCGCAGATCGTGTGGCCGAGCCGTTCACGAGCTGTGACCTGCAGCCCGCACATTCCTCAACAGCGCACCCCTACATTGGAGTCTTGACGCTCGGGAGCTGTCAATCACTCCATGTCGTCGGAGCCACACAATTGACGAGGCACTTTCTGCCCCCGCAACGCAAGTGGAGTGAGTGGTTGTTCGGCTCTTCGTAATCAAGGGTGTAGGTGGGGTCTGAAGCCGCCGGCTTCGAGCAGACTCCGTGAGATGTAGTTCGTCAGGTTCCGGAAGCCCAGGGCGGAGCCGCGGAGGTGTTCGAGGCGCCCGTTGATCGCCTCCGTGGGACCGTTGCTGGTGCCGGGCCGGTCGAAGAACGCGAGCACGTCGATGGCGCGTTGCTTCAGTGTCTGGCCGAGCTTGCGCAGTTCGACAAGTCCGGCCGGGATGCCGCTTGTGAGGGAGTCGATGAGTTGCTGCATGACGAACTTCCCGAGTCCCCGGTCAGGTTCCCGGTAGGCGGTGACCATCCGCTGATAGATGCCCCAGGTCGCCTCGACCTCGACATGCTGCTCGTCGGCGAACAGCTCCTCGAGGCGGGTCTGCTGCTTCTCGGTGAGCAGCCCGGCTCCGGTGTGGAGGGTGCGGCGGGCCTTGTAGAGCGGATCCTCCTTCCTTCCGCGGCGCCCGAATGCGTCACGCTGGACGCGGCGGCGGCACTCGTCGAGCGCGTCGCCAGCCAATCTCACGACGTGGAACGGGTCCATCACCGCGACCGCGTCGGGGAGTTCCTCGACGGCAGCGGTCTTGAACCCTGGGGGCACCTCCCGCTTGCGGGGGAGGAACCCGTCCATCGCGACAACCTCGACACCATCGCGCCAGGCCTGGGGACGGGCGGCGAGCCAGGTCTTGAACACGCTCTTGGAACGCCCCTCGACCATGTCCAGCAACCGTGACGGTCCGGTCTTGTCCCGCACCGGGGTGAGGTCGATGATCACGGTCACGTACTTGTCGCCGCGGCGGGTGTGGCGCCAGACGTGCTCGTCGACGCCGATCACCGCGACGCCGTCGAACCGGGCTGGGTCATCGATCAGTGCCCGCTTGCCCTCGGCGAGGACCGCGGTGTTCGCCGTGTGCCAGGACACCCCTGGGCCCGCGGCTACACGCGAGACCGTGAGATGGTCGACCACGATGCCCTCCAGCGCCCACCGCATCCCGCGACGAGACAGCTTCGCTCGCGCGGGCGCCGCCGCGGTGAGGTCTTCCCGCCAGGAACGCCCGCAGCCGGAACACTTGTATCGGCGGATCCGGACCAGCAGCGTCGTCGGGCGGTGTCCGAACGGCTCGTGCGCGAGCAACCGCGAATCAGTCCCGCGAGAAAGCCCCTGGCTGCCACAACCCCGACACCACGGATCCGGCTCCGCAACCCGGCACTCGATCACCGCCCGGTCCGACTCAAGACACTGCCCCACCGCGAGGAGACCGAGCTCGTCCAGTCGGCAGAACACGGTCAGATCAGGGGTCGCAAAGGTAGCGTGGAGCACGTCGAGGTCTTCCGGCAGATGGTCAGTGTGAGAACTTCCATCATCGGGAGACCTCGACCCTCACCCCCGCAACGACGCGCTCAACCACCTACCCCCTCAACTGCGAAGAGCCCCTAATCTGACCACGCTGAATCGCCCGGACGAGCTCGGTCTCGTGGTGGGAGGCCAGAGGATTCTACAGGATCGATCCGAGATGGCCTGTCGGCTGCTGGACGACGACCGGTGGTGTCACGACTGTGGGTGTGAGGGGATCCCTCAGACACCATGGCCCGCCGTCTCGCCCACAAGCCCTCGGGCTGGAGACCGGTGACACTGCAGGTAACGGCTGCGTCGCTACCGCTACTCGGGCTGTGGGCGGGTGTGAAGGTAGGACACCACTCAGGCGGCCCAGCCGCGCTCAAGAAGTGTCCCGGGGCGGGCTGTGCTGGGCCCAGTGGCGGGCATCGTCGTCCAGCACTTCAGCGTCGCCTGCATCGCGGAGGTTCTGGGTATGTCCTGGGGCTGGCAGCAGTTCCTGAGCGGACTGTGTCACGCTTCACAAGACCACGGAGTGCCGCCCTCGGGGCTCCCCTGCCAACGCACCCCTCAGTTCACCGCTTCACTCCCCAAGGTCTGAACCTCCGGGTGCTCCTCCAGGAACGCTGCGACGTCGTCCTCCTGCCAGGCCTTCATCAGCCCGTCCAGCAGGTCGTCGTTGAGCAGCACGATGGACTGCCCGTCATCGCTGGTGCCGGTGCCGCTGACCGGCGCGGTCATGAAGTTCACCCCGGCGGGCCGCAGGTCCTTCAGCCCCAGCCCCAGCTTCACCATGGAGTCGAAGTTCAGGGAGTCGTCCACTGCGGAGTGGGCCAGCAGCATCTGGGTGAGTCGGGTGACCTTTCCGGGGTTGGTCAGCACGTCCTGACTGAAGGCCTTCGCCATGATCGCCTTGATCCACGCCTGCTGGCGCCGCACCCGGTCGAAGTCACCGTTGGGCAGGGAGTAGCGCTCCCGCACGAAGGCCAGGGCCTCCTCACCGTTCATCTGCTGGGGGCCGTCCACCGTGGTGATCTCGACCCCGCCGAGCTCGTCGGTGATCTGCTCGAAGCTCGCGAAGTCCACGATCGTGAAGTGGTCGATCGTCACGCCCGTGAGGTCCTCCACGGTCTGCACAGTCAGCGCCGCCCCACCCCAGCTGAAGGCGGCGTTGATCTTCGCGTCCCCGTGACCCGGGATCGGCACCCAGGAGTCGCGGGGGATGGACATGACGTTGACGCCCTTCTTGTCCCCGGTGATCTGGACGAGCATCATGACGTCGCTGCGCTGCCCGCCGTACTGCCAGTCGGAGGCGTCCCCCCCGCTCTCACGCGAGTCGGAGCCAAGCACCAGGAAGTTGACGGCGTCCCCGGTCTCCCCGGACTGCGCCCCGCTCTGACCCGACTGGGTCGCAGTGCCACTGGGCAGGGCGTTGGGGATGTGCGTGATCTGGGAGTTGATGGAGCTCCTGATCCCCAGCCCGATCCCGACCACGGCCAGCACCAGGACCAACACGATGCTCCCCAGCGCGACGAGCGCCTTCCTGGTACCACTCCAGCCCTTCTTCACCGCGTGGCTGGAGGAACGAGTCGCCTGTGTGCTCATTGCTCCAGTATGCCCGCCCCACCGGGCACAAGTGTCACCACCGCTGTGGGCACTGCCGGTGCCACCCCATCAGATCTACGAGGGCGACGCCGTCGGGCGTCCTTCCGCCCGGGTGGGCGTGGCTCAGCTGCGTCCGTGCAGGGGCGGGAACTTGACGCCGCTGCGGGTGGAAGCGTCCGGGACTGTGGCCGGTGTGCTGTCCTCATCGGCGCCGACCACCTTGTCCCACTGCTCCATCTGGGTGGTGGTGGCCCTGCTCCTGCGGTGCGTGGTCCGCCCAGTGGACCCGACCCGGCGGGGTGTCACCGTGGGGATGGGCGTCTCGTGCGAGGAGGTGCCAGGCACCCGTGTCTCCCGGACCGGCACCTCTGGGGCGGGTGGCTCGGCCGTGGGCACCGCGGTCGTGGCGCTCGGGGCGTTCGGAGTCGTCCGGGACACCTGCGCCGGCACCACCGGGCCAGCGGCCTCCGTGGCACGGGCAGTCCGCGCATCGTCCTGCTTGTAGGGGGCATGCCCGTAGCCGTACCCGTAGCCGTACCCGTACTGGGAGTCCCCGTAGCGCAACCGAGCCAGTTTCGACGATGCCACACGGTTGAGCACGACCCCCAGGACCACTCCCCCGGTCTGCTCGATGCCCTCCAGCGCGCCCGCCAGCTCATCCGAGGTCGTCGATCCGGAAGCGGCCACCATGACCACGCCGTCCGCATGCTTGGCCAGGACGACGGCGTCGGTGACGGGTAGGACCGGGGCAGCATCCACGATGACCAGGTGGTCCCGGGACAGGTACGCCAACAGCTCCGACATGCGCTGTGAGCCGAGCAGCTCGGAGGGATTGGGCGGGACTTCCCCGGCCGGTAGCACCGAGAGTCCTTCAATGCCGGTCCGGCACACGGCCTGCTCCAGGCTGACCGCTCCCACCAGGACCTGGGTCAGGCCCAGCTTCGAGGCCACTGCGAAGGTCTCACGCACGGTGGGTCGCCGCAGGTCCGCGTCGATGAGCAGCACCTGCTGGCCCGCGGCCGCCATCACCTTCGCGAGGTTCGCGGCCACGGATGACTTCCCATCCCCCTGCACGGGGGAAGTGATGACGATGCTGCGCAGTTCCCGGTCCACGTCCGCGTAGCGCAGGTTCGTGCGCAGCTTGCGCAAGGACTCCGATGCCCGGAAGTCCCTCGCATCATCCGACTCCGATCGGGCGATGGTGTCAGAGGCCGGGATGACTCCCAGTACGGGAGCCTCGAAACGGGTCTGGATGTCCTCCACTGTGCGCAGACGCTTGTCCAAGGTGGTGCGGGCGAACGCAATCACGTACCCGAGCAGGAGTCCGGCCAGGATCCCGGCCCCCAGGTACTTCATCGGGCTCGGCGTCACCACAATTGTCGACAACGCGGCAGGCGCCATGAGCACCACGCCGACGGGTGAGTCCTCACCCTCCAGTTCCTTGACCTGGAGGGCAGCCTTGTCCACCACGGCATCGGAGATCTCACGTGCTTGGTCGGCGGTGTCTGCGGTGGCGGTGACATTGATGGTCAGCGCATTGGTGGCATTGGAGGCGGTCAGGCGCCCGGCCAGCTCACTGGGGGTCGTGTTGAGCTTGAGGTCGTCGATGACGGCCTGCGCCACAGTCTGGGAGGTGAAGACGGGCACGAAGGCCTTGACCTTCTGCGTGGCCAGCTGGGAGGCGTTGTAGTAGGCGTTGGCGGATGCCTCGGTGCCGTCATCGGTGGGCACCGTGACCCGCACGTAGGCCGTGGAGGACGCCGTGTACTGGGTCGGTGTGACATTGAGCAGCCCGAAGGCTCCGACTCCCCCGACCAGCATGCACACCAGGATCGTGCCGAGGTGGCGTCGGGTGAGTTTGAGGAAGTCCTCCAGGGTCATGGAACCGTCCTGTCAGGATGTGAAGGTGCGCGAGGCACTCGTACTGCTGGATGTAGTCGGTCCACACTCTAGCGAAGAAGAATGGCTCCACCCCAGGACCAATCATGGTGTCCGCCTCTCTGGGAGACGCCCGCAATCTCTACTGAGAACCCCCACTGAAACCAGCTGTGGCGGCCTGTGACCCAGAGTGCGTCAGATCCCGCCTGCGCTCGCGCGGGCACGAGAGGGCGGCTATACACCTCACTGAGAGGACGCGACATAGTGGACTTCTCCCCTCCATCGTCGTCTCAGATGAGGCCATCGGGTCAGCATCGCCACCGCACAGACCCGCCCCTCGACTGGCACCTACCCTCGGGATAGCCTCACCGCGCTCTGCGATGGGTGAGCACCTGCACGAAGTCCCGTGGTCGGCAGATCCAGACACCGCGCCAGTTGGGGCCGACGTCGAGCAGGTGATGATCGCTCGTGACGATGATCGACGCCTGCACACCCGGATCGATCGCGAGGGCCAGGATGTTGTTGTCCTCGTAGTCCGCGAGACCGAAATCCAGCACCTCGGGTTCCACGACTGCGCCTGCAGAGTTGTCCCAGATGTCCACAAGAAGCTCAAGGAAGCGGCTGATCAGTCGTTCACTCTGACCGGCCCGACGCATCTTGTCCCTGATGTTCCAGATGACGTGCGGCGATGAGAACAACGCAAAACTGCCATCCAGAGCCATGGACAGAGCATCAGCCGAGTGGTTGCCCGACACGGGTGGCACCACGTCCAGCACTGGTGGGTAGGCGCCGTCCGCACCCAGAATGAAGTCCAGGTAGACGTTGACGTCGAAGATGACGTCAAGCCGTGTGCCGTCCGAGCTCACGATTGGGCGATGAGTGCGAGAACCTCATCGTGGGAGTAGATCCTCCCACCCCGCTCAGCTCTCGCCTCCTCACGGACATCGGTGAGGCGCTCGCGCAGCATGTCAGCCTTGTACCTGCGCACCGCGACACGCAGGAACTCACTGCGGTTCCCGTCTGCGAATCGCTGGACCACAGCATCGAGATCGGGACGCATCGACTCGTCGATTGCGAACCCAACGGTCTTGGCCTGCATGATGACCTCCTTCGGAGACCTTCAATCTAGCGTGTTGCATACACATATGCAACGGCCGGACACAACCTCCATGCTCATGTGCTGTCCGCGTCCGGAGCAGGTTCGTTCGTCAGTTGTGCATACCGAGTTCGTCGCCGAGATCGAGGAGCTTGTGTGCCGCCTCGCGCCGACGACGACGCTGTTCGTCACGACTGGCGAGGATGTCCGCAGTCTTCAGCCGAGTGTGCGTACCGACCTGCTCAGTCGTGGTCATGATGGTCTCGTTCGCAGCAAGTGCCGATGCGGGTGTTCTGTCTTCCTCCCAGTGCTTTCACTCCCCACGCCAGAGGGGCGTCAGTCAAAGGTGCAACACGTGGCATCGCGCGAGGAGGCTGCCCTCGGAAGTGCAGACCCGACCGCGCACCCACGAGGGCGGGCAGTCTCCACGAGGGCGGGCCCCTGGGCTCGAGGCTGACATGCCACGACCCCAGGGACCTCCCTCCGTGCGCATTCGGCTCACGCCCGGACCGACAGACAAGAAGGGTCCACGCCTCAGCTGCGACTCACCCCTTCACAGCGCCTGCCAGGGCGAAGGAGTTCCCCGACACCTTCTGCATCACCGCGTAGAGCACCAGGACAGGCGTCGAGTACAGGATCGAGAATGCCGCGAGCTTGCCGTAGGCGATTGTTCCGTACATTCCGAAGAAGTTGTAGATCGCGACTGCGGCTGGCTGCTTCATCGAGTCGAAGGTCAGGACGAAGGGAACGACGAAGTTCCCCCAGGCACCTGTGAACACGAAGATGAACACAACCACGAGGCCCGGCTTCATCAGGGGCAGGACGATCCGCCACAGGGTCTGCATGGCGCTGGCACCATCGACCCAGGCCGCCTCCTCCAGGGAGATGGGGACCGAGTCCATGAAGTTCTTCAGCATCCACACAGCCATGGGCAGGGAGGTGGCTGCCATGAACGGGATGATCCCACTCATCGAGTCGAGAAGGTTCAGGCGCACGAACAGTGAATAGACCGGGACCATCATCGCCGTGATCGGCAGGCATGTCCCGAAGAGGATCGTGTACATGAGTCCGCGGGTGAAACGCATCTTGTAGCGGGACAGCGGATAGGCAGCCAGTGCGCCGGCGACCACAGTGAGAAGCGCCGTTCCCAACGAGCAATAGTCAAGACCTGTGGATCGGCGTGTCATGCGGCTTGAGCGTCACCTCCTGATTCGTGGGTGGAGGTCTGCTCGTCGTGGCCGTCTGGTCGTTCGACGAGGATGCCGTTCCTGAACGTTGCGCCGGCGCGGACGAGGGCGACGAGGTGGGGCGCGTTCACGGCGCGCCACCTGGTCTGGGCGGACTCGATGAGCTTGAAGGCCATCGCGATTCCGGCGGCTCGGGAGCCGGGTCCCTTCGTGACGCGCTGGCGCAGCCGGACGGTCGCGAACGTGGACTCGATCGGGTTGGTCGTGCGTAGGTGAACCCAGTGCTCGGCGGGGTAGTTGTAGAACTCCAGGAGGACGTCGAGGTCGTCGGCGATCTTCGCGGCGGCCTTGGGCCACTTGGTGCCGTAGTCAGCGACGAACGCCTCCGCAGCACGCTCGGCGTGGTCGCGGTTCTCGGCGTTCCAGATCTCGGCCAGCACGGCCTTCGCGCCCGGCTGCGCGGACTTCGGCAAGGCGTTGAGGACGTTGGCGATCTTGTGGAACCAGCACCGCTGCTCGCGGGTCTGGGGCCAGACCTCGCGCAGCGCGGCCCAGAACCCGAGCGCCCCGTCGCCGACCGCGAGGACCGGAGCCCGCATCCCGCGGCGCTTGCAGCTGCGGAGCAGGTCGAGCCAGGACTCGGTGGACTCTCGGTGCCCGTCGTCGAGCGCGACCAGCTCCTTCGTGCCGTCAGCACGGACACCGACGATAACCAGCAGACACACCTTGTCCTGCTCCAGGCGGACCTTGAGGTGGATCCCCTCGACCCAGCAGTAGACGAAGTCGGTGCCGGCCAGGGACCGCTGGTTGAGCGCCCTGGCTTCGTCTTGCCAGTCCCTTGGTCAGCCGTGTGATCACCGACGCCGACAGGCCGTGGCTGGTGCCGAGGAACTGCTCCAGTGCGGGGGTGAAGTCACTGCTGGACAGGCCGTGCAGGTACAGCAGCGGCAGCACCTGCGCAACCCGTGGCGACTTCCTGGCCCACGCCGGCAGGATCGCCGAGGCGAACCGCCTGCGCTCACCGGTCACCGGGTCGACCCGCTTGTCGTTGACCCGCGGCGCCTTGACCGGGATCGCGCCCGCCGCGGTGGTCACCTCCCGCGGCTCGTGGAAGCCGTTGCGGACCACCAGGCGACGACCCGCCTCGTCGAGCTCGTCGGTGAACTGCTCGACGTAGGCCGCGACCTCGGCCTGCAACGCCGCCGCCAGCATCTGCCGAGCGCCGTCGCGGACGATCTCATCGAGCAGCGACCCACCGGCTGCATGGTTGGACGCCTCGACGTCTTGGACTACCTTCAACATGAGCGCACCTTCCCGAACCAGCGCGCCAACGCCGGTCCTGATCAGAGTTCTGTGACTACAAGATCTTCCTCGCGAAGGTGCGCTCCGTCGCGCTCACCCGCCGAGGGCCATCCACAGGTTCTGATCATTGCTGGCTCTTCGTCATTCAGCGTGGTTTGGTGAGGCTGGCCTGAGCGGTTTGAAGCGCTGAGAGTGGTGTGTCGGTGCTGGTGTGAGGGG
>NZ_CCXH01000001.1 GCF_000820725.1 Actinomyces polynesiensis | reverse complement strand
TCAAGCCCTCAAATACTCATCAGGCCGCGGAGAGTTCGGCCCGGCCCTAAAGCCCACACATGCACATCTCTCCTTCGGGCGTAAACCAAGCTCATTACAACTGCGCAAGAAGCCGTCCCACCTGCCGACACGAGTCCGATCATTGTAATCGAGCCAAACCTCGCCACCAAGACCATCAGTGCGCATGTAACTGCCGCGGTTCCAACCTGAGTAAACATAATGATCTTCTGATCACCATCCCGAAGGAGTAGGGTACCCGAGAAGCCTGAACCAATGGAGACAATCTGCCCAACAAGCAGAAGAAGTCCAGCTTCAGCCGCCAAAGAATATGATTGCCCATAGAGCCAAGTAATTAGGGGTTCAAAACCGAACGCCGCTGCAACGACGAGCGGAACACATGAGTAGAACAGGCAGCTTGTCGCCAGTCGAGCCAAACGGAGCTGGGAATCGCCTTCTGCAATCGAGCCAGGCCTCTTCGACAAGAAAGGAACCATTGACGCATTGATCATGGTTCGAACATTCCCAAACAAGTTCGCTAAGCGACTTACTACGGCATATGCCGCGACAGTAGACGGGTCGAAGAACACAGCAACGATCAGGGTATCCGCCTGATTCAGCGCGGCCAGAGCGACGTTCGCTACGGCTAGGGGCATCCCTTCCTTCAGCAGAAAACGAAGGGACGGGACTGAATCTAAACCCGACTCTCCGACGCTTCCTATACCGGAAGAACCTCCAACCGTGGACCACGTCCTTTTGCCCCTTGCCAGGACAAAAGTCGCTGACACTCCCGCAGCCACCGAAACCACTGTACCAGCACAAAGAATTACGAGCAAGAAATCAAGCGAGAAGTCTCTGTGGAAATATCCACTGACCGAGACAACACAAAGCAACAACAGGCGAGGAAGCGCGGGCCCGGATAGAAGAACAAGATCCGCACGCCCCCACGTTCTCGGCAGGTCACCGTACACGATACGCAGGTTCTCAAGAAAAAGGAACAGCATTACGAGAACAACCGTCACGGGCCGCGACGGAGATACTAGTCCGCCAAGAGTGGCAACGGCGGCCCCCACCAAACCCGCCAGCAGAGACGTCCTTAATCCGATCCGCAGAATCTGAACGCCGGTGGCAACCAGAGTATCAGCACGTTGATTCTTCAGGACAACGACTCCAACCCTCTCCAGGCCGATAGAGAACGCTCCCGAAATAATCGTGGATAAAGTCAGAACAACCAAGAAAGCAGCAACATCCTGCGGTTTAGCCAGACGCGCTAACACCACGTTCAAGAGCAGCAACGCGCCCTGGCTAGTTCCCGCGCTTGCTGCAGTCCACAAGAGATTGAAACCAACTCCACCTTGATGCGACATCCTCGATCTAGACATCATCACCTCGCTCGACCTTCAATCAGTTACCGCGGGGATTCTCAAGGAACTGCGAGATGGTTTCGACAGGCACCTTCTCCGAAAACCGCGGCACGGCTTTGACACTCGTCCGTCGCGAAAGCGAATAGCCGAATCTTAGTAAGGCGACGAGATAACCCCTCGATCCCAGACCAAGGTTCTTGGCCGCCCCGAAGTTCAATCTCGCCATCTCCATTGCCGAGCGCAGTGGAGAGAACCGCCTATCGAAACTCGTTCCGGAGGCCTTCAAGTGAACGCCAAGAACATCCGAGAGGTTCTCTATCTGCCAACCGCTGGTCACCATTCGCAGCCAAAGGTCAAAGTCAATCCGAGAACGCAGCGACTCGTCGAAAAGTCCGACGTCAAACGCCGCGCTTCTTCGGTATGTAGCACAACTATGGCATATCGCAAAACTCTGCGCCATTAGGCGACGGAGCTCGAGGTTAGAGCGAGGCGGGGCCACCAAGAACGCGCCGGACGGGACGGCGTCAACGTTTGATTCAAAGTGGACTTCATAATAGGCTGAGCCCAACACCCCAAGTGCAGTGTTCTGCGCGAAGGCGACAGACTGCCGTCCGATTCGTCCTGGCAGCATGACATCATCTGCATCGAGGTTTGCAATGAGCTCGGAACCCTCTGCCTCGGCCAAAGCATAGTTGAGGGCTCGTGCCCGTCCGACATGTTCGACGGAGATGAAAGTCAGGTTCGGATGCTCTAGACCTCTAACAACAGCCGCGGTAGCATCGGTCGATCCGTCATCAATGACGATTACCCTATGGTCGCCCCCATACTCTTGTTCAACCGCAGAAGCGACCGCGCGCTCGATTGTGTTGGCAGCATTAAACGCCGTGACTATCGTCGAAACCGACGGCAGCGAGTGCTCAGCTGAAACAGGCATTTGGTCTCAACCTCTCTTGTTTGGCAATCAGAAGATCTGCAACGGGCGCAAGGCCTGTTTCCACATCATTCAAGCACGCGAGGACAGTACCTTCTTAAGGTAAACTGCAGCACCAACTAGCATGAATACAGAACCGCGAGAAAGTGAGACGTCCTCCGAGAAACAGGTCACCAAGTAGGCACAAAGTGTGCCGACGGACCATGTAATGGCGGGCTCGATACCGTGCGACGTACGATCCAGTGATCGCCACGTCAAACGCGTAACCTGAGCAACGAGCATCATCAGCAGCAACAAGCCTACTGCTCCCAAACCGAAGTAGACCGAAAGGTAACCGTTATGAACGGTGTATATGGCTGGACCACCGACAGAACGAATAGCGGTCTGCATCTCTGAACCTGGGTAGAAAGTCGCTCCAAGACCGTCGCCGACAATTCTGTTGCCCGCCCAAGTTTCAAGAGACACGGCCCAGATCTCAGTGCGATTGGTTAACGTGGGGTCCTTACCGAGCGCCTGCAAAAGATCTCCTGAGAAGAAGTAGCACCCTCCCCCTATAGCCAGCATCGTCGGCACAAACAGCCACTTCCTCGTTGACCGCACACTTTCGCGCGGAAGTAGGAGGGCGCGCCCGACCTCCTGTGCAGCCAAGACCAATAGCAGCGCCACCAATGAAGTCTTTGAGGTTGACAGAACGATGAGCAAACAGCAGGATCCGGTCCAGAAGAAACGCTGAATCCTCGACCCGAAAGAATTCGCGAGTGCACCCGCGAACGCCGCAAACAGACCCAGCTCGTTCTTCGACGAGAAAGGGCCATGCCAGCCGCCATCCGCAGGGAGACCGGTGCTCGCCAGTTGATATGCGCCGATTGCGAAGCTACTGAGAATCAGGAACTTGGATGCAAGAATGAGCGGTCTCGGTCCTTCTCGAGTGCTCGCGCACCATGACAGCCAGGATCCCATTGAGACTTCGAACCATAGGGAAGTGGACGCTCGCGCCGTAAGCAGCCAGTCAACGCTCCATAGTATGCTCAACGCAGAGAAGAGCTGAATGATCAAGATTGCGCGGAGTCCGCGCGTAGAAACCAGCAGAAAACGATCTGCCGCCAGAATGATAAAGGAGAACACCGACAGAGCAACTGCAACAACAATACTGTTTGACCAAGACCCATGGCAGTACAACAAGAGCAAAGTGGCAGACCAAGGTGCTACGGAAATCCGTAGAGATCGTTTCTTGTTCGAGAGGCAATCGGCGCGCTTGTGAGCGACGCCGGATATGCTCGCACGTTGTGAAGGAGGATCTTCTGCCATCGTCTGGTGAGTTCTTCCGCTCGTGAATCCGGACCGGGCGCAAGTACCTGTGGACTGCACTGGAATGCTACCCCCGAAACTCTCCCTGCTATAGACCCCAGTAGCTCAACCCGCCCGCGCGCCATTCTCTAAAGAACGAGTGGCCCCTGCACCAGACTAGCCTGACTTCTTGCGGTTGACAAACTACTTAGTCACTAGTCCCCGGTTCAGGCTTTGCGAGATGGCGCACCGTCCCTGGGCGCCTTGTTCATGCGCAGCCGCCTCTCCCATGTGAGCTGAACCACGCATCGGCAGGGGATCTCAACCAGACAAGTGCCATCGTGCCTGAGGACATCCCCGCGGAATCGCGCTCCGACCCAAAAGTCAGGAGCCTGTAAGTATCTCCTACGGTTCCCACTAGAAGAACTGAGCGGCGCCCCATGGGTGGGACGATCTCCCAAGATGTCAAGCGGGGAAGCAATCGCACTTTTCACGAGCTGTCCGCCACACCTGTTGTCGACGTCGCCCGAAGAAAGTGCATCGTGTCTAGTCCGCGCCGTTCAGAGACCGCTCGATACGGGAAACGAGCTCGTCTGAGTAGGTTGATAGAATTTGGGCATCATTTCCGCCCCCGCCGACGTTCGTACGCATGAGGCTAGTGGAACGTGTTCCAGGGACCTCGAAGAACTCACGGGGCCGACTGCGTACTTGGCGCGTCATGATACCGTTACTAACTGCGACCGAGTGAATCCAGAGATCGTCCGCACGTGGTGCCTTTTCGGTGAATCCCAGGCCGACTTCTAGAAGTCCACTGACCAATGCCTTGGGGAAGGCAACGCCGGAGACTCCTGTGGAAACGTGAGCAAGAGAGGGGACGGCACTTCTCACCATCGGCCAAGTAGCATAAGGCGCAATTCGCCCGTGGTCGAACAGCATTCTCTTCGCTCGGAACGCAACCACACACTCAGGTGATTCTTCTCGCGCGGCAATGAGCGTCGACAACCATTTCTTCGGGTATAGCACATCATCGTCCGCCGTGACGAGGATATCCGATCCTTCAAGTTCACCAAGCGTGAGAATATACTTTTTGTGAGGGCCATAGTCGGGGCAGAAGCGAACCTCGAGGCCCCTAGAGCAGAAGGCTAGAACATCGGGACTGACCAAACTCCGCTCCGCATCAGTTACCCAAAGCACCAATCGACGCGGTTTGGTCGTCCCAGCAAGAATCGACTTGATCGTTAGGGGCAGTGTTTTCAAGCGTTCTCCGAACGAAGTCAGGCTGACCACCGCGCTACTCGTGGGGTCAGTGCAATCATTCGGCTTTAGGCGTCTGTTCCCCATGAAAACTGCTTCTGATCTCGACCAGATTCTGCGTGGCATCGCCTTGGTCAAAGAACCGCAGCTTCTTAGGACACTCAAGCTCAAAGTTACCAAACCCTTCCCTAACCAGAGGGCCACTCAGGCTTCTTTCGATCACCAGATGTGTGTCTTCACACACTTATAGGGATGCAAACGATCGTGGTGCTCCTAGATTACTGCAACACCCGTCACAGCGGTATTCCCATCACCGTCTGAGCATAGCAGTACGTCGGAGCAAGCCCGTGCTCCCAAGAACGCACTACTATGACATTCAGTAACGATCTTGCCACACATCTTGCCATTGAAAGCTCGTGGAGCCTTCACATCAGAGTCTGGACACCCCATTCTTGATCACGCACTTCCCAGACCGATCACGACTCTAAACGAAACTTGAGTGGCACCTTCCTACTATTGAGTAGGGCACTACAGTATGCCGCTTGAAGACACTCACCTTGGCGTTCAATCGTGTTGCCTTCCAAAAACTCGTCCCAATCGCTGAGGTTCCGTTTACGTTCGGCTTCTGATCCCATAAGCTCGACGACCTTCTTTACAAGCTCTTCAGGAGTGTCGACACACCACGCAGGTGGAGCTCCTACAAAGGCGCCAATCTTTCGAACGATAATTGGCACTCGCGCAGAATGCGCCTCAAGCAAACTGATTGGGAATCCCTCCCACTCGGCTGTATGAACATAGACATTTGCAGCTTGCAGCTCATCAAATAGCGTCCTTCGTGAGATCCAGCCCGTTAGTTCGATGGACTTGGAGACTTCTAGAAGCTCATTCTCCTCCCTTATCGAGCCGCCTCCGAGCCATCGCCAGGTCAGTCCGAAGCCATACTGCTCTGATGCTGCGGAAGCTGCCGCGAAGAAATCCGGTCCTTTCTGACGCGTGATTCTCCCGCTCGCAACAACAACTCTTTCGTGGTTCGGTTCCCGCTTCGGCCCATCAGCTGGCGGAACCTCGGCGCGGTTTGGCACCATGACCGTGGGAACTCGCGAATTGAGTGATCTTGCGAGCCATACTTCTCGATCACTACAGGCAGCGACTACTGACGTGTTTGCGGCAAGGGACTTCTCTAGCAACCAATAGGCCGCCCGAAGAATCATAGGAGAGACCTTGCGTTCAAATGCATAGCAATGCGGCGTATAGACTATTGGAGTCCCGTCGCATCGAATCGCAGTTCTACCTAGAACGCCCGCAAAGGATGAATGCAGGTGCATCACGTCGGGGCGTATGGTGCGAACACTACTCCGAATGATTCGGAGCGCGGCCCATGGACTTCGCGGCATCATCTGGATGCCAGCGAATCCGCCCCCGTCTTCATGGGTGTTCTCCGCCGACGCGCGAGTGGAATATAGCAGGTAATGTTTGTACTGAGGCGTCGACGCGATGTAGCTCAAGACCGCTACTTGAACACCCCCTCCCCATGACTCAACTACGTGCAGAACTCTTAGCGGTCTCGGCTGCAAATCACGCATCTGCGTCGCTCCCCCTCGGAAAGCTAAAGTTGCCGCAATTGCCTCCGAGTATGGTCGCTGGAGTTATCATCTTGCTCGCATTCCTGCATGTCCGATCTTGAGATACATAGGACGTTCGACCATCTCCGCGAATGCAGGTATTGCCTTACGGAAACTCTTGTTGCTCAGACAAATCGCACGCCTCGCGGGCGCTTGGCGATTGTCGTTTCACACAACACAAGCATTCAGAAGTCAACTCGCTCGTATGAATGAGAAACTGTTCGATGTGAGCCCTCTGCACCAAGCTCCTTAATCGGAGAATGCCGAGGACGTTGACGTCAATACGGGTCCCAAGGCTCGCGAATTAGCGCTCAGCTGACCCGTCCGTGTAGTCATCGTCCTGCTGGGTCCAACCGAACTTCGCGCGAAGGAACTTGCCGGTCTTCTCAATCGGATGGGATTCCTCCTCCGCGCGCAGGGCCTTGAACTCCAGAGCACCATTATCCTGATCCGCGATGAAGCGGCGGGCGAAAGTGCCGTCCTGGATGTCGTCGAGGACCGCGCGCATGTTGTCCTTCACGTGCTGATCAATCACGCGCGGGCCCGAGATGTAGTCACCATACTCCGCGGTGTCGGAGCAGGACCAACGTTGCTTTGTGATGCCTCCCTCGTTGATGAGGTCGACGATCTGCTTCATCTCGTGGCAGACCTCGAAGTAGGCGATCTCCGGCTGGTAGCCGGCCGCAGTCAAGGTCTCGAAGCCGGCCTGGATGAGGTGGCTGACGCCACCACACAGGACGGCCTGCTCACCGAAGAGATCGGTCTCGGTCTCCTCCGTGAAGGTGGTCTTGATGACGCCGGCGCGGGTGCCGCCGATGCCCTTGGCGTAGGACAGAGTCAGCGGCCAAGCCTGGCCGCTGGCGTCGAGCTCGACCGCGATGACATCGGGGGTGCCGATGCCCTTCTCAAAGGACTCGCGCACCTTGTGACCGGGGCCCTTGGGGGCGACCATGATGACGTCGTGTCCCTCACCGGCATCGATGTAGCCGTAGCGGATGTTGAACCCGTGCGCAAAGAGCAGCGCAGCACCCTCCTTGAGGTTCGGGGCGATCTGCTCGGCGTACACGAAGCGCTGGACCTGGTCGGGCAGGAGGATGGACACGACATCGCCCTCGGCGACGGCCTCGGGCACGTCCTTGACCTCCAGGCCGGCCTTCTCGGCCTTGTCCCAGGAGGAGCTGCCGGGGCGCAGGCCGACAACGACCTCGACACCGGAATCCTTGAGATTCAGCGCATGGGCGTGACCCTGGGAGCCGTACCCGATGATCGCAACCTTCTTGCCCTGGATGACGGACAGGTCAGCATCGTCGTCGTAAAAGATCTCGGCCATTGTCATTTCTCCTTCAGTTGATCCGTGATCGAGCGCTGCCCGCGGCCGATGGCCACGGCGCCCGACTGGACGATTTCCTTGACACCGTAGGGCTCGAGTGCCCTGAGCAGCGCTTCCAACTTCTGCAACGAGCCGATCGACTCGATGACGACTGTCTCGGGCTGCACGTCCACGACGTGTGCCCGGAAGAGGTCCACCACCTGGAGGACCCCGGTGCGGCGACTCTCGTCGGCGCGGACCTTCAGCAGGATGAGCCGCCGCTCGACGGAGGCCTCAGCCTCCAGCTCGACGACCTTGATGACATTGATCAGCTTGTTGAGCTGCTTGGTCACCTGCTCGAACGGCAACTCGTCGGCCTCGACGATGATGGTCATGCGGGAGGCGGCAGGGAACTCGGTCTCCCCCACCGTGAGGGACTTGATGTTGAAGGCCCTGCGGGCGAACAATCCTGCAACGCGGGTGAGGACGCCGGGCTTGTTCTCCACCAGGACGGAGAGGGTGTGCATGGGTGCCATGGTGATCAGTCCTCCGTGTCCCACTTCGGCGCCAATCCCTTGGCGTAGCGGATGTCGTCATTGGACACGCCCGCGGCCACCATCGGCCACACCATCGCGTCCTTGGAGACCCGGAAGTCGATCAAGACCGGCCGGTCGTTGATGCCCATGGCCCACTCGATGGCCTCATCGACCTCTGCAGGGTCGCTGACCGTGCGTGCCGCCATGCCGTAGGCCTCCGCCAGCATCACGAAGTTCGGGATCTGGTCGCCCTCGTCAGGATTGAGGACCGTGTTGGAGTAGCGCTGGGAGTAGAACAGCGACTGCCACTGGCGGACCATGCCGAGCACCGAGTTGTTGATGAGGGCGACCTTGATGGGGATGTGGTTGACGGTGCAGGTGGCCAACTCCTGGTTGGTCATCTGGAAGGAACCGTCCCCGTCGATCGCCCACACGGTGGCGTCGGGCTGGCCGACCTGGGCGCCCATGGCGGCGGGCACGCAGTAGCCCATGGTGCCCAACCCCGAGGAGGAGATGAAGTGGCGGGGGCGCTCGTAGTCGATGAACTGGGCGGCCCACATCTGGTGCTGGCCGACACCGGTCGTGTAGATGGCGTCGGGGCCTGCCAGTGCGCTCAGG
Source organism: Actinomyces polynesiensis (assembly GCF_000820725.1). GTDB lineage: Bacteria > Actinomycetota > Actinomycetes > Actinomycetales > Actinomycetaceae > Pauljensenia > Pauljensenia polynesiensis. The sequence goes on along the minus strand of NZ_CCXH01000001.1, from coordinate 6,942 downwards.
CGGGAGAGCACGTACTGGGGGGCCAGGTGCCCGTCCTCCGGCTCCGTCCACCCCAGCGGGTAGGTGTTGCTCAGGCGGTCCAGGTAGCGCCACCACCCGGACAGGTCGGACTTGCCGTGCTTCTCCTGGGCGCCGGGCAGGACCTTGAGCAGGGCGGCCAGTGTCAGCTTGAGGTCCCCGACAATGGGGACATCCGCCACGCGGTTCTTGGAGATCTCAGCAGCGTCGATGTCGACGTGGACGACGGTGGCCCGCTCCGCGAAGGAATCCAGCTTGCCGGTGACCCGGTCGTCGAACCTGGCGCCGAGGGCGACCACGAGGTCCGCCCGTTGGAGGGCACCGACCGCTGCGACGGTCCCGTGCATGCCGGGCATGCCGAGGTTGTGGCGGTCGGAGTCGGGGAAAGCCCCGCGCGCGGTGAGCGTCGTGACGACCGCAGCATCAGTGAGTGCCACGAGCTCTGCGAGCTCTGCAGCAGCGTCGGCGCGGATCAGGCCACCCCCGATGTAGAGCACCGGCGCCTGGGACTGGGCGATGGCAGCGGCCGCGGCGCGCACCTGCTTCATGTGGGGCTTGCCGGCGGGGCGGTAGCCCGGCAGGTCGAGTGCGGGCGGCCAGGAGAAGGTCATCTGCGCGTTCTGGGCGGACTTCGTGATGTCCACCAGGACAGGCCCGGGGCGGCCGGTGGAGGCGATGTGGAAGGCCTCTGCGATGCGGGCGGGGATGTCCTGGGCGTCGGTGACCAGGAAGGAGTGCTTGGTCAGTGGCATGGAGGCCCCGACGATATCCGCCTCCTGGAAGGCGTCGGTGCCGATGAATGATGCCCCGACCTGGCCCGTGATGACGACGATCGGGACGGAGTCCATGTTCGCGTCCGCCAGCGCCGTGAGCGTGTTGGTGGCCGCCGGGCCGGAGGTGACGATCGCGCAACCCGTCCTGCCGGTGGCGATCGCGTAGCCCTCGGCGGCGTGTCCGGCGCCCTGCTCGTGGCGGACGAGGATGTGGCGGATGGAGGAGTCCATCAGCGGGTCGTAGGTGGGGAGGATGGCGCCGCCGGGCATTCCGAACACGTCGGTCACCCCCAGTGCCTCCAGGCTTGCGACGATGGCGGCCGCCCCGGTCATCTGTGTTGCGGGAGCGGTGTGGTCATTCGGGTGGGTGCCGTCCTTCACTGCGGTGTCCTCTCGCGTGGGTGGTGTTGTCCCATGAAAAAATCCCCTCCGCGGATGCGTGGGGACGAGGCGTGCGATCCACCCGTGTCAGACGGCAGGAGTCGCACGCCTGATTACAATCAGGCGAGCGAGGCGAACCGCGTGAATCTCGAACACGAGGACCACGGTACGGTTCCCCGATTCACGACACGCCGGTGTCTCACCCCTCGATACCATCTCTGTGTCCGCCGCCCTTGCCCCAGGAGGAGTCCCCGTGCCCCACAGCGTCGTGTCCCGCAGGTTCACACCCGCCACTCCGAGCTACGGGGGCGACTGGAACCCTGAGCAGTGGGACGAAGAGGTGGTCGAGCGCGACATCGAGCTCATGCAGCAGGCGGGCGTCACCCTGGTGTCATTGGGGATCTTCTCCTGGGCGCGACTGGAGCCCGCCGAGGGCACCTATGACCTGGACTGGTTGGGTGCCCTGATCGACCGCCTGCACGGCGCGGGTATCGACGTGGACCTGGCGACCGGGACGGCCTCTCCCCCGGCGTGGATGGCGAGCGATCACCCCGAGTCCCTGCCCGTGGACGCCCGGGGCGTGCGCCTGGGCTTCGGATCCCGGCAGCAGTACTGCCCGAGCTCTCGCGTGTACCGCGAGCGCAGTACGGCCCTGGCCGGTGAGCTGGCCCGCAGGTTCGGGAACCACCCGGGTGTGGTGCTGTGGCACGTGGGCAATGAGTACGCCTGCCACGTGCACGAGTGCTTCTGCGATGTGTGCGCCACCGACTTCCGGGTCTGGCTGCAGGAGAGGTACGTGGACATCGAAGGGCTGAACGCCGCATGGGGGACCGACTTCTGGTCGCAGCGCTACGGCAGCTTCGACCAGATCACGCCGCCGGCCGCCATGCCGACCTTCCACAACCCGGCCCAGATGCTCGACTGGCGGCGCTTCAGTGACCACCAGATCCGTGGCTGCATGAGTGGGGAGATCGCCGCGATCCGTGAGCACTCGGACCAGCCGGTCACCACCAACTTCATGGGTTCCCACCGGTGGCTGGACTACCGGGCCTGGGCCCAGGAGCTGGACGTCATCTCGGACGATTCCTACCCGGATCCTGCGGATCCCGCTGCCGCCCACGAGATCGCCTGGCAGGGCGACGTCATGCGCGGTCTGGGCGACGGTGCCCCATGGCTGCTCATGGAGCAGGCCCCCAATGCCGTCCAGTGGCGGACACACAACTCCCCCAAGCGCCCCGGGCAGTACCTGCTGTGGTCATTGGCCCGACTGGCCCACGGCGCTGACGGCGTCCTGCAGTTCCAGTGGAGACAGTCCAGGCAGGGTGCCGAGACCTTCCACTCCGGGATGGTGCCCCACGCCGGGGCGGCGTCGCGGACCTGGGATGACGTGGTGCAGGTGGGTGATGTCCTCTCCCGGCTCGGTGACGTCATCGGGACCCGGAGCCGGGCTCGCGTGGCCGTGGTCATCGACTGGGAGTCGGAGTGGGCGCGCGCAGCAGCCATCGGCCCCACGGACCCTGGTGAGCCCTTCGCCCAGGCCCGCGCCTGGCACAGGACGTTCTGGGAGGCGGGCATCGCCGTCGACGTGGTCGGAGCGGATTCGGACCTGGAGGGCTACTCCCTGGTGGTGGCACCCGCACTGTTCATGGACCGCCCCGGGCTGGCCTCGGAGCTGGAGCGTGTGGCAGCTGGCGGTGCCCAGGTGTTGGTCACCGGCCCCACCGGCGTGGTGGGGGTGCACATGGAGGCCGTCCTGGGCGGCTACCTGGGATCCTTCCGGGAGCTGCTGGGGGTGCGCGTGGTTGACCATGCAGCACTCACAGGCCCGGTGGGGCTGCCGGCTGACTCGCGAAGTGTCCTGGTCGACCGGCTGAGCCGTGCCATGGGAGCACCGGGTGCCTGCACGTGGACGGGGATCAGCGTGGAGTCGCCCTCGTTGACCCGGTCCCTGGAGCGCATCGCCATCCCCACACCCGACCTGCGGGCGGGGATGTGGGCGGAGGTCCTGGCGCCACTGGAGGAGGTCTCCGAGCAGGGGGATCCCGGTGATCTCCCGCTGGCGGGCGTCGAGGTGGTGGCGACCTTCGACGGACGCGGGGGCGGCGTGGACCTGGCGGGGCTGCCCGCCATTACGCACCGGCTCGTGACAGCGGCTCCCGAGGTGGGATCTGCGGAGGAGGAACCGGAGCGCCCCGGGACTGCGGGAGGCGCTTGGTACGTGACCTGCGACCTGGATGCGCCCTCGCGCGCGGCCCTGGTGCAGGTGCTGGCCGCACACGCACGGGTGCGGCCCGTGGTGGACGGTCTGCCCGACGGAGTGGAGGCACAGAGTCGCGGTGACATCCTGTTCCTGCTCAACCACGGGGACCGGGCAGCGGAGGTGTCCGGCGTGGTGGGGACCGACCTGGTCTCAGGAGCCCCGTGCACGGGGCATGTGGTGCTGGCACCGCGATCGGGGATGGTGGTCGCACAGTAGCGTCGACCCCCGGGCGCCACGGACCACCTGAGGGGAACTCGTGGAGAGTTCCACCGCCCGACAGCTCCTACTCGCAGGCGATGCCGTCGCCGTCGCGGTCCAACCCGCTGCGGTAGCCGGGGTCCCCGACGTACAGAGGCGCGGCACCCGCATTTCGCGCCGCTGTGCAGTTCTGGTAGTAAGCGGTTGCCGGCTCCGCGGGAGCGGCAGGTTGCTGCACCACTCCCTGTTGGACGTCCTGCTGCTGCACCTCGGGTTCGACCTGCGCGACTTCGGTCACCGTCACGGTGGGCGCAGGCTCAGGCGTGGCCCACAGTCGCAGTGACGGTCGCAGTGACGGTCGCAGTGACGGTCGGGGTGGCACTCGGCCGGGCAGTCGCGGTGACGGTGACCGTCGGGACGGGCGACGGGGAGGCGACCAACGCGGCCGCAGCACCATCCGCGTTGCTGGGCGTGGATCCGATGCCCACACCCAGGAAGAAGGTCACGACACTCGCAATCACCGGAGCGAAGCGGCGCACCGGCGACTTCGTCCTCGGTTCCCGGGGCGGGTCCGGTTGGAGTGCAATGGGAACGTCATGGGTGTGGATGGGTGCGAACGGAATGCGGACACGTCTGAGCGGAATGCGTGGAACCTTCATGGGACTCCCCTGTGTGTGATGGTGTTCCGAGGCTATGTCCGACGCCCCACAGACGACAGGGACCTCAGTCGAATCGTGGGGTTTCGGGGAACCACGGGTGAACTTGGGACGATGGGCCGCCCTCGTCGCGAAGGTGTGCTGACATACTGTCCGCGTACCCTCGGGATCCCTTCCCTCACGATGGAGTCTGCGCTGTGACCTCGGTGTTCACCTTCCTCTCCGAACAGCCCGTGCTGTTCCTGTTCATCCTCATCGGCATCGGCATGGCCTTCGGCCACATCAAGCTGCGCGGCATCAGCCTGGGGCCGGCCGCCGTCCTCTTCTTCGCCATCGCCATGGCCGCGTGGGCGCAGACCTTCGACATCGAGCTGCGCGTGACCCGCGAGCTCGGCGTGCTGGGTCTGGCGCTGTTCGCCTTCGCGATCGGCGTGAACTCCGGGGCCTCCTTCTTCCACAACATCAAGAGCGCAGTCGGCCCCATCGTCGCCATGGTCGTTCTCTACGTGCTGGTCGCGGCCGTCGGCATGGGAGTCGGCAAGTCGCTGGGCATGTCGACCGCGCTGATCTCCGGCACCTTCGCCGGTGCCCTCACCAACACACCCGCACTGGCCGCTGCCGGTCAGGCCTCAGGGGACCTGGGTGCCGCGACGGTCGGCTACTCGATCGCCTACCTCTTCGGCGTCATCGGGATGCTGGCAGCCGCGACTGCGGCGCTGTCGTATGGCAAGAAGGACTCCGACGCCCCCAGCCCCCTGGCCAACCGCACGATCCGAGTGGAACGCGAGGACCACCCCTTCGTGGGGGACGTCTACGAGAAGCTCGGCCAGAAGGTCACCTTCTCCCGCCTGCGCCGCGGCGAGGAGGGACCCATCACGCGTCCCTCCATGTCGGACACCCTGGATCCGGGTGACCTCATCACGGTGGTGGGCCCGAGGGAACTGGTGGCCAAGGCCGCAAACGAACTGGGGCACTCCTCCTCCCACTCCCTGATCCAGGACCGCACCTACCTGGACTTCCGGCGCATGACGATCTCGGACCCCAAGGTGGCGGGACGCACCGTCGGGGACCTGAACCTCGCGACCCGCTTCTCCGGCACCATCTCGCGCGTGCGCCGCGGCGACGTCGACATGATCGCCGAGCCCGGGTTGGTCCTCCAGGAAGGAGACCGTGTCCGCGTGGTGGCGCCGACCTCGAAGATGGCGGAGATCACGAAGTTCTTCGGGGACTCCACCCGCGGTCTCACCGATCTCAACCCCGTCGCCCTGGGCATCGGCATGGCGCTGGGCATCCTCCTGGGCGAGGCACAGATCCTGACCCCCACGGGCGAGTACTTCTCCATCGGATCCGCGGCGGGGACCCTGGTGGTCGGGCTGATCTTCGGCAAGATCGGACGCATCGGGCCGGTGGTGACGGCACTGCCCTACACGGCCTGCCAGGTGCTGGCCGAGTTCGGGCTGCTGGTCTTCCTGGCCCAGGCCGGCGCGAATGCCGGTGGGCAGATCATCGAGGCCTTCACGTCTGGCACGTGGTGGAAGATCCTGGTGCTGGGCATCCTCATGACGACCGTCATGGCGGTCGGTCTGTACGCGGTCATGCGCTGGATCTTCAAGATGGGCGGCACACAGCTGTCGGGCCTCATCGCCGGGTCCCAGACGCAGCCCGCGGTCCTGGCCTTCGCGAACTCACGCACCAACGCGGACCCGCGTGTGGCACTGGGGTATGCGCTCGTCTACCCGGTCGCCATGATCGGGAAGATCCTGGTGGCGCAGGTGCTGGGTGGGTTGTGAACGTCCGCTTCTCGGACGGACAGTGACAGCTGATGGTCTTCCGTCGTCGACCGATGCCGAGGGTTCCACCAGCTTCGGTTGATTCCCGATCTCGTGGCCTTGTCACCGTCCTGCTGTCGGCGCTCGCCCTGGGTGGATGCCGTCTGGTGCTCTCCAGATTCCGTCGCAGCGAGTCCAATGGTCGTCAAGAAGTCACCCAAGAAGAGGACAACGGCCCCCTGATCACGCCGGGGGAACGAAGCACGTCGACATTGACTGCTCAAACCGACGATCACCGAGCGAAGTCGACACGTAGGAAGATCTGTGGACATCTCAATCACGAGCAGATGAATCTCATCTTGTCTGGCGCTGCTCTTGTTGCCACAGTTGTCGGACTGCTCTTCGCGTACCGCGGGATTCAGATTGCAGATGCCGCGATGGAGCAAGCTGACAACATCGCCCAGACTGCGGAGGAGATTGCGCGACCGAGTGTTCTGCTTTCAGGGTCCATGTTCAGGGCCCATGTGGACTCGTCCACCCATCGAGTCTCAAGAGGCGTGGGGTGCATGAGCAAGGGGAGCACCGACACACACCTTCCCGTCACTGCGGCGTCAGTCCAGATTACGGCACTCAAGAACTCCGGCAGGAGCACACAGACCCTGACTCCGGACTTGAGGAGTCTGATATCGACAAACTCAGACCTTGGTTCACCTCTGAGATCCCCGGTGACCTGGACCGTGTTCGATCCAACGACGGGTGCCTTCGCGCCTGGGGTTCCGGTAACCATTCCGGGAGGAGAAGTCCGGTACTTCCTGTTCAACTCGACGAGTGAATATTCGCTCTCGTGGGGGCCGGGGTTTCGTGCGGTGGGGGCCCGGTGGTGGTGT